>NZ_JBBMEJ010000020.1:0-52734 GCF_040096615.1 Blautia aquisgranensis
CTCCTGATACAAGTAAGTCCCACCCACTGCTTATTGCTCCTCGCAATTGAAGCAGGGGACTTACTTGATTCGGTTAAGCAGTTATTCTACTTCAACAACATTCCAATACTCCACTATACATGCAATTCCCCTCCTACCGCAACCAAAAAATATTTTTTTCAAACATTTTTTTCAATTCAAAGGCGACAGCGAAGCGCCTCGCCACTTATCCCCGTCCCCATTGGTTCTACCCATTGGTTCTATCGCATAATAAACAAACTCCCATTTTCTTGTCCTTTTTTGAACATATTTATTCAAATATCGTAAAAAATTTAACAAGTTTTTAGTTGTTTTTACCAGAAAAAAGGTGTATCATATAAAAATCAATTATAGATAATAAACAAAACAAGGAGGGCGCTATGGAACAAATCCTAAACAAGCTTTCGGAAATCGAGGCTACAGCCAATGCTATCATGCAGGACGCTGCGCGACAGAAACAAGCTCTCTCAGAAGAAGCCGAAAAACAGATCAAAGATTTCGATGCCTCCCTGGAAACAAAGACCAGCGCCGAAATCCGGAAAATCCGTGAAGATCTGGCCCGCGAGAAAGACGCCCGGATCACCCAGCTTCGTGCAGAGACAGAAGACCAGCTATCCAGACTGGATGCCTACTACGAAGCCAACCACGAAACTCTTTCCAAAGAGCTGTTTCAGAAAATAACAGGAATTACCGAAACCTGAAGGGAAAGGAAGTGATTCAATGGGCACTGTCCTCTCATACAGCGGACTCTCTACCAAGATCCGTGCCATGCAAAGCAGGCTTGTGACAGATGAGCAGCTGGAAGAAATCGTTCAGCTTCCCAATGTCCCCCAGGTAACAGCCTACCTGAAACGAACCCCGGAATATCAGAATATCTGGTCTGGTCTCGATGAGAATGATCTGCATCGAGGGCAGATAGAGAAACTTCTGAAGAAATCTATCTTCCGGAATTTTTCAAGACTTTACCACTTTGCAAACCAGGAACAGCGGACGTTCCTGACTCTTTACTCGAAACGCTATGAGATCCGTGTCCTGAAAGAGATTATGACGAATCTCTTCGACCACAGAGATACTGACCCCGTAGATATTTCCCCTTACCGCGATTTTTTCAGACTGCATTCCAGACTGGATATTGACAGACTTGCAGCCTGCGCCAATATGGATGAATTTATCGCCGCACTAAAGGGAAATGATTTCTTCATTCCTCTGTCCCAGGTCAACGAACGGGGAAATGCCACGCTTTTTGACTTCGGCATGGCACTTGATCTTTCATATTTTTCACAGATCTGGAATATGCGGAAGAAACTTTTCAAGGGCAATGATCTGGCTCAGATCACGAAAGCCTACGGCGAAAAATTTGATATGCTGAACCTGCAATTCATCCAGCGATCCAAACGCTGTTTTCGCATGGAACCAGCCGAAATCTATGCATTGCTGATTCCCATGAACTACAAACTTCGTAAAGAAGAGATCACCGCACTTGTGGAAGCTCCCACATACGAAGAAGCCCAGCGTATTTTTGCCGGAACCTACTATGGTAAGAAATATGAGCAGCTGACTGCAGCCAACCTGGAGGAATTTTATAACTACATCCTCAGGAATGTGCTGGAACGGGAAGCACGCAAGGATCCCTACTCCGTAGCAGTCATTTATTCCTATTTATATCATAAAGAACATGAAGTCAACCGTCTGACCATTGCCCTTGAGTGCGTGCGCTATGGCGTGGATCCAGAACAATCCCTGCGTTATATACGCAACGGTTAATAACCAGGAGGTAGCAACGTGATTGAAAAAATGAATTTTCTGAGCATCACCGGTCCCAAAGCAGATATTGACCGGGTTGTAAACACCTACCTGTGCAAGTACGAAATCCATCTGGAAAACGCGCTCTCTGAACTGACCACAGTAGAAAGCCTGACACCTTTCATTGAGGTCAATCCGTATAGAGATGCTCTTAATTCCATCAATACCATTTACGAAGAACTGAAAAGTCCTCCTGCTGCTTCCAACCGAAGCACCGGTATTGAAAAAGCACTTTCCACAGTGAAGGAGATCCGTGGACAATCGGAGCAACTCCAGCAGGAACAAACTGAATTAGAAGAAAAATGTTCCTCCCTAGAAGAATCCCTGCGGATCATACGTCCGTTCCGAAATATTGATTACAATATTTCCTCTATTCTGCACCTGAAATACATTCATTTTCATTTCGGACGTATTGAGAAACAGTATTACGAAAAATTCAAGAAATACATTTACGACAACCTGAACACCATCTTCCTGAAATGTGATGAAGATGACCAGTATGTCTGGGGAGTCTATTTTGTACCGAAGCATGAGGCTCACAAAATTGATGCGGCCTACTCTTCCATGCACTTTGAGAAGATCTTTGTACCGGATAATTACACCGGTACAGCCCAGCAGGCTTTTTCCAGCGTAAGCAAACAGTACGAGGATGCCTTGAAGCATCTGGAAGCCCAGAAACAGAAACGCCAGCGTTTCCTCTCTGACAGAGCCGAAGATATTGTTTCTGCAAGAGATACACTACGTCAGTTTTCCAGAAACTTTGATGTCCGTAAGGCTGCTGCCTGCACCGGAAATCATGAGAATTTCTATATTCTCTGCGGCTGGATGACAGAAGCTGACACACGGGCTTTTCAGGCTGATATCGCATCAGATGAACGGATCTTCTGCCTGATAGACGGCGAAGATACCACATCACCGGAACATGATCCAAACCATCAGCCGCCAACGAAGCTGAAAAACCCGAAGCTTTTCAAACCATTTGAAATGTATGTCAAGATGTACGGTCTTCCCGCTTATGGCGAGATGGATCCAACCTGGTTCGTTGCCATCACCTACTCCTTCATTTTCGGAGCCATGTTCGGTGATGCAGGACAGGGACTTCTGCTTTTTATCGGAGGTTTCCTTCTGTACAGGCTGAAACATATCGACCTTGCCGGAATCATCAGCTGTGCCGGTGTTTTCTCAACCTTCTTCGGCCTGATGTTCGGCAGTATCTTTGGATTTGAAGATGTCATACCTGCTCTGTGGCTAAGACCTGTAGACAGTATGACGACCATACCTTTTATCGGAAAACTGAATACCGTATTTATCGTTGCCATCGGCTTTGGCATGGGAATCATCCTCCTGTGCATGGTTTTCAACATCATCAATTCCCTTAAGATGCATGACGTTGAAAAAACCTGGTTCGACACCAACGCTGTGGCAGGACTTGTATTCTACGGATCTGCAGTACTTTGCATCGGACTTTTTGTTTCCGGTCATGCAGTTCCCGGCGGAGCTGTTCTTGCCATCATGTTCGGTGTTCCGCTGCTTCTGATCTTCTTCAAGGAACCGCTTACCAACCTGGTTGAGAAAAAAGCCGAAGTTATGCCAAAAGAAAAGGGCATGTTTATCGTACAGGGTATCTTCGAACTGTTCGAGGTTATCCTGAGCTACTTTTCCAATACACTCTCCTTCGTGCGTATCGGCGCTTTTGCAGTCAGCCACGCAGCTATGATGGAGGTTGTGCTTATGCTTGCAGGCGCAGAGAACGGCAGTCCGAACTGGATCGTCATTATCCTCGGAAACCTTTTCGTATGCGCTATGGAGGGCCTGATCGTAGGTATCCAGGTACTCCGTCTGGAATATTACGAAATGTTCAGCCGTTTCTACAAAGGCAGCGGACGTAAATTCGAGCCGTTCTGCTCCAGGAATAAATAATAAAACGATTACTATTTAAGTTTAAGGAGGTCATCATCATGACAGTCATTACACAGATTACAATCGCAGTTGCACTTGTACTCAGTATCATTCTTCCATTCGGTTATTATCTTCTCGGCGAAAAAAGCCGTGGCCGCTACAAAACAGCTCTTGGCGTAAACGCATTTTTCTTCTTCGGAATCATGCTTGTTGCCATCGCCGTAACATTCGCAGGCGGAGCTTCCGTACAGGCTGCAACAGGTGCTGACGCAGGCCTTGCAACAGGTATGGGCTACATCGCAGCAGCACTCGTTACCGGACTTTCCTGTATCGGTGGTGGTATTGCCGTTGCCAGTGCGGCAAGCGCAGCACTTGGAGCAATCAGTGAGGATCAGAGCATCCTTGGTAAATCCCTTATCTTCGTAGGTCTTGCCGAAGGTGTTGCTCTTTATGGACTGATCATCTCCTTCATGATCCTGGGTAAACTTTGATATGAAGATGTACCTGATCAGCGACAATATTGATACTCTGACAGGAATGAGACTGGCCGGTGTAGAAGGTGTTGTTGTCCATGAACACGATGAGCTGAAGGAAGCTCTGGAGCGTACTATCGCGGACAAAGAAATCGGGATCATTCTCCTGACCGAAAAATTCGGCCGGGAATTCCCTGAGATCATCGACGATGTAAAGCTCCATCACAAAACACCTCTCATCATAGAAATTCCTGACAGACACGGTACCGGCCGCAGGCCTGATTTCATCACTTCATACGTGAATGAGGCCATCGGATTAAAATTATAGGCAGGTGATATTATGACAATCGAAGAAAAACTCACCCACTTCTATGATACTTCCGCGGAAGAAGCCCGCCGCCAGGCGGAAAAAGAGGTCCAGGAGCATAAAGAATCACTGGATGCCGCAATGGAGGAACATAAAAAAATGGCTCTGGAAAACGCTGCCAGTTCCCGGAAAGCCGAGATTGCAAACGCCCGGCGTGAGATCAACAAGGCACTTTCAGCCGAACAGCTGAATATCCGCCGTGACTGGACTGCCAGACAGAGCCGTTTAAAAGAGAAACTTTTTTCAGAGGTCAGAGAACAGATCCTGAAATTTATGGAATCCTCCTGTTATGAGGAATATCTTTGCAGCAAGATCGAAGAAGCTGTATGCTTTGCAGAACACGATGAGATTCAGATCTATCTTTCCAGGGAAGATGAACTCCGGCTGAAGTCACTTACGATCAAGACAGGGTTTCCGCTGAGGCTTTCCGGAGATTCCTTTATCGGCGGAATCAAAGCTGTGATCCCGGAGAAAAACATCCTCATCGATAATTCTTTTGAGGAAGGATACAATGCAGCATACAGAGATTTCAAATTCAACGGAGGTCCAGCACATGAGTAAAACAGGTATTATCTACGGTGTCAACGGTCCTGTTATCTACCTCAAGGGCGACACCGGCTTCAAGATCTCCGAGATGGTCTATGTAGGCCCTGAGAAACTTGTAGGAGAGGTCATCGGACTTAAGAAACATATGACGACTGTACAGGTTTTTGAGGAAACTACAGGACTGAAACCCGGAGAAACCGTTACCGGAACAGGAGACGCAATTTCCGTTCTCCTTGGACCGGGAATCATCCACAATATTTTTGATGGTATCCAGAGGCCTCTTGCAGAAATTGCAGAGGCCTCCGGAAAATATATTTCCCGCGGTGTCAGCGTTGACTCCCTTGACACTGAAAAAAAATGGGAAACACACATCACAGTAAAAGAAGGAGACGTGATCGGCGCAGGTACTGTGATTGCCGAGACACAGGAGACCGCCTCCATCCTTCATAAATCCATGGTTCCGCCAAACATCCCGCACGGAACCGTTATCCATGCAGTTCCGGACGGTGCTTACACAGTTCTGGAGCCTATCGTTACCATCCGCCTTGATGACGGTACCGAAAAAGAGCTTGCACTTGCCCAGAAATGGCCGATCCGTGTTCCACGTCCGACCTACAAGCGTTTCCCGGCAAGCGTTCCGCTTCTTACCGGCCAGCGTATCCTGGATACGCTTTTCCCAATCGCAAAGGGCGGCACTGCTGCTGTTCCCGGCGGATTCGGAACAGGAAAAACCATGACACAGCATCAGATCGCCAAGTGGTCCGATGCAGATATCATTATCTACATTGGCTGTGGCGAGCGTGGAAATGAAATGACACAGGTTCTTGAGGATTTCAGCAAGCTGATCGACCCGAAATCCGGTAACCTGATGATGGACCGTACCACACTGATCGCCAACACCTCCAACATGCCGGTTGCGGCACGTGAGGCTTCTATTTATACAGGTGTTACTCTTGCTGAATATTACCGCGATATGGGCTATGACGTAGCCATCATGGCAGACTCCACATCCCGTTGGGCTGAGGCACTCCGTGAGCTTTCCGGACGTCTGGAGGAGATGCCCGCAGAAGAAGGATTCCCTGCTTACCTGGCATCCAAGCTCTCCGCTTTCTATGAGCGTGCCGGAATGATGCAGAACCTGAACGGAACAGAAGGTTCTGTCTCCATCATCGGTGCTGTTTCCCCACAGGGTGGTGACTTCTCCGAGCCTGTCACACAGAATACCAAACGTTTCGTCCGCTGCTTCTGGGGACTGGACAAGGCACTTGCCTATGCCCGTCACTTCCCTGCGATCCAGTGGCTTACCAGCTACAGTGAATATCTGGAAGACCTGACTCCATGGTACAGAGAGCATGTTTCCCCGAAATTCGTTTATGACAGAAACCAGATCATGGCTATCCTCAATCAGGAAAGTTCTCTCATGGAGATCGTTAAGCTTATCGGAAGCGATGTTCTTCCGGATGACCAGAAACTGACACTTGAGATTGCCAGAGTGATCCGTCTCGGATTCCTTCAGCAGAACGCTTTTCATCAGGAAGACACCAGTGTTCCTATGGAAAAACAGTTCCTGATGATGGAAACGATCCTCTATCTCTACGAAAAATGCCGTGCCCTTGTAAACCGTGGCATGCCGGTTTCCGTGCTGAAAGAGGATAAAATTTTTGAGCGTATCATTGCTATCAAATACGAGGTTCCAAATAAAGAACTGGAGCGTTTTGATGAGTATCACAAAGATATCGACCGTTTCTACGATAATGTACTGGAAAGAAACGGTTAAAGGAGGGATCAGTTTATGGCAATCGAATATCTTGGCCTGAGTGAAATAAACGGCCCTCTTGTTGTCCTTGAGGGTGTTAAGAACGCATCCTACGAGGAGATCGTGGAATTCCACATGGAGGACGGCACGCAGAAAATCGGCCGTATCGTGGAAATCTACGAGGATAAGGCTGTTATCCAGGTTTTTGAGGGGACAGATAATATGTCCCTTGGCAATACACACACACGTCTTACCGGTCATCCTATGGAGATCGGGCTTTCCCCCGAGATCCTGGGACGAACCTTTAACGGTATCGGCCAGCCCATTGACGGTCTTGGCGATATTACACCGGAGGTCAGCCTGAATATCAACGGTCTTCCGCTGAATCCGGTAACCCGTGAATATCCACGAAACTATATCAACACCGGTATCTCCGCCATCGACGGACTGACCACTCTGATCCGCGGCCAGAAGCTGCCGATCTTTTCCGGAAACGGTCTTCCACATGACAAGCTGGCTGCACAGATCGTTCAGCAGGCTTCACTGGGCGGCGATTCCGATGAGAAATTTGCCATTGTTTTTGCAGCAATGGGTGTTAAATATGACGTAGCTGAATTTTTCCGCAGAACCTTCGAAGAAAGCGGTGCTTCCGACCACGTTGTAATGTTCCTGAATCTTGCAAATGACCCGGTTGTTGAGCGTCTTCTGACACCGAAGATTGCCCTCACCGCTGCCGAGTATCTTGCCTTCGAAAAAGGCATGCACATCCTGGTTATCCTGACAGATATCACTTCTTTCTGCGAGGCCATGCGAGAGGTTTCTTCCTCCAAAGGTGAGATTCCTTCCCGAAAAGGTTATCCCGGATATCTGTACAGTGAACTTGCCACTCTTTATGAGCGTGCCGGCATCGTCCGCGGCGGCACCGGTTCTGTAACCCAGATTCCGATTCTGACCATGCCGAACGATGATATCACCCATCCGATTCCTGACCTTACGGGATACATTACCGAAGGCCAGATCGTTCTGGATCGTCAGCTTCACGGACAGGCCATCTACCCGCCGATCAACGTTCTGCCTTCTCTTTCCCGTCTGATGAAAGATGGTATCGGCGAAGGCTTCACTCGTGCCGATCATCAGGATGTTGCCAACCAGCTCTTCTCCTGCTACGCAAAGGTAGGCGATGCAAGAGCACTGGCTTCCGTTATCGGCGAGGATGAACTTTCTCCGCTGGATAAGCAGTACCTTGTATTCGGAAAAGCTTTCGAAGCAGAATTCGTAGGACAGTCCGAGACCGAAAACCGAAGCATCATCGAAACTCTTGATAAGGGCTGGGAACTCCTGGGACTCCTTCCAAGAGAAGAGCTTGACCGTATCGATACCAAGGTTCTGGATCAGTATTACAGGGAAACCGTCCGTTAGTGAGGTGATTTTATGGATCCGAATACCTTTCCCACCAAGGGAAATCTCATACTTGCAAAAAACTCTCTGGCTCTTTCCAGACAGGGCTATGAGCTTATGGACAAAAAGCGTAATATCCTGATCCGTGAAATGATGGAGCTGATCGACCAGGCAAAGGATATCCAGGCTCAGATCGATGAAACCTTCCGTACTGCTTATGCAGCCCTGCAGAAAGCTAACATGGAGATCGGTATCGCTTTTGTAGACCAGATTTCCCATACCGTTCCTGTAGAAAATTCCATCCGGATCAAGACACGAAGCGTTATGGGTACTGAGATTCCCCTTGTGGAATATGACAGGCAGAGCAGCAATACGCCGACCTACGCCTACTACAGCACCAAGCTGTCCCTGGACGAGGCCAAGGCAGCTTTCGAGCGTGTGAAAGAATTGTCCATTCAGCTTTCCATGATTGAAAACGCAGCTATCCGTCTTGCCACCAATATCAAAAAAACCCAGAAGCGTGCCAACGCTCTGAAGAATATCACCATCCCAAGATATGAAACTCTCACCAGAGATATCACCAATGCCCTGGAGGAAAAAGAGCGCGAGGAATTTACCCGGCTCAAGGTGATCAAACGAATGAAACAGGGCGGATAAGCCATTTTTCCACACTTATCCACACTCTGACAGCGATTTTTTGCAGAGGACAGTGTCCGTAATATCCGGTCACTGTCCTCTTTTTGCGTACATTTCCATACTTTATAGTTTTCTGTTCTGGAATATATTCTTTTTTCGTAAATATTTTAATATTTTTCTGATTATTACTTTGTTTTTTATTAAATTTTATCTTTTTTGCATAATATTTTGTGGTATTTAGAATTTAAAAATGTCAATAGTTTTACAGATTTTTTTCACGTTTTTCGCTGATTTATCATTTTTACACAAAACATATGTTTAATTTTTTTTATGTAAATCAGGTCATCCACATTGTTATCCTTGTGGATAATGTGGATAAATTTGTGTATAACTTGATTATTAGCGGATTTGCGGATTTTTGTCATGTGGAAAACTTTTTGGAAAGTTTTTCACTTATCCACCATGGTTCGACAGGTTTTGTGCATTTTGCCAGAAGGGGGTTTTCGGGACTGCCAGTGCACGCAGTACACACATGTACAGGTACTGATAAATTGCGTAAAAGCCATGTCATTTGCATAGTCTGCTCCGGTTGAATTCTGTGCTTGACAGCCGGGATTTTTTTTGTTAGGGTTTAGGTACTAAAACATAGTGTGGATTTTTCAGTTTCGACTTTTTTCGCCACATAATCTGCCTTTACTCTTTGCTTTTAGAGGCAGGTTGTGTGGCTTTTATTATGTACACAAAACACGCACAGTTATTCTTTTACGAATAATACAATAACGATATGAAGGAGGTTTTTTTCATGAATGATACTTTTATGAAGGAAAAGCCTGTTGGCCCACTACTGGCTTCCATGGCACTACCTATGGTTTTTTCCATGCTTGTAAACTCGCTGTATAATATTGTTGACAGTTTCTTCGTAGCACAGATCAGTGAGCAGGCTATGACAGCACTCTCACTTGTATATCCTGTGCAGAACCTGATCAATGCAGTTGCCATTGGTTTTGGTATTGGTATCAATGCCAGGGTGTCCTATCATCTTGGCGCAGGAAATAAAAAAATGGCCGACACAGCTGCGACCCATGGTTTTATTCTGGCTGTGATCCACGGTATTCTCATGACTGTGATCAGCATTGCTGTTATGCCGGCGTTTCTCCGGATGTATACACAGGATGAAACGGTGATCCGAATGGGGCATGAGTATTCCACGGTCGTATTTCTGTTTTCCACTGTGATCTCCATCAGCCTTTTCTTTGAGAAACTTTTCCAGGCTGTGGGAAGGATGAAGGTGTCTATGATTGCCCTGCTGGTTGGCTGTATCAGCAATATCATCCTGGATCCGTTCCTGATCTGGGGTATCGGATTTTTCCCGAAAATGGGAATCCGCGGTGCTGCTCTGGCTACTGGTATCGGTCAGGTGCTTACGATCGTTGTGTATATATCTTTTTATATTTTGCGTCCAATTCCTGTGCGTGTGACCCCAAAAGCCATAAAAGCCAGCAAAGAAACGGATCTGAGCCTGTATGCCATTGGTGTTCCGGCAATCCTGAACCTGGCTCTGCCGTCATTTCTGGTCTCTTTTCTGAATTCTGTACTGGCAGCTTATTCAGACAGTTATGTGGTAATCCTAGGTGTTTATTATAAGCTGCAGACTTTCCTTTATCTTCCGACTAACGGTATCATCCAGGGAATGCGTCCGCTGATCGGCTACAACTTCGGAGCCCAGGAGATGAAACGTGTGAAAAAGATCTTCCGTCTGACTTTGGAGGCCAGCTGTGTGATCATGTTCCTTGGAACTGCTGTTTGCCTCCTGGCGTCCGGACAGCTTATGGGACTTTTCACCACGAACCCAGAGACGATTGCTGCTGGTTCCAAGGCTCTTAAGATCATCAGTGCAGGATTTATCATTTCTGCTGTGTCTGTCACTACTTCAGGAGCTATGGAAGGCCTTGGAAAGGGCATCCAGTCCCTTGTGATCTCCTTGTTCCGGTATGTGATCGTCATCATGCCTGTTGCCTGGATTCTGTCCCGGCTTATGGGTCCTGAGGGTGTCTGGAACGCATTCTGGATCACGGAGGTGTTTACTGCTGTGGTATCTGTGGTTATTTACAGGCAGATGCTGCGGAAAGCATAAGCACTCTGCTGGGCTGTGTGACTGTCTTAGCCTGTACCAGAATAGAAACAGACATCACAACAAGATGGCTGCTATCATCAATGCTGAGAGCTTTTTTATGTCATTGGGAAATTACAGGGAAATTTCTTATTCAAGTCAAGCGGATATTCGCAATCCACATTCTTGCTCATAATCAAAAAACTGCCCGCAGGTCGTCTCCATTTCTCTCGAACATTTCCTGTAAGCAGTTTAACTTATAAAGTATTCATTTACATATTTTATTATTCCACAAAAGTTCCAACCGCAGCCGGTGCACGGTAATTGTAGTCGGATACTTTGATTCCTGTGGCTGCGGTGCTGGCGTGGACGATCTTGCCATCGCCGATATAGAGAGCTACGTGGTCGATTCCGCCGTCTCCGTAGAATACCAGGTCACCAACTTCGATATCTTCTACAGATTTCTTCTGGGATGCTGCACACTGGGCTGCTGCCACACGGGGAAGCCCATAACCAAACTGTGCAAACACAGACATCACGAACCCGGAACAGTCTGCACCATTTGTCAGGCTTGTGCCGCCGTAGACATACGGATTTCCTACAAACTGCAGTGCAAAATCCGCAATTTCCTGACGCTTGGCTACGCGGGCTTCTTCAGCCTTACGTGCTGCCTCTTCAGCTGCCTTACGCTCTTCTTCCGCTTTACGGGCAGCTTCCGCTGCTGCTTCTGCTTCCAGTCTCTTCTGTGCGATCTCCTCAGCCTCTGCTTTCGCTTCCTGATATTCTGCCACATCAGAAACAGTCTTGTCTGCCAGAGCGTTTGCAAGAGCGGAGATGGAATCCATCCCGTCCGAGAAATCTTCCTCAATGGAAAGTTCCTCCACCTCGCCATCTGTCACAGCACTTACATCTGTATCTGCAAAAACTGTACACGGAACAGATCCGGCGATCACAACACTCATGACAACAGCAGCAATTTTTTTATAAAACATAAAAACTCCTCTCAGAAAATCTGCAACTCTCCTCCGGTCCATCTTAATAGTTTGTCTGTTGCATCTGTTAGCATCTTCATTTATTACAATTTTATTAAATTTGTTACGCAAGTGTGTATCCTAACATATAATCTGCCCCCTGTCAAACCTTTTCACGAAAACTTCACAGCCTTTTCATTCAAATTCACGCAGATATTTGCAATCTGCATTCCACTTTTCCCGTACATAAATACACACCCTCCACAATTTATCATGTCAAAAAAGAGAGCATCTCCACAGCCTCTAACAGCTGTTGAAAATGCTCTCCATATCGTGCATACATATGTTCCGACGGATAAAATTATCCGCATTCCATTACCACATCAGATATAACTCATAAATCCCTTACCAATAACCTCACTGCTCTTAGTTACCATCAGAAATGCCTGCGGATCTACCTCATCAATAAACCTCTGCAGCAACACCGCCTGCTTTACGTCAACCACAGTCAGGATGATCTTTTTATCCTTGTGGGTATAAACACCCTCTCCATGATAAATCGTAGCACTTCTGTTCAGATCCTTCATGATAAAATCGGAAATTTCCTCCGGTTTGCTGGAAATGATAGTGAAATATTTGTTCAGCTTCATCCTCTCAATAGACTTATCGATCAGCAACGTCTTGGCCATAAGACCCAGCACAGAGCAGAGGCCTGTGGTAATATCAAATACCATAAAGGAAACAACAACGATGAAACAGTCTACAAGAAACAGTGCACCCGAAATATTCATCGTAGAATACTTTTTAATGATCATCGCAACAATATCCGTACCGCCGCCTGAGGCATTCTTAAAAAACAGGATCGCAGCAGCCAGTGCCGGAAGGATGATCGCGAAGCACAGCTCCAGCATAATGTTCCCTGTGAGTGCTTTTTCCATAGGAAAAACCTTCTCGAATACATTCAGGAGCAGAGAAGATACAACTGTAACATAAGCTGTCTTTATGCCAAAATCTTTTCCCAGGATCATAAACCCGATCACCAGCAAAATAAGATTGATCACCAGGTTGATCTGCGCAGATGTCATCGGAATAAAATGCGAGAATACGACTGCCATACCCGAAACTCCTCCGAAAGAAAAGTTGTTCGGGAATTTGAATACATAGATTCCCACATCCATCAGAATAACTGCAAATGTGATAACTATATATTCCATCACCCTCTTAGGTACTAAATTTTTCATATAAAAAATTCCCTCCTGATTCCCTCAAAAAATTTTCACCGGGAACTACCGATCAAAACCGGCACTCCCTCATCTTCTCTGTTAATCATACCTTATATCACCGAAAATGAAAATAAAAAAGACAGAGAAAAATACATTTCCCTGTCCCGTATATCAGCAATCACGATCACCCACAGCTTACAGCCCGAAAAACCTCTCAAGAAATTCCGCCACACCATCATGATCATTATCTCCGGTCACCTCATTAGCGGCATCCTTTACATACTGTTTGGAATTACCCATAGCGACTCCGATGCCTGCGCCTTCCAGCATTTCCAGATCATTTTCATTATCACCAAAAGCGATCACATGCATCCGGTCAATGCCAAGCTTTGTGCGCAGCATGGCAAGACCAACTCCTTTGTCCACCCCTGCTGCGTTGAACTCTGCGTTACCGCTGATGGAAGTAGTGACAGCCACATCATCCAGATCCTTCCATTTTTCACGGAGAGCTCTGCTGTCTTCGAGGTTTTCAAAATAGATGTTTATCTTTTCTGCCTGATCCAGAAGCTCTGTCTGTCTGTAAAAATCCTTTACAAATTCATGTCTGCTGAGGAAATAATCTACGAAGGTTTTTTCCAGAAGATCTTTATCTGCTACTGAGGCTACATAATCTCTGGCATCTGCATCGGAATATGCAACTCCATTCGAATAAGCCTCCGCGATCCAGCCTTTTACTCCGCTGTCCTCCACATCTTTCAGGATTCCCCGTACCATTCCTTTTGGCATGGTCTTGCGCCAGATCATCTCATTTTTATCGTAGTCCCAGACAACACAGCCATTTTCCACGATTCCCCATTTCACTCCATGGAGCACGGAAAACTCCTGCGGTATCAGCTCCCTTGTTCTTCCTGTTGCCGGTACCACATAATGTCCGTCATCGATCAGACGCTGCAAAACATTTCTGTTTCTCCCGGAAATCTTATTCTCGCTGTTCAGAAGTGTTCCGTCCATATCTACTGCAATGATGTATTTTTCCATAATTTCCTCCTGTTTGTCCGTCTGTGTTCCTATGAGCAAAAAGCGCATCTGCACTGCCCCGGAAATCCTTCGGCAGTACAGATACGCACAAATACTCATACCTGCAGTCTGTAAAGCGGATATTTTTTCCGCTTTGCTGCGTAAATAACAGTTCAGGAATTCAGCGGATTCTCATCATAAATGCCTCGTACGGTCTCAAGTTTTCTTTGATTCCTGTTCTGTCTTTGTAGTTTGCAATTTTAATGTCCTCTTTATCGGACACATATTCTGTAAGGTCTTCTGTACTTACTGTATCCTCAGAAAGATTTGCCACCACGATCCACTGCTCTTTCTCAGAAGTTCTTAAATAGGCAAAAATCTTCTCATCCTCCGGAAGAAGAAGCTGGTAATCGCCCTCTGTCAGAAGCTCTTCCTCATGTCGCAGGCGGATCAGTTCTTTATAATAATAAAACACGGAGTCCTTTTTTTCCAGAGCTTTTTTTACATTGATCTCCTGATAACGGTCAGAAAGGCGGAACCATGGTTTTCCGGCAGTAAATCCGGCATTCTCACTGTCGTCCCACTGCATGGGAACCCTGGCATTGTCACGGCTTTTGTTCCATACAGCCTTGCGGAAATCGTCCTCGGTAATGGTTTTGTTCTTAATTACAAGATCCTGATATGCGTTGCGCACTTCAATATCCTCGTACTCGTCCAGAGGGAAGTGTACGTTTGTCATACCGATCTCCTCGCCCTGATATATATACGGTGTTCCCTGCATGCCGTGAAGGACTGTTGCATAAGCTTTTGCGCACTCCTCACGATAAGTGGTATCATTTCCCCATCTGGAAATCACACGCGGCTGATCATGGTTCTCAAAGTACAGAGCATTCCATCCTTTATTATAAAGCTTGTTCTGCCATTCAGTCATAACCCGTTTCAGCTCACGGAGATCAAAAGGCTTCAGTGCCCATTTACGGTTTACAGATCCCGGGATACGGTCGATATTCATATGCTCAAAAGTGAAGAGCATGTTCAGCTCTTCACGGGTCGGATCTGTAAAAAGTCTTGCAACCTCCGGTGTAGAGCCCGGTGCCTCGCCTACTGTCATGCAGTCATATCTGGAAAGTACTTCCCGGTTCATCTCATGGATAAACTCATGAAGTCTTGGTCCGTTGCTGTGATATTTTCCTGTGTAATATTTACGGTCATCTGTCTTCGGATAATCCGGGAAAGACTGATCTTTGGAAATAGAAGCGATAACGTCCATACGCCATCCGTCTGCTCCTTTATCCATCCAGAATTTCATCAGATCATAAATCTCCTGGCGGACTTTTTCATTCTCCCAGTTAAGATCCGGCTGTTTTTTGCTGTAAAAATGAAGATAATACTGACCACGCTCCTCGTCATATTCCCAGGCGCTTCCGCAGAAGCTGGAACCCCAGTTGTTCGGTTCACTGCCGTCTGCTTTCGGATCTTTCCAGATGTAATAATCACTGTAGTCGTTGTCTTTGGATTTCCGGCTTTCCACAAACCAGGCATGCTCATCAGATGTATGGTTTACTACAAGATCCAGAACGATTTTGATGCCATGCTCGTGAGCTTTTCTGATCAGCTCATCCATGTCCTCATTGCTTCCGAAGCCTGCATAAATTTTCCGGTAATCACTGATATCGTAACCATTGTCGTCCTGCGGGGAGTCAAATACAGGACTGAGCCAGAGCACATCGATCCCAAGGTTCTGAAGGTAGGGGAGTTTTTCAATAATACCCCTGAGATCGCCGAAGCCGTCTCCATTGGAGTCCTTGAAGCTTCTTGGATAAATCTGATATACAACGGAATTCTTCCACCAATCTTTCATGTTCTGTGTCTCCTTTATTCAAAATATCTTATTTCAGGCTTTTTTATAGGCGGACCAACTGGGGTCCGCCTTTTCATAATTCTGGTCTTTATTCCTTCTCCTTAAGGTTTATGCAATTCCGAAAAGAGAGAGAAGGATACTCAGGATAATGACACCTATGATCAGAACTGTGATACTGATGTTTTTCTTTTTCAGCAGATAGTAGCACAGAAGAGTCAGTCCAAGAGGAACGACGCCGACAAAGATCTGATCCAGCATACTCTGGAGGTTCAGAACAGACTCACCCTTCATGGTGAGTTCATAAGTAGATTTAAAGGTTACCATGCTGGCAGTCATACCACCAACCATGATAAGACCTACAATGCTGGCAGCCTTTGTCAAAATGTTCATAAGACCGCTTGCATAAACCTTCTGGATGTATTCGGAACCAAGCTTGTAACCCAGGAATGTACCGTAATATTTCACAAGAATAGACGGAATGTTAAAAAGAAGCAGGAACACGATAGGTGCCAGAACATTTCCGGATGCTCCAAGTCCTACTGCGATTCCTGCCGCAATTACACGAAGAACACCCCAGAAAATGGAATCACCGATACCGGCCAGAGGTCCCATCAGGGAAGATTTCACCGCATTGATGGAGCTTGCGTCAAAATCCTTCTGCTCGCTGTTTTTCTTCTCCATGGATGCCACAAGACCCATGATGAATGTAGATAAGGTGATGGTTGTATTGAAGTAAGACATACTTCTTGTGAGGGCAGCTTTTTTGCCTTCCTCATCGTTTTTGTAAAATTTGTTGATAAATGGCATCAGGGAATAGCAGAAGCCGGATGCTCCCTGCTTTGCCGGGCTTACTGCTGCATACAGAGTGAAGGAACGCCAGAAAGCTTTTCTCAGCATTTTTCTTTCATCTGCGGGAATAGATTTTGTTAAATTACTCATGAGAAAAATTCCTCCTCTTCTTCATCAAGATATTCTTCAGAGTCTCCAGCCGGTGAAACAGCTACTCTCTGTGCAGAAAGCTGGTTAAGCTTATAATCGTTCATTCCAACAGAGATGGCGATAATCACTCCGATCACTGCAAGAGCGATAAGCGGAAGGTTTAAGTATGCTGCCAGGACAAATCCCAGAAAATAGAACATGCAGATCTTGTTGTCCCAGAGCATTTTCATCAGCATCGCCATACCTACTGCCGGAAGAAGTCCACCGCAGACTGTCAGACCGTTCATAACAACATCCGGGATGGCATCCAGAAGTGCACTGACTGCATCAGATCCAAAGAGTATCCCGAAGAATGCGAACAGTGAATATAATACCCAGTTCACAGCCCAGAGTCCGTAATGGAGAGCGATGATCTGTTTCTCCTTGCCCTCTGCAGCCAGACGGTCGAAGGTTTTTGCAAACATACCTACAATGAAAATATAGAGAACTGTCTTAATCTGAAGACCAAGGATACCGATCGGAAGTGCCAGTGTCAGGGCAACCTCAGATCCTTTGCCAAGCATGATGGCAAAAGCGGTTCCTACTGCTGTGGCGATTCCGGGTTCTGCCGCGGAGGCACCGCCAATGTTTACAACTCCCATGAATACGGCTTCCAGTGAAGCTCCGATGATAACTCCTGTGTGAAGATCTCCAAGGAACAGACCTACCAGCGGTCCGATGACGATCGGACGGTTCAGCATGGTAAATCCGATCAGCTCTGCACCGCCGACGCAGATGAATACGGCAAGTGCTACAAGAAATGCGTTTAACATTTTTCCTTCCTCCCTTTTTTGTTACGTTTTATTCATTCTGTGGACATTCACATTTCACAGTTTATATGTGTCAGTTTAATTTATCCAGCACATCCTTCACAAGCTTCTGCTCGTCATTCGGAACCTGCTGCATACATGCCTTCGGATCAAGTGCTACCAAGTCTTTTAATGCCTGCTGCTCTGCGTCTGTCAGCATGATAGTTGGTGTAAGGACAAGCTTCTCGGAAACATCGATTCCATCAAAACGTCCCGTATTTCCTACGTTAAGAAATCCTATCTCGCCAACATTCTTTCTTATTTTCAGAGCATCTTTTACAGTTCTTGTAAGAACCAGAATACGCATTTTGGATGCCTTCGGATTGTTTAAGATACGAATGGCTTCGTCCACCGGTTTGATCAGAGATTTAATCCCTCCCGGTACTGCCATTTTCAGTGCCATCTTCTGGGTGTTATCGTTGGCTGCCTCATCGTTAGCTACCACAATTCCCTGTACTGCCAGCTGCTTGGTCCAGGTCATGGCAACCTGACCGTGGATCAGACGGTCATCTACACGAAGTGCTGTGATCTTTGCTGTGGAATTATCGTAAGACTGTGGAGCCGGAGCAGATTTCTTTGTGCTCTCCTGTGCAGCGTTTTCTGAAGTCGGTGCATTATTTTCTGCAATGCTGTCTTTAGATGCAGCTTTCTTTCCTCCGCCAAGGTTTACCATCTGAAGCTCTTCTCTGGCATCATCGATAAATTCCTGGATCTCTTCCTCTGTCACATCATCGTCAGCCATCATTACCTGCATCAGAACAGGAAGGTTGGTTCCTGTGATAAGTGTAACGCTCTCCTTCTGGCTATATCCCAGAAGCTTCTGATTAACGCTTCCGCCCATCAGGTCTGTGAAAACGAAAATCCTGTCATTTTCGTGATTTGCGAAATATTCCTCAAATTTTTTCTCCACATTATCTTCCGGTGTTACATAAGCATCGATAGTTGTGATCTCAGCCATTTTTCCCACGATCAGCTCTGCTGTATAACGGATGCCGGAGGCCATCTTTCCATGTGTGGCAATCAGAATCTGTTTCATCTGGTATTCACTCCTTCTATACTGTTTCCCTGTTAGTTATGTACATAACCTTTGTGTCCACACTATAGCATCAAAGGCCGTGTATGTAAATAGGTTATGTACATAACCATTCATTGTGACAAGTTTAAAATTATGGTTTTGTGCAAAATTTACATAAATATATCCTGCAAAAAAGCCGAAATATTCTGGCTGCCATATGGTGACAGTTCCGTATATTTCGGCTTTAACATCGTTATATCTCAGATTTTCCGTATTGAAAATCCTTTCCTGCTGTAGTTTGCATCTCTGCAGTAACACTTTATTTTCTATTTTTTCTCATCCTGACGCTGCACTGACTTTCTTGAAATCAGTGTAACCGGAAGCCTGATCTCATTTTCCCGCTCTTTATCCTCACCATTGATTCTCTCCATCAGGATTTCTACAGCGAGAGATGCTTTCTGCTCCACATTCTGACTGACTGTAGTAAGTCGTGGCACAGAAAACTCTGCATAACTGATGTTATCATAACCTGCGATTCCGATCTCTTCCGGAATTTTCACACCTCTGCTGCTGAAAAAGCTGATAGCTTCCAGTGCATAAAGATCTGACAGAAAAAACAGGGCTGTCTTCGGCTTCTTGCGCTGGATCAGCCATGCGTAGCTTTCTTTTCGCTTCGCGTAGTTCATTCCAAGCGCAGTAAAGTGTACCTTCTGTTTCCTGCGTTCAAACTCTTTCGCAGCCTTCTGTGCGCCCATATAGCGGAAATGGTCAACACCATTGTCACGTCCTGCACACACCTGGATATGCTCATAACCACATTCCAGAAGATATTTTGTCATCAGGTAACCGCCGCTCTCATCATCCAGTCCGATATTCAGGACATGGTTCTCCTGCCCTGCATCCAGCTCACCATAGGCATCAATGGAAACGATCGGCTTGTTGATCAGCTGATAGATCTTTTCACAGTTGCTCTTGCTGAAGGAAATGGCAATCACACCGTCCACATCCCAGCCCATGACCATCTGAAAGATCTTGTCTATATCTTTCGCAGAATACAGCATAAGATAATAGCCAAGCTCCTGTACATACTTCTCAATAAAGCCAATGATCTTTCCGTAAAAAGGATCTCCGATAACAGAATCCTTGAAGTCTTTATGGTAATTGATCACAACCGCGATCAGCTGGGATTTCTCTTTGTTGAGAACGCGGAGTCCCATTTTCTGGACATAGCCCATTTCCCGGATAAGATTTTCGATTTTCTCGATATTGGCAGGTGATACTTTTTTTGTTTTTCCATGTATGACATTGGAAACTGTCGTTGTGCTTACGCCCGCTCTCTGGGCAATTTCTTTAATTGTTGCCATTGTCCATCCTCCAGAGATATTTCTGTGCGGAAGCCACTGCATTGGCTCCGTCTGAAACAGCAGTTACCACCTGTCTGAGCGCCTTTGTCCGAATATCTCCCGCTGCAAAAATGCCTGGCACACGGGTAATGCCTTCCTCATTGGCCCGGATATATCCGCCCTCATCCAGCTCCAGCATATCCTTCACAAGCGCTGTATTCGGCACGATTCCCACTGCGATAAAAACGCCGTCCGTATCCAATGTACGTTCCTCTTCGGTTTTTACATTACGGATCCGGATACCTTTCACCTCGTCCTGCCCCAGGATTTCCAGCGGAACACTGTCCCATATCATCTCAATATTTTCGCAGGCAAAAACTCTCTCCTGGATCGCCTTGTCTGCACGAAGCTGATCCCGGCGATGAATGAGATATACTTTTTTGCAGAGACCGGAAAGAAAAACCGCATCCTCTGCTGCTACGTTTCCGCCGCCAACTACCACCGCAGTTCTGTCCTTATAGAAAGCACCATCACAGGTGGCACAATAGGAAACCCCAAGTCCTCCCAGATCATCCTCTCCTGGTATATCCAGTTTTCTGTGCTCTGCTCCGAATGCCAGGATCACTGTCTTCGCCTGGTATTCATTCTTCTTCGTACGGATCGTCCTGATCTCCCCGGAAATATTTTCCAGGGAAAGAATCTTCTCCCTCTTCGGCTCCAGACCAAGCTTGCGGGCATGCTCACCAAAAGCCTCTCCCAGATCCATTCCTGAGATTCCCGGCATTCCCGGATAATTATCCACCTCGTAGGTCGCCGTGATCTGACCACCCGGCGCAAAATTCTTATCGATCCATATGGTATTTAGTCTGGCGCGGGACGCATAAATCGCTGCCGTGATCCCTGCAGGACCCCCGCCTAAAATTGCAAGATCATATATATCACTCATGTTTTTCTCCACTTTCCGGCTGTAAATTTCTGACCACATCATAACATAGATTCCTCATTTTTCCAATATGATAGTAGAAAGCGCCGCATCAAGAGGACCTTCTATGTCTTTCAAACTTTCAAAGAAAAAAGCACCTCTTTTTATCGTCTGCCTCCTTATCCTGACTTTTCTTTCCGGCATCGCTGCCGGATATTTTTCCTCCCATGGAATTACCGAAAACGCAAAATTCGAAGCTTTTTCCCGGGAGGTTTTCCGCAGTGAAGTTTCCGGCAGTGCACTTACGCTCCATTATTCCCTTGCCCACCCGGAAAAGCAGGGAATTTCACGAAAAAAAGCTTCTCTTGGTACTGTTCCCACAGATATGAAAAATACATATCAGATCTGCGCCCAGTACGAAGAAAAGCTTAAAAGCTTCCGTTACAGCCATCTCTCCACAGAAAATCAGCTCATCCTGGATTCCATGCTTCTCTATTACCACACCGAAAAATCCCTGGGCGACAATTACCTGCTTCAGGAGCCCCTTGGCCCCAGCCTCGGGATTCAGGCCCAGCTTCCCGTGCTTCTGGCCGAATATGCCTTTTATGAGGAAAAAGATATCTCCGATTACCTGAATCTGCTCACCACCATCCGGTCATATTTTCAGAGTATTCTGCGCTTCGAAGAAAAAAAATCACAGGCCGGATTTTTTATGAGCGATACCACCCTTGACCGGATTCTCGCCCAATGTGCCGCTTTTATCGAAAATCCGGACGACAACTACATGCAGGATATTTTTCAGCAGAAGCTCTCTGCCTGCAAAAAAATCTCTCCGTCAGAACAGCAGGCTCTGATCCTGACACATAAAAAGCTGATGAAAACAGAAGTGATCCCAGCCTATCAGGAGCTGATGACAGGCCTTGAAGCACTTCGCGGCACCGGAAAAAACACCCGCGGCCTGTCTTTTTTTAAGGGTGGAAGAGCCTACTATATCTATCTTCTCCAGAGCCAGACCGGTACCTATGTCCCTGTAAACCAGATAGAAAAAAGACTCTCCCGGCAGCTTTCCGATGAGATCAGTACTGCGGGAAAAATGCTCCGCCAGAATCCGGAACTTCTGACCACCCTTAATCAGGGCATCTCCTTTAAAGAAATGGAACCGGCGCAGATGCTGAACTGCCTGCGAAAAAAGATTCTCTCTGACTTTCCGGCACTTGAAGATGTCTCTTTCGAACTCCGCACAGTACACGACTCCATGAAGGATTATCTGAGTCCCGCTTTTTATCTCACACCGCCGATCGATACAGGCACGCCTAATGTGATCTATCTGAATCCGGCGGCCGGTTATCAGGGACTGGAACTTTTTACCACGCTGGCCCATGAAGGATTTCCGGGGCATCTTTATCAGACCGTGTCCTTTGAACGGGAGAACCCGTCCGGAATCCGCAGCCTCCTTGGTACTTCCGGATTCGCGGAAGGCTGGGCTACCTATGTGGAGCCTTTTGCATATCAGTATGCTGCCGCTTACATAAACGACAGTTCTGCCACTGATCTTGCACAGCTTTCCTGGCTGAACCGCAGCATTAATTTATGTATGTATTCGCTTCTGGATCTTGAGATTCACTATAACGGCTGGAGTCAGGCTGAAGCCGCAAGCTTTCTCAGAGCCTTTGGCATTGAGGACAGTACGGTTGTTTCTGAGATCTACCAGTACATTCTGGAAACTCCCGGAAACTATCTGAAATACTACTGGGGATATTTAAGCCTTCTGGATCTGCGTACAGCCGAGCAGAACCGTCTAGGTCAGGATTTTGACCTGAAAGATTTTCACAGCCGGGTGCTGAAGATCGGAGGTGTTCAGTTTCCGGTACTTGAAAAATATATTGACCGATGAGCATCAGATCAGACAGATATTCTCATTATAATCCTGCAAAAAACAATTCGTAAAAATCGTCTTCGCCCTCAAGCATCGGGGAATTCTCGCCGCCGCCATTGGTGCTGCGCTTCATAGCTGCATAAAATTCTTCACCCGCTGCGATCAGATCCATCTCATAGACCGGAACACCCAGTTCCCGGCATTTTTTGCAGAATGCAGACAGCGGCTCCTTCTCCTGGCGTGTGGCAAGAAGCTCCTCCCTAAGTGCCGGATCCCTGCGGGCTTTTTCTTTCAGATTATCAAGCATTTCTACTACTTCCATCAGGCATTTTCTCCTTTCAGACATTTGCGAAACAGTATGTCCAGCTCTGGTATCTCTTTTTTCAGGGATACCAGTTTTCCTTCTCTGATAAAACAGTGCTTCGAGGAAGCTGTTGTGCAGATCTCATCTCTGGTTGCATTATAAAACTCATACTCCAGTTCCAGCACTGCACCATTATATTTCTTCACAGAAACCGTGATCTCCACCTCATCATCAAACCGCACAGGTTTCTTATAAGTTGTGGAAACCTCCGCTACCGGAGAAACAATTCCACGTTTCTCAACCTCACCATAGCCAAATCCCATCTCTTTCATAAAATCGATTCTGGCTTCCTCCATCCATTTGATATAATTGGAATGGTGGATGATCCCCATCTGGTCTGTCTCATGATACTGCGCTTTTCGTCTGTAAACACTCATGCCAAATTCTCCTCTTCTGAAACTGATCACTGTCACTTTATAACCATCAGCAAAACTTTTCTTCAAGTATACTACAAAAACTCCCCCACCTGCAAAAAAATCTGCTATAATACAACCACACAATAATTCAAAGAAAGTCAAGGTAAATCATAAATGAAATTTCCACCTAACTTTAACAATCCTTTCAAAAAGGAAAATCTTCCTGAAAGTCTCCAGAACTTTCGGGAACTTCGGGAGAGCAGAAAGGCGGTTAAACGGAATTCCAGGGACAACATTCCCCTGAATTTCCGCGAGCGCAGCAATGCCCGCACAAGTCTCATTGCATCCATCGTTGTTCTGGCATTTCTGGTTCTCTTTTTTAACCAGCTGGATTATCGTCTTATCCGTAAGCCGGCCATTGATGCCCAGAAAAAAACAGCCGCAATGAAAGAACAGCAGAAAACAGAAGCTGCGGCAACGGAAACTACGACCGCATCTGTGATAGCAGTCGGAGACAACCTCTACCACCAGAGCCTGATCGATGCAGGTGCATCTGAGGACGGAAACTGGAATTACGACAAGATCTACACACATATCCTGGATGCGATCAAGGACGCTGATGTAAAAATGATCGACCAGGAGACTGTTTTTACCACAGATCATGACAGCGTAAGCTCCTATCCATCCTTTGCAACACCGACAGAGGTCGGCGATGCCATCATAAAAGCAGGCTTCAATGTTGTGGAATCTGCCAACAACCATATCGATGACTTCGGAGAGGGCTTCCTCAATGACACACTGAACTTCTGGAAAACCAAATATCCGGATGTCACACTTCTTGGTATCCACGATTCACAGGAAGACTCCGACACCGTTAAAATCCGTGAGGTAAACGGCATCAAGATCGCATTCCTCGATTACACCTACGGCACAAATGTGGGCGGCATCGAAGGAAAAGATTACATGATCGACATGATCCGGAAAGAAAAGATCACTACCATGATCCAGAAAGCCAAAAAACAGGCTGACTGCATCATCTTTGTAGCTCACTGGGGAACTGAGGATGAGACCATGCCGAACGAATATGAAAAGCAGTGGGCAGCCTACCTCATGGAACAAGGTGTAAATGTTATCATCGGCGGACATCCTCATGTGCTCCAGCCATACGGTCGCCTTACCGACGACAAGGGAAACGAAACAGTTGTATTCTATTCCCTCGGAAACTTCGTATCCACTCAGCAGAAACTGGAAGAACTTCTCGGCGGAATGGCGAAATTCACCATCCAGAAAACCGTCCAGAACGGCAAAACCTCGATTCAGATCCTTACCCCGACCGTAGAGCCCCTGGTTATGCACTATAACAGCGAAGCCGGCGAATTCGGGCCGTATATGCTCTCTGATTACACAGAAGAGCTTGCTTCCCAGCATGGCGTTCAGAAATACATAGGCAATGTATTCACCCTGGACAATCTGAAGAAGAAATTCAATGAGATCATGTCCATGAATGTAACACCTTCTACTGGTACTGATCTTCTGGACGTAACCATCAACACAGATCTGAACATGGTCGATGCTTCCGGAAATGTTGTGGAGGATACCAATTCCATTACAGCGGAACAGTATTATGCAGATAAAGGTATTGATGTCAATTCCGAAGATTTCAATGCTGCTGACAATGGTTCAGGAAACAGTGATGATTCCTCGTATGATAGCTCTGACGACAGTTCTTATGATGACAGTTCGTATGATGACAGCTCTTACGATGACTCCTATGATGACAGTTCGTATGACGACAGCTCTTATGACGCTTCCTACGATGACAGTGAAGAATAATGTATCAGCTTACCTGATTCTATTAACAAAATACCGGGAACGTTTTTCTCCGTTCCCGGTATTTTGTTATCTTCATATCTTTATCAGACTCTTCATTCCCTGGATCACCAGCATACTCACCACCGACATTCCATAGACGATCGCCAGCTCCCCTGCTCCCAGTATCTGCACTGCAAAAAATCCATGCAAAGCCGGAATCGTGATAACTGCTGTCAGCAGAACAAAGCCCCCAAGAAAAGCTCCCTGCATGTAACGATTGTCGAAAAACTTTTTCGTAAACAGTACACGTTTATCTGCTTTGCAGCTATACCCATGTATAAGCCTGGACAGACACAGCACTGCAAAAGCCATAGTACTCGCCAGCATTGCATTTCCATCACTATAGCCCACAAGAAACGCGGCAAACACCGCTGCACCGATCACAGCACCTTCCACAGCAATCCGCATCAGAAATTTTTTTGTAAGGATAGGCTCATTCGCCGGTCGCGGCTTCTCATCCATCACATCATGCCGGTAAGGTTCCAGCCCCAGTGCAATCGCAGGTAGGCTGTCTGTAAGAAGATTGATAAACAAAAGATGCACCGGTGCGAAGGGAACCGGAAGCCCGGCCAGGGAAGCAGCGATCACCACCAGAATTGCCGCAAAATTTCCCGAAAGAAGAAACTGTATCGCTTTTTTGATATTTTCATAAATATTCCGGCCACTCTCCACTGCCTTGATGATCGTAGCAAAATTATCATCTGTCAGGATCATGGAAGCGGCATCCTTTGCAACCTCCGTTCCTGTGATTCCCATTGCAACGCCTACATCCGCCTGTTTCAGTGCCGGTGCATCGTTGACACCGTCACCGGTCATTGCCACGATATTTCCCTTTTCCTGCCATGCCCGTACGATTCTGATCTTATGTTCCGGCGTCACACGTGCATAAACCCGGATATTTTCCACAAAATCTTTCAGTTCTTCGTCGTTAAGTCCGTCTATTTCCCGTCCCTCACAGGCCTGGGACATATCATCCAGGATCCCGATCCTTTTTGCGATAGCTGCTGCTGTGACCTTATGATCTCCTGTGATCATCACCGGCCGGATCCCCGCACGTTTACAGTCAGCAACCGCCTCTGCACTCTCCTCACGGGGAGGATCCATCATTGCTATGAGTCCCTGGAAAACAAGCTCCTTTTCATCCTCCGCGGAGATATTTTTTTCCTGAGGGAATATCCGATAGCCGATTCCGAGAACGCGGAGTCCTTCCCTGGAATACTGTTCATTAACCCGAATAATGTTTTCCACATCTTCTGCTGTGATGGGAAGTATTTTTCCACCTTTCCAGATGTAATCCACACGCTCCAGCATCACATCTACTGCGCCTTTGGTGATCATCGTGTAACCATCCCGCAGCTTATGAAAGGTTGACATCAGCTTCCGGTCACTGTCAAAGGGAACTTCGCTGATCCTTGGATACGCGTTGCGGATTCTCTGTGCAGGAACCCCTACATCATCGCCAAGATTGATCATTGCCGTTTCCGTGGGATCACCGATCTCCTGCCCCTGGATATTGGTGGAATCGTTACACAAAATGCTGAGCCGCAACATCTGTTTATGCAGTGGATTCTTCGGATCCACCTGCTCTGCCAGAATATCCTGGCCATCTGTATAATAGTGTTCGATGGTCATCTTGTTCTGCGTAAGAGTTCCCGTTTTGTCGGAACAGATCACCGATACACTTCCCAGACTTTCCACTGACTGCAGCTTCCGGATGATCGCACCTTCACCGGCCATCCTTCTGGTTCCAAAAGCCAGCACAATGGTAACGATTGAGCTTAATGCTTCCGGGATCGCAGCTACCGCCAGCGCCACAGCAAACAGGAACGCATCCGCTACATTTCCGCCTTTTAATACCTGCATTACAAAAAGTACTGCACATAGTACAAGAATCATCACAGATAACTTTTTGCCAAAATTATCCAGATTGACCTGAAGAGGCGTTTTTTTCTCAGAAGCATTTTTTAAAAGATCTGCGATCTTTCCCACTTCTGTGTTCATTCCGATATCAGTCACAATAAAACAGCCACGGCCATATGTGACATAACTTCCGGAAAACACCATATTTCTCCGATCACCCAGAGGCAGTTCCCCTTCCAGTGCTTCACTTGTCTTATCCACGCCCAGGCTTTCTCCTGTAAGAGCGCTTTCATCTACCTTCAGACTTGCGCTTTCCAGAATACGGCCATCTGCCGGAATATAATCTCCTGCTTCCAGATGGACAATGTCTCCTACTGTAATCTCGCGTCCCGGAATCTGCACCACAACACCGTTTCGTACAACTTTCGCTTCCGGTGCTGCCAGCTGTTTCAGACTGTCCAGAGATTTTTCCGCCTTAACAGTCTGTACAGTTCCCAGAACTGCATTCATAGTGATAACGATCAGGATCACTACTGCACTTTCTGTTTCCCCAAGAAACAGTGAGACCACCGCTGAAATAATGAGAATCAAAACCAGAACATCCTTGTACTGTTCCAGAAAAATCTGAATGGTACTTTTTTTCTTCTCCCCGGTAAGCTGGTTGGGACCGAATTTCTTATGCCGCTTCTTCACTTCTTCATCTGTCAGAAAATCCATGTTTCCGTTTAAACTTCTCTGTACTTCATCTGATGACTCATTGTAATACGCTTTCATGGGCACCGTTCCTTTCTTATTCTGCTTTATTGATAGTATGGGCAGAATCGAGATAAAAAAAAGAGACTTTTATTGCACATAAAAAACATGCAATAAAAGTCTCGCTGTTTCATCACGATACGGACAGGTAAGCCTGTCGAGATTGACGACATCATGAACACTGACGTGCCAGCTACTCCCCTTTATATGATTTCACTATACTGTCCAAAAACTTATTTGTCAACCGGTAAATTATCAATACGTAAATACACCAACTCCATATGGCTCCAGTGGATATGCAAAGGAAAACTCACGGTTATCACAGTTCTGCTTCTCAGCCTTATATGACCTGCCCTTCTCCACAAGTCCCTGCTCATTCATGATCAGCTTATACTGTTTCTTCTTCGGCACACCTACGCGGTAATCCGGGCGTGCCACCGGTGTAAAGTTGCATACGACCAGAATGTTATTACGACCTGTAGGAGATTTACGCACAAAACTGAAAATGCTTCTGTCACCATCATTGGCATTGATCCACTCGAACGCGGACGGGTCATTATCAGCCGCATAAAGTGCCGGATATTTCTTATAAATGTGAAGAAGATCACTGACATACTGCTGCAGCTTCTGATGGTTCTCCTCTCCAAGCAGATACCAGTCAAGCTCTCTCGCCTCACTCCACTCGCGGAGCTGTCCGAAATCCTGTCCCATAAACAGAAGCTTCTTGCCTGGATGTCCGAACATGAATGTATATCCTGCTTTCAGGTTCTTGAACTTGTCATCCAGCTCTCCCGGCATCTTCTCCAGCATGGAGCATTTCAGATGTACGACCTCATCATGAGAGAGAACCAGAACATATTTCTCACTGTATGCATATGTCATAGAAAAAGTCATCTTGTTGTGGTTAAATTTACGGAAGTACGGGTCCAGCTTCATGTATTCCAGGAAATCATTCATCCAGCCCATGTTCCATTTCAGGGAAAATCCAAGTCCGTCATCCTCTGCCTTACCGGTTACCATCGGCCATGCAGTAGATTCCTCTGCGATCATCACACTTCCGTGGTTTCTTCCGAGAACTACTGTATTCAGATGCTTAAAGAATTCGATCGCTTCCAGATTCTTGTTGCCGCCGAATTTATTGGCAACCCACTCTCCATCCTTCTTACCATAGTCAAGATAGAGCATGGAGGCAACTGCATCTACACGAAGACCATCAACGTGGCATTCCTCCACCCAGTAAAGAGCATTGGCGATCAGGAAGTTCTTGACCTCCGGGCGGCCGTAATTATAGATCTTGGTTCCCCAGTCCGGATGTTCTCCCTGTCTCGGATCTGCATGCTCGTATACAGCTGTTCCGTCAAAATTGGCAAGTCCGTGTGCATCCTTAGGGAAATGTGCCGGTACCCAGTCGAGGATAACACCGATCTTCTGACGGTGAAGATAATCTACCAGATATTTAAAATCCTGCGGTGTTCCATAACGGGATGTCGGTGCATAATAGCCAGTTACCTGATAACCCCAGGAGCCGTCAAACGGATGCTCTGCAATGCCCATAAGCTCAACATGTGTATATCCCATCTTCTTCACATACTGGGCAAGCTTCGGCGCCAGCTCTCTGTAGGAATAAAAACCATCCTCATCCTCAGCAGTCTGCGGATGCTTCATCCAGGAACCCGGATGTACTTCATAGATAGACATGGCACTTGTGTCAGGATCAAACTCCACACGGTTCTTCATCCATGTTGCATCCTTCCACTTATAGTTCGTGATATCCGTAATACGGGATGCTGTTCCGGGACGCATCTCCGCTTCATTGGCGTATGGATCTGCCTTGTAAAGCTCTTCTCCGTGAGCTCCTGTAATGTAAAATTTATACAGCTGTCCGATCTTCGCTCCCGGTACGAATGTCTCGTAAACACCAATAGGTCCAACTTTTTTCATCGGGTTCTTCTTCGTATTCCATTCGTTGAATTCACCGATCACAGAAACCGCCTGTGCATTCGGTGCCCACACTGCAAAATAAACACCTTTTTTTCGGTTCTGTGTGGTCGGATGTGCTCCGAATTTTCTATAAATATCATAATGCGTGCCCTGACCGAACAGATACTGGTCGAGCTCCGTAAATTGTAATTTCTCTCCCATTCTCAGGTACCTCCCTTTATAGTTCTGCCACCGTCCATTCCCCAATTTTAAGTGGAGTTTTTTATTCTATAATTATACCAATCCCCATATTTTCAGTCAAGGAAAAACCCTCTTCGCCTGATATGTGTCTATTATCCGACACTGTCAGATAAAGTCAAAAAAGAGACCTAAATGACGCACATTTTGTCATTCAGATCTCTTTTGTTATTTCTTAACTTTTAGTTAGTATTCTTCGCTTCCATCATCGTAGGAGCCATCGTCATACGAACCGTCATCATAGCTTCCGTCTGAAGATCCATCTGAGCTGCCGTCAGAACCATCACTGACTTCCGAACCATCGGAGCCATCACTCATATCAGATCCGTCCGAACCATCTGAGGAGCTATCGGAACCGTCACTCATATCAGATCCATCGGAAGATTCGTCTGAAGAATCACCGGAATCACTGGAATTACCTGCATATCCTGCAACTCGTCCGGCCTGAAGGGAGCTGTCCCAGAAGTCAGTATAGGAAGCACTCTGTAAAGTAACATCCTTGGCCTCTGCAAGCTCACTGACAGTCACAAGCTTATATCCCTGGTCAAGTAGTGCAGGAATCAGTTTCTCTATAGCACATTTTACAGATGGCTCATGGATATCATGCATAAGGATGATCGAACCATCACTCAGATTAGGGTCATTCATGATCTCATTATAATCCGCATCTGCATCCATCAGTTTCCAGTCCAGAGAGTCTGTAGACCACATGAAGAACGGCTTGCCTACTGTTGATATCTGTTCTTCTGTGATCGCACCATACGGTGCACGGCATACAGTCGCCGCCTGTCCACAGGCCTTCACCAGCTCATCATCTGTCTTCTGGAACTCCTGAACAACGGAATCAAGATCCATATTCGGAAGAGTCTGTGACGGATGATCCCAGGTATGGTTACCAATCTCACAACCAAGTTTGACCATTCTCTGTACTGTAGACTCACGTCCCGCAACATTCTGTCCCAGCATAAAGAAGGTAACATGAATGTTGTATTTCTCAACTGCGTCAAGCAGAGTCTCTGTATACTCTCCCGGACCGTCATCAAATGTCAGTGCAATCATCGGACGCTTCTTGGATGGATCATAGGATCCGTCATCATTGAAGTAGTAATCCTTCACGCCCTTCTCGACCCAGCCTGTCTGCATGTAGCCATTCGCATCAAAGCTGTATGTAGTTCCGTCAATATCTGCAAAACCATTTATATAATATGTACCGTCCGGATTCTGATACCATTTTCCGTTGGAATCTTCATGCCATCCAGGTGTCATAACAGTAAGCTTGTCACCGGCACTGGTACCCTTAACCGGCATAACAGTTGCATCCGTGCTACTATCTTCTGCCGATGCAGTTCCATCTGCCGTACCGCTGTCAGAAGAACTTCCAGCTGTATTCGCCTTTACGTTCACTGTTTCCGCATTATTGTTGCTTCCTCCGCCTACATGATTGGCGATTGGAAGAATAACTCCTCGAACAACAAAAATCAGCAACAGAACCGCCGCAATCACACATGTTACCCGTTTTATCATCCTGCGTCGTCTCAGCTGCTGCTGTTTTCTGCGCATTCGCTCACGCAAAACTCTTTTGTCCATTTTATTACATCCCCGTTTATATCCCTATAACTTTCTTTAATTTCTGACCTTAATCATACCTCATTTAATGTTTAAATACAATGGTAATTCCCGAAAGATTCTCTTAATTTTCCGTGTTTATATTTCTGCGAAAAAAGCGGTTCCCGGAAATACTCCGAGCCCCGCAACTTTCTATCACCTGTCATAATGTTTCATGACTCTTTTTCTTATTGCTCTGTTGTGTCTGCTGTGCTGTCAGCATTCACGCTTTCTGAAGAATCCTCACTGTTCTCTTCCGGAACCATATCTGTGGCTTCTGCTGCTTCCAGCTCCTCGTCTACCTGTCCTTCTGCACTGCTGCCATCTGCCGATGGATCATCTCCGTTCTCGCCTTGTGTATCTCCGGCTGCAACCTTCTCCTCAACAGTTGCATTATCCAGAATAAAATCTTCAACTCTGAGAAGTCCGATAGATTCATCCACTGCAACCTGTCCATACTGATCAACCAGCGCTGCGAGATCCTTTGCGTCATACGCTTTGATCAGCTCATCCTGAATGCTGAGAGATTTCTCATCTTCAAGAGTCATGTTCTCTGCATCCATGATTCCCTGCACGATCAGATTCTGTTTCACCTTATATTCCGCATACTGATTGCTCTGTTCCTCAAAATCATCCATGGAAATACCCTGAGCCTTTACGAAATCCTCCAGAGTCATATCGCCCTGTTTTGCATAATTCTCATAGAGTGTCTTAAATTCTGTCTTTGCCGTATCCAGATCTTCCTGCGGATATTCTTTTACTTCAGAGGATGAGAGCACTGTATTCCATGCCGTCTCACGAAGTGTATTCCGGGCATTTGTTTTTGCTTCGCTCTCCAACGTTTTTCGAATTTCTTTTTTATAGTCATCCGCTGTCTTGCAGTCCGTATTCTTGGCTGCCCACTCGTCTGTCAGCTCCGGTGCACGCTTGAAGCTCTGCAGGGTTACTTTAAATGTAACCTCCTGGCCTGCCAGATCTGAGGAAGCATAATCTTCCGGAAATGTAAGATCAAGATCTTTTGTCTCACCCTTTTTCATTCCGATAATACCGTCTTCAAATCCGTCAATAAAAGTACCGGAACCTATCGTCAGCTCATAGTTGTTGGCTGTACCACCATCAAAAGCCACTCCATCCTTTGTTCCGACATAGTTGATCGTGACCACATCACCATTCTGGACGCTGCCATCTGTAACTTCTTCTGCCTTGTTTTGAAGCTCCTGTTCCAGTCTTCCTTCCACAGCATCGTCTGTTACCACTTCCACAGTATTATCAAGAGTAAGTCCCTTGTACTCTCCAATGGTCACATATTTACTTACATCATCGACAGTAACAAGCCTTGTATCGCCTGCATCTGCTGTTTTATTCTCTTCTTTATCAGATGAATCCGTACTCTCAGCATCTGCTGATCCGGAATCTTTCGTTTCGGTCGTGTTCTGTGTTTCTGTTGTAGATTTTGTGTCCTCCGTCTTGTCTGTTGCTGTACCACAGGCTGTAATCGCCATTGCTGCACATAGTGCAAGAACAACGAGATATGCTTTTTTCTTCATATCTTTCTCCCTTCATCAAAATCATCTCAAAAATTCACGCATGACAGGATTATAACCTCTTTTTCACACGCGTCTGTAAACTTTATTTACTTTTTCTTACATCTCCGGAACCGGTGTCGGTCTGGATGAATCCCACACTTCAGATACATCAAAAAGATCGCTGAGCATATCCGGATTATAGTACATTCTGTATCCGTCCAGGTTTCTTCTTCCCTGTCTGAAATACTCACTTGTGATCTGTACAAAATACTGGCTGGAATCTACGTTGCAGAAATAACGGTAGCCACGGCTCTTATAGTACTTGTACTTTGCATTATCTGAAGTATAACCTTCCCAGTCTCCGATGTCTGCTCCAAATGCAAAAATGATCATATCAGTTTTTCCAAGGATCGGCGCTACATATTTTTCCCATTTTTTGTTATCTGTCTTCAGCTCCGCTGCTGTACAAGTTGTGGCATTTCTGTGGCCCCAGGTGTGGCTTGCAAACTCCCAGCCATCTTCTTTCATAGCTTTCACTACTTTTTTAGCTGCTTTTACCTCTTTATCATAGTCAAAATCCGGATTGGCCTTGAGAAAAGCCTTCTGGTCATCCTGGAGATTCTTCTTTGATTTATAGGCTCCGTCTGTGCGGTATCCCAGAACACCGTTATAACCGGTCATAGCCAGGATTCCCTTTCTTCCGTGATAGGAAAAATCCGGATGCTCTTTGATAAAAGAATCCAGGATCGGAACCACATCATAATCTCCGGTAACTACAGTTCCATCGGCTTTTTTGTACTCACATTTAATGTCACCGTTGTCATCGATCACAAGCTTTGATGCAAATCCGTCATCATCCATGTAATGATAATAGCTGACATCATCCTCAGAAAGAACAAATGCTTTTTTTCCTTCCGGGAGCATGATCTTGCCTTTACTCATAGTTCCATCATCATTCACAATGGCCATATCGTGCGGACTTACCAGCACATATCCGTTGTCATACATGATCTGAATGATCTTCTTAAACTCACTGACCGTTGTCATCATCTGGTTATAACCGGCCTCATCGGAATCTCCGTCAAAAGCCCTGGATGTATCCACGATTAATGAATGGAAAAAAATATGTGTAATCTCTTCAAGCGGATATTCCACACAGGCATCTCTTTTTTTCATGTAGGCGGCAGCTGCCTCCTGCATCTTATCACTGGTTGCAAACTTCCAGTTATTTTTCAGAGTTGAGATTGCACCTGTATAATCGTACTGCTGCGCCTGTTTTTTGGCTTTTTTAAGAAGTGCTTCCTCATCAGAAGCAGTATCGGAAGAGGTATCCTCTGCAGCTTCGCGCTCCTGCGTCTCTTTTTCAGCCGCTTTCTCCTCTTTCGGCGTTTCCGTAGCTGCCGGCTGATCCTCAGGATCTGCAGCTACTTTCGCCTCTTCTTCTGATTCTGCTGCTTCCTCGGATTGTGTATCTTCACCATCCTGTGCCTCTGCATCCTCAGACTGTGTATTCCCTTCATCCTGCGCTTCTGCGATCATATTGTCTTTCTGTACGGTAACTGGTATGTTTCCACCCGCAAGAAGCGACGCAGCAAGCACAGTTGTCAGCACTCCTGCCATTTTTTTCTTCATAATAATCCCTCGTCTTTCTTTAAAATCCCCTCGAATTTACACTTTATGCAAAACAGATCATCCCATTGGCGGTACCGGTGTAGGTCTTGCCTTATCGAATACATCCTTCGCATTAAAAAGATCCTCCAGAAGTTCCGGATTGTAGTACATTCTGTAACCATCCAGATTTCTTCTGCCCTGGCGGAAGTACCGGTCACGGATCTGTACAAAATACTGGCTGGAATCCACATTACAATAATAATTATATCCCTGCCCCTTCAGATATTCGAATTTATCACCGGAATAATCCTCTGCATTTGTAATATCAGTTCCAAAAGCAAAAATAATGATATCCGTTCCCCCGATCAGCGGATCTACATTTTTCTTAAATTTTTCAGTGTCTGCCTGAAGTTTCTCCAGCGAAATCTGCCCCACATTCTGGTGTCCCCAGGTATGGCTTGCAAATTCCCAGCCTTCGGCTTTCATGGCATCTGCCACTTTTTTGGCACCCTCACGCTCTTTCTCCAGGCTGAAATCCGGATGCTCATCAAGCCACTTCACTTTATCTGCATCCAGATCGTCCGGTCTTGTTTCATAGCTTTCGTCAGTACGGTATCCCAGAATTCCGTTATATCCGGTCAGCGCCACGATTCCCTTTGCTCCCCGGTAGGAAAAATCAGGATGCTTTTCCACAAAGCGGTCGATCAGAGGTACCATGTCATAATCTCCCACGGATACACTTCCGTCATCCTCCACATACTCATTGCGAATCTTCCCCTCATCATCCACAACCAGTTTTGTGGCAAATCCATCACCGTCCATATAGTGATAATAACATACATCATCCTGAGAAAGGACAAACGGGATTTTACCTGGCGGAAGAAGAATCTCTCCCGGAGTGATATTACCATTGTCATCCGCCTTAGCCATATCCTTGATACTTACCATAACGTAACCTTCATCGTACATGGTCTGAGTAATCTTATTAAATTCATCAATCGTAGTCATGACCTGATTGTAATCTGCTTCCTTATAATCTCCGTCAAAAGCCTTGGATGGATCCCTGATCAGAATATGATAAAAGACATGCGTCACTTTTTCAAGTGGCCATGCCGTACAGGTTGCCTTGGTTTCCTCGTATTTCTTTACTGCTGCCTGCATCTTCTGGTCGGATGAGTAAGCAGGATCTTTTTTCAGAAGATCAATTGCTTCATCATAGTTATACTGCTGTGCAAGAAGCTCTGCCTGTTCCAGTGTGCTGTCTGCAGCTGTTGTATTATCCGTTGCGGAATCTTTATTATCTTCGGTTTTGCTGTCTGTTTTTGTATCGGCAGAAGTCTGGTCATGCTGAACAATCGTTGCTTTTTTTTGTCTGCAGCTGCTAATCCCCACAGACACGCCGCCTATGATGATCACCAGAACTGCTCCCACAGCGATCAGTCGTTTTCTTCGTTCCTTCTGTAACCGTTTACGCCTGCGCTCAAGCACCTCTCTTCGCCATTCTTCATACTCCGGAGTACCCATTTCCGGTCTCGTTCCCCGGGGCGTTTCTTTCTCCATTTCGATTTCCTCCATCTCTGGGATATCCAGATCATTTACCTGCGTCTTAATATTATTATATTCTGTTTTTCACAGTTTACACTGCAAAGTGCATCACAGTCATTATACCCTGTAACCACTGAAATTTCCACTGTTCCAAGGGGGCTTTTTAATTTTTAATTGCCTTTTTCCGTAAACAATGCTAAAATGTTTTTTACGTAATGTAACCGATTGCGAAACAAATATACATACAGGGGGATTCTCAAATGAGTACAGTTACCATTGTTCTTCTGGTCATCCTCGTTATTCTGATCGCAGCATTAGTCGCACTCTATTTCTTCGGAAAAAAAGCTCAGAAAAAACAGGACGAACAGCAGGCTCAGATCCAGGCTAACAAACAAACAGTTTCCATGCTGGTCATCGATAAGAAACGAATGCCTTTGAAAGATTCCGGACTTCCACAGATGGTCATTGACCAGACGCCTAAGCTTATGCGTCGTTCCAAGCTTCCGATCGTTAAAGCAAAGGTTGGTCCGAAGATCAGTATCCTCATCGCAGATGAGAAAGTATTCGATCTGATTCCGGTAAAAAAAGAGATCAAAGCTGAAGTCAGCGGACTTTACATCGTTGGCGTTAAAGGAATCCGCGGTTCCCTCGAGACTCCGCAGAAGAAGAAAAAAGGCTTCCTCGCAAGATTCCGCAAATAATAAAAAAATAAAGCCGCTGTGTTTCCAGGATTTTTCTTCCTGCACAACACAGCGGTTTTCTTATCTCTGTAATTCTCAACTCTTAACAAGTTTCCAGATATTTTTATAAAACAAAATCCTTACAGTCACGAGGCTGTACCTGAATTGCCAGATAGCAGTCCGCCACATGCTCTTCATTCATATCCAGTGCATAATCTGCCTTCATGTGAAGATTCTCCTCACTCTCAGTCAGTTCCAGACTGGTAGCGGCGATTCCCATCTGCAAAGTTCCGAACGGTGTTGTATAATAAGTCATATTCTTCTTGCCCTGCTCAAATACCATATGTACATTGACCAGGCCTTTTTTGCTGACCTCAAGACCCTTAGAAGACATTTTTATGTAATTGACCGTCGGCTCTGCACTCTCATCCAGAAGCTCCTCATATCTGAGATAATGGGAACCATTACGGAAATAATACTGTCCCGGAACAACGATCTCTATCGGCTCCTGATCTCCCTGGGCATCCATCATCTGAAGACCTCTTACATGGATCAAAACTTCTTTCTGCATTCTTTTTCTCCTAATATTTCTCAATGTCGATCTTCTGCGTTTTTTCTACATTATAAGGCAGGATCGAATTGGCAAAATCCTTAAATTTCTCGGCAAGGTCACTTACATAGAAGCGATATGGGAATTCCTCCTCCACCGTCTCATCACTGGCAAGATCCATATCTGCCAGAAGTCTGCGGAGCTCCAGCGCCGTCTCATACGCCGGATTCACCAGGCGTACGCCTTCTCCCATGATCTCACGGATGGTAGACCGTAAAAGAGGATAATGCGTACAGCCAAGAATCAGCGTATCAACCTCCTGATCCTGCAACTCTTTCAGATATCTTCTGGCTACCTCCTCCGTGACCGGATCATGAATCCATCCCTCTTCAACCAGCGGAACAAACAGCGGACACGCCTTGCCGATCACTGTGATCTCCGGATCCAGCTCCTTAAGATAAGATTCATGAATCCCACTTCCCACTGTACCTACCGTACCAATAATACCAACTCTCTTGTTCTTTGTCTCCTGAGCAGCAATTTTTGCCCCGGCTTCAATCACTCCGATAATCGGAATATCCAGCTCATCCCTTACTGCATCCAGTGCAAAAGCACTCGCAGTATTGCAGGCCACTACAATGGCCTTGACTTTCTGCTCCTGCAGGAAATGAATGATCTGGCGGGAATAGCGGATGACCGTCTCCCTGGACTTGCTTCCGTAGGGAACTCTCGCCGTATCTCCAAAATATACAATTTTTTCCGAGGGAAGATTCCTCATGATCTCCCGGGCTACTGTCAGCCCTCCAATACCGGAATCAAACACACCAACCGGTGCATTTCTGTCTATATTCATTTATCTGATCTCCCGAAATACTTAATCGAATTCTACAGATTCGTTAGAATATTGTATCACCAATCCAGTGCTTTCGCAAGCCAGAAGGAGAGCTTAACAGTCTTACTTTCGCCCGCATCCTCTCCTTTTTCAAAACAAAATTCCGGGTAGAGTGTTCCCCACCATGCGTACATCTGCGGCCGGGCTGCACTTTTCATGTCTCCACCCGCCATATGCCCCATACAACCGACTGCCAGAACTATCACCAGTAACAGTACCTGAAATCCTTTCCATAATATAGCTCCTTCACCTTTTCCCCTGATCTTTTTCACCGGATATACCTCCTGTTTCCGTTTTTTCTGTGATATATCTCCATTATGGTCAGGATTTCTTCTCTTTATTCACGGTTTCCGTAATCTACCTCCAGAAGCTCCCCATCTATCCACACAGACGGAAGCCAGGGAAGTGTTCCGTCCTTATAAAACTGATGATATACCTCCCGGAGCGTGACGCCTTTCTTCTGCTGCCCGGAGGTTCTGTTTTCCTGGATTCCCTGCAGATATTCTCCCACAGAGCTCTCCTGCGCTCCTTTCCAGCGAAACACATCAGAAAGCATGGAAGTCCGGAATACATACACATCCTCGCCCACATGCTCTTCCTGTTTCAGATAACGGATAAACGCTTCTCTGTTATTCTCTGCCAGCATACTTTCATCCAGGATCACAACCTGGAGATGACCCATATCCGGATATTTTTCCTGAGAACGGTTATAGAGCTTTTCGATCGCATCAAAATCCGTTCCTGCAAGTGTCAGCACAGAAACCGGATCCTCATCCGGCTTTTCCTGCCCTGTGGTTACGTTCATGTCCGGCATTGCATATTTAAGCACAAAACCGTTCTCCACTGCACCTGCTCCTAAAGCCAGCGGATAGATCCGTTTTTCCGGTTCCACGGCAGCACATCCTGTTCCCATCAGACTTACCGCCAGAAACAACACTGCCGCAACTGCTGCTTTTTTCTTTCGGTGGCTGTGATTCTTCATGCCAAGAAAAAGCTGTATCACAAGAAGCCCCGGCACAAAAATATATCCCAGATAACTGCCATAATACGCCTCAATTCCATAACCATTCCACGCATACAGAGAAAGCAGCCATCCGGCCGCGGGAATCCAGTATCTTCCCGTTCCAAGCCTGGTCTTTTGTGCAATCTGATTTCCATAATGAAAAAGACTTCCTATGGAAAAAAGCAGTCCGAATACCAGAAATCCCATCCAGATCACATCAAATCTTGCCAGTACATTTCCCGGAAGGTCTGCTCCGTCAAGAAGCGGCAGAACCGGGTATTTTTCTGTTAAAAGACGTTCCCTGCCAAATACTGCGGGAAGAAGCAGCTGCATTCCAAGTACTATCCCACATACCGTAAGAAACGCAAGTATCAATGGCTTCCTGGCGCTTCCAGGCTTTTCCACTTTCTCCAGCGCAAATGGCAAAAGTCCCACACCGGAAAAAGCACACAAGAGTCCCCATGTGCTCTGTATCCATCCTCGCCCGGAAAAAAATCCTGTTTCCCCGTTCCACACTTCCAGAAAATATTCTCCCTTTCCCTGCCCGGCCAGGAGAATCATCAGCACAAGAAGCCCTCCAAGAAAAATCCCTCCTGACACCTCGGCGATCCTTCCTCTTCTCTGCATCCCCCGGTGGGTACCCAGGCTGCATGCCGCCACAGCCAGAAACGAAAGCCATTTTCCCGGAATTCCCGTGATCAGTGTTGACGGCACAACCTCCCCCAGAAGCTTTGCAAGAAAGGCCACACTGAGGATCACATAAGCCAGAAAAAACAGTCCAATAAATCGTACAGTAATTTTTCCGGTATTTTTTTCAAGCTCGCCATATGCAGGTTCAAGCCTTATAAGCCAGATCACATAAAACAGTAATATTATGGCAGCTGTCACCGTTCCGGCCACAGAGCTTTTTCCAAGCATGGCACCATTTTTGAACAGGCACAGAAGAAACGGTGCAGGAAAAACCAGTATGATCTGCCTGAAAAGCTGCCTGTGCGAGATCCTGTTGTTTTCCGCAAATCTCATAAATCTTTTCCTTTCTGCTCCCAGGGCTTTGTCCGAAGTCTTCTTTTCTGATCACTGCATGCGTAAAGCGGACGGAATTTCCGCTTCCGGAAAGGAAACCTGATAATCCTTCCGCCAGTCTCTGCCTCCCCGTTTTTTTCCACGAAGGGTACCAGATATGGAACACCAAAACTTAAAAGTCCTGCCAGGTGTGCTACCGTAAGATACAATCCAAGAACGATTCCAAAAATCCCCAGATATCCTCCAAGAAACAGAAACACATATTTCAGCATCCGAAATGCAGAAGCAAACTCTTCATTGGGAATCGCCAGCGAGCCAAGCGCAGTCAGTGCCACGATAATGACCACCACCGGGCTTACCAGATTCGCTTCCACCGCAGCCTGTCCGATGATCAGTCCGCCTACAATACCAATGGCATTTCCGAGGGCTCCCGGAATCCGCACTCCAGCCTCCCGGATCAGCTCAAAGGACAGTTCCAGAAACACCAGCTCCACTACACTGGAAAAAGGCACACCTTCCCTTGCCTGTGCAAAAGAAAGGATCAGATTGGCAGGAAGCACCTGGGTATGAAACCGGATCACCGCCAGGTAAAGTCCCGGCAGAAGAGTTGCCACAGCCAGGGCCAGATACCGCAGCACCCGCAGAAACGAAACCATCTCAAAACGGTTGTACCAGTCCTCGCTGCTTTCCATAAAGCTGTTAAAAGCCCCTGGCAGAATCAGCGCCACCGGTGAGTTATCACACAAAAGCACCGCTTTTCCATTCAGAAGTTCCTGGGTCGCGCGGTCCGGCCGTTCCGTTGTCTGAAACTGAGGAAAAGGTGAATACCATGCTTCCTCCGTAAGCTGCTCCAGCATTCCGCTGTCCAGGATCCCGTCCACCGTAAAGGTCTCCAGCCGTTCCTTTATAGATTCCAGAAGCTCCTCATGTACAAGATCCTCCACATACAGAAGCTGGACAACTGTGTGAGAACGCACGCCTATGTTCTGTTGCTCCACTTTCAGTCTGGTATCCCGTAACCGTTTTCGCACAAGCGCTGCATTGGTTTTTACGCTGTCGCAAAATCCCTCTTTGGATCCTCTGAGGACTTTTTCAGTCTCTGTCTGGGATACATCCAGTCCGGGATATCCCTTGCTGGAGATTTTCATCGCCCGGTCATAGCCATCCATAAAGAAAACTGCATTTCCGGCGAGCACTGCCGAAAATACCTCTTCCATTGTAGTAAGTTCTTCCACATCTGCAATGCCAAGACTGTTTCTTTTTATGAATTCCTGAATCTTTTCTGCCGGTATCTCCCAGAAATGATTGACCATCTTTCCAATTGCGGAATCATCCAGCATCATATTGGAAACTGCAACCTCAATATAGACCATCAGACAGTTTACCTTATGCCCTTCCCCAAGACGCATGGGACGGATCAGGATATCATCACAGTTTTCACATCGTTTCCGGATACAGGCTTCATTTTCACGGAGCAACGCCGAAACCTTCTGTTCTTCCACAGGCTCACCTTCCTTTTTTCACAGTATTGTCAGCTGTGGCATTTTTTGCAGAAAAAAAGAGAGGTGCCGCACTGACATCTCTCTTAATATCCCCATATATCGGGTTCTTATTCTTTTTTTTCGGATTCTTTGTCCGCATTCTCTGCACGGATTGTACGAATGATCGCTTTTCGCTGATTCTCCAGATGATTAAAGGAAATCGCCTGTGCTTTCTCCACATCTCCGTCGCGGATAGCCTTTACAAGTTCTTCATGCTCATTGACAAGAAGATTTCTGGTCTGCTCCTCCTTCAGATATTCCACACGGTAGCGATACATCTGCTCTCTTAAATTATTCAGTACCTGATTCAGACGTTTGTTATCGGATGCCTGGTAAATAATCTCATGGAATGCAACATCTGCCTCTGCAAGACGCACCAGATTTCCCTCTGCCTTTGTTTTTTCAAATTCCCTGGCTGCTATCCAGAGTCTTCCAAGCTCTTCCTCCGTGATCAGCTTGCAGGCCTTCTCTATTGCCTTGTTCTCAAGAGCGATACGCACCTCCAGAACATCATTCAGATCCTTCTCCGTGATGCTTGCCACCTGAGCACCTCTGCGCGGGATCATCACTACAAGACCTTCCTGTTCCAGCTTACGCATAGCCTCACGCACCGGAGTTCTGCTCACTCCAAGACGCTCCGCAAGCGCGATCTCAAGAAGTCTTTCTCCCGGCTTGAGCTCGCCCTTCAGGATTGCCTGTCGCAGCGTGTTAAAAACAACGTCCCGAAGCGGCAGATATTCATTCATATCCACAGAAAAATCACTTGTCATCGGTAACTCCTCCATCTCTGTTGTAAATATCCGTGGCAAATACGGTTTTTGCAAGTCCACTCTTACGAAGGCTTCTTGCCGCAGCTGCCATCTTATCCCTGTCGTCAAAAATTCCAAACACAGTCGGGCCACTTCCGCTCATCACCGCACGAAGCGCTCCTTTTTCTTCCATCAGATCACGGATCTGTCCGATCACCGGATACTGCCCTACGATCCCCGGTTCAAAAACATTCTCCATCTTTGATGCCATTGCATAAAGATCGCCATTCTTAATATCTCCGATCATTCCGTCAATATCCGGATGTCTCTCGATCCCTGCAAGATTCAGATTCTCATAAGCTGTTTTTGTGGAAACATTGATTCCCGGTTTTCCCACAAGAACATAACATTTCGGAACCTTCGGAAGCCGTGTAAGCTTCTCACCGATTCCTTCTGCAAGAGCCGTTCCACGCATGATGCAGTACGGAACATCTGCTCCCACTTTCACGGCTCGCTCCATCAGCTGCTCCTCGGTAAGCCCCAGGTGAAACAGCCGGTTCACTCCCACAAAAGCCGCTGCCGCGTCAGAGCTTCCTCCTGCCATGCCGGCTGCCACCGGAATAAATTTACGAAGCTTGATAGAAAGTCCCTCTTCAACTCCGAACTCATCCATCAGCATCTCTGCTGCTTTATATACAAGATTTCTTCTGTCTGTGGGAATAAACGGAAGATTCGTTGTCAGTACGATCCCCGGCTTTTTCGTCTTTCTGATATCCAGGATGTCATACATACGGATCGTCTGCATGATCATACGAACCTCATGATATCCATCCTCTCTCTTTCTCAGAACATCAAGCCCGAGATTGATCTTTGCCATTGCCTTTAACCGCATAAGCTCCTCCATTTGTACTTTGTATACAGTATTTATACGCATATTTTATATGATTTTAACATTCTTTTCAACAGCAAAATATTCCATCCTTTTCAGTTTCTGCTGTTTTTTATCATTTAATCTGGCCTTCTACTTTTTTCACTACAAGGATCGGCGTTCCCGGTTCCGGCTCCTGTGTTTCCTTCAATCCGTTGAGCACACGAAGTTCTTCTATTGATGTATGATACTTTCTTGCGATATCCCATAGCTCATCGCCGGGTTTTACCATATAGACCAGGATTCCCGGCATAGCCTGAAGCTTTTTCATATCGAGAGGTTTTTCTTCCACCTTATCTATGACAAAAATCTCCTCCCGGGTGACAGACAGAAGCTTCAGTCCTACCGATGCCCGGATCTCAATCTCATTTCCGTCTGCCATAGCTGCGGAAAGCTGCTCCAGCTCTGCTTTCAGACTGTATGTGCTGTCCTCCCGGATTCCTCTGGCTTCCACCACATAGATAAACGGCAGCATCGCTTCCATGGAATAAAAGGGCATGCTGTCATTTCCGATGATGTATAAGATCTTCAGCATGACCACTCCCTGCGCCTCCACCCCGTTTTCCACGATCCTGGTCTTATCCAGTTTCACTTTTCCCTGGCTGTGACAGAGCTGAAGGATTTTCCCCTGAGTCTCTTTTACCTGGATCCGATCACTGAGCCTGCACCTGGAAAAATTTCTCACAAGAAGCCTTTCCAGCACTTCTGTCCGGCCTTCCGGGATGCACTCGCGGACAGGAGTATAGACATCCGTCACCAGATCCTTTTCTTCCTCCTGGAAAAACTTCATATCCAGCTCCAGAACCACATCTGATACAAAAATCCTCTGCTCGCCATCTGCATCTGGCTTCACCTCAAGACTCTGATGCATCACCGAAACCTCAATATCAGGAATCAGCTCTTCTGCACAGCCCTCACATTCCACTTCTCCGGAAAAAGGCAGCGCATACTCCAGCCATTGTACCGGCGCTTCCGTATCTTCGGCTTCATACAGCACAAAAACCGAAAGTTCTCCTCTGGCCTTTACCGTATTTTCCTCCGGTTTCAGATCCAGCCCCCGTATATCCATGGTGTACCAGATAAGTCCGGAAATATCCGGTCGATTGGAAGCAATGGTATATTCATCCTTGATACGCAAAGTATCTTTTTTATGTACGCTAAGTCCCATAAAGCGGACTTTCTTTTTTCTGACCGATATATCGGACTCATTCAGATCCACCGGAATTTTTATCTGGCAGATCTCATCTACCGTTGCAAAAAAAGTTACCAGTGCTTTGATATTCAGCTTTCTGGAATGGATCAGACGGATCGTAAGATCCTCAATTTCCCACTTTAAGCACATTTTGTCACCATTGACAATATCTTTCAGATTTAAAGTCTCCTCAAATGGAATTTTCGCTGTCATACTGCTTACAATTCCACTTTCTTCCCCCACATAGAGTATATCAACCTCCAGATTTCCTTTCAGAATTCCTTTTTCATCGGCCAGCCGGACATCATCCATAATAATACGTCCCTTATGCTGGATCAGCCTTCCTACATCCGGTTTCGCGTCTGGTACATTGAAATCTTCATCAAATGTGATCTGACTTTTCGCCCTGCTTTTTTCCTTCTGTACCTGTATGCTTTCTTTTTTTAATTCCACTTCTATTCCCCTTTCCCAGCCTTATGATCTGCCTTCTTTCCCTCACGGAATGTTACCGGTTTGTTCTGAATCTCTGTTTTTATCACAATACACGGATATGACGGAATGCCAGCCTCATCAAGATTCTCCGGACCGATCAGTCTTGTGACAAAAAAAAGCCCGTTCGAAGAGGCTCCCAGTTCTTCCACCTGAATACTGTATCCCCCGCTCATCTGTCGTCCGTAGCCTTTTACCAGATACAGGGCATCTCCCGTTTCATAACTTAGCTGAAATTCTTTTTCCTTCTTTTCATTCATAATCTCATCCAGCTGCGTCGGAATATCCTGTCGTTCCACCACAGTATAGGAAACAGGCTTTCGTTCCTCTTCCTCGATCCGCACAAAACGACACCCCGAAAGCACAGTTGCCAGTAAAAAAGCTGCCAGCAGAAAAACTGCTCTTTTCATGATATGCTCTCTGTTTTTCTTTATTACTCAATATTTATTCTATGTGATCCGGTAAAGATTTATTGCAACTATCTCAAAATCTTCGTATAATGATTCTATGGATTATTTATAACAGAAAGGACAAAAGATATGATTCGATTTATACTTGTCTGTATCGCAGTGATCCTCTATCTGGTGCTGACGATTCCGGTTCTTCTCATTGAATGGGTCATCGGAAAATTCGCCCCTATGGCGAAAGATATCAGTTCCTTACGTATGGTACAGGCCATCTTCAAATTCATCCTGTGGCTTACAGGTGCCAAGGTCACTGTCATCGGTGAAGAGAATGTCCCAAAGGATCAGGCTGTTCTCTATGTCGGTAATCACAGAAGCTATTTTGATATTCTGCTTACTTACAGCCGCTGCCCGAGACGTACCGGCTATGTAGCAAAAAAAGAAATGGAACGTTACCCGCTTCTCTCCAACTGGATGCGTAATCTCTACTGCCTTTTCCTTGACAGAGAGGATACCCGACAGGGTCTGAAAACCATTCTCCAGGCTGCAGATTATGTAAAATCCGGCATTTCCGTCTGTATCTTCCCTGAGGGCACCCGAAATCAAAATGCTGATGAGACCGAGATGCTTCCTTTCCATGACGGAAGCTTCAAGATCGCAACCAAGGCCAAGAGCCCGATTATTCCTATTGCGATCAGTAACTCCGCCAATATATGGGAAGCCAATTTTCCAAAAATGACTCCTACACATGTTGTCATTGAATACGGTAAACCGATCATTCCGTCTGAACTTGACCGGGATACACAACGTCACCTGGGAGCCTACACACAGAACATCATCAAAGAAATGCTTATAAAAAATAAAGAACTGGTGTGATCACACCAGTTCTTTGCTTTTTATGGTATTTTTTATTTATCGTTTAGGAAACGTCTGTTTTCCCCCCCCCAATTGACGGGACACTATTTATGTATTCTTTTTTGATGTCTTCGGACATGGATTTGAAAAGCTGCTCTTTTGTTTTTTCGTAACCTTCAAATTCTGCAGAGGCAGTTCCATTATCTGAGGTTTCCGTACATTCCTCTGCCATCTTGACCATCTCTTCTTTCAGGCGGTTCTGGATGTCTGTCAGGCACTCCAGAAGCAGCGGATTAAAAGTACCACATTCTCCGTTCAAAATCATCTCAACAGCTTTCTCATGGGTATAGGCTTTTTTGTATACACGATCGCTGATCAGTGCATCATATACGTCAGCCAGGGCAACTACCTGTGCGGAAATCGGGATCTCCTCACCTTTCAGGCCGTCTGGATAACCTTTTCCATCATAACGCTCATGATGCCATCTGCAGATATCATGGGCAATCCGTACCAGTGGCTCATCTTTATAATATTCCAGACTCTCAAGCATGGAGGCTCCAATGACGCTATGGGTCTTGATGACCTCGAATTCTTCATTTGTCAGTCTTCCGGGTTTATTGAGGATCTTGTCATCAATACCGATCTTTCCAATATCGTGAAGTGCAGATGCTGTAACGATCATCCCGCGCACAGCTCCGGAAAGATCATATTTATCCGTCTTCTGGATCAGTCTCTCAAGAATCAGTTCTGTAATAATGTTAATATGCAGTACATGCGCGCCGCTCTCTCCATTACGGAACTCTACAATCTGGCTTAAAATACTGATCATCATTCGGTTGTTCTTCTCTTTCTCGTAAATCTGATCTGCTACAAGAAGAAGAAGTCTTCGCTGTTTCGCGTAAAGTGTGATGGTATTGTATACACGTCTGTATACGATCTGTGCATCAAACGGTTTCTTGATATAGTCTGCAACTCCCAGGTCAAACGCACGCCTCACATAGGATACGGAATCCTCTCCTGAGATCATAATTACCGGGATATCTTCGATCCAGTTACGCTCATTCATATAACTCAGCACACCGAATCCGTCCATTACAGGCATGACAAGATCAAGAAGCACAAGGGAAATTTCCGTCTCGTACTGTCTCAGAAGACTGATCGCTTCTTCTCCATTGGTAGCTTCCAGAATATCATAATCTTCGCCAAGCATCTCCGAAAGGATACAGCGGTTCATTTCAGAATCATCTACAATAAGAATGGTCAGTCTGGTCTTATCCCGCATAAGGAATTCCTCAGAATTCCCTCCTCCCTTAATCTCATTATCACTGATAACTACCATATTCTTACGTGTCTTGGCCTGATACATAAATTTATCCGCTTTTAAAACCGCTTCTCCAAGTTTCTCATTGAATGACAGCACGCCACCAATACTTACGGAAAGTTTCAGCTGGGAATACCCTGGAACTCTGGCTGCATGAACTTCCTCCTGAATCTCTCTCAGTTTCTTGGTGAAATTATCGATATTAATATCCGGGATCAGAAGCAGGAACTCATCTCCGCCAAAACGGATAACCTTATCATTCTTACGAACATGGCGGCGAATGACATCTACTACTGTTTTCAGTGCTTTATCTCCTGCATCATGACCATATGTATCATTATAAAGTTTAAAATCATCCAGATCCACCATGGCTACTCCGGCAGAACTCTCCAGATTTTTCACCTTTTCCTCATAGTATCTTCTGTTAAAAACTCCTGTCAGAACATCTTTGTACAGTGCATCTGCATATCCGCTGAGTTCAGCCAGAAGATTCTCCTTATCCTCAGCATCAATGATATCATCGTTTTCCAGGCTGTTGATCATTTCCATAACATATGGTTCTTCATCGATCTCCAGGTATCTGGCAATAACCTGATAAACTTTTGAATCTACGATCTCTATTTTTGTTTTCTGACATTTCTGCTCAAATGCCTTCCTGGAAATGCAATTGTAGCATTGATTAGTTTTACCCCATTTCGAATAACACTGACATGGTTCTTCCACACCCCGGCCTGTTTCCAGTGTTTCTCTGTCCAAAAGGCGCACAATAGAAAAAACCTGCTCCAGATGCTGCTTCATTGCCAATGCTTCCTGCATTGTCATTGTTTCTTTTATCCCCATTATTCTTCCTTTGCCTTGTTTACACATAGTATTCCATCATGTTTTTCAACACATCTATGATATCATTATTTTTTTTCAAAGTATAGTAAGAAATATAAAAAAACCATATCTCATGTCCATTTTACGACATGAAATATGGTTTTATCAAAATCTGATAGGTTTCTGCGGCTCATAAATATCCGCCCGAATATTTTCTATGATCAGTGGGTACCTGCACCCAGGATTTTCTCCGCATTTTCGATCCGCTCTTTTGTTGGCGGGTTGATCCCCTTCAGCGGATAGTCTATATGAAGGTTTTCCCATTTGAAGATTCCCAGTGTATGATACGGAAGAACTTCCACTCTCTCCACGGTCTTCAATGTGCCGATAAAATCAGCCAGACGGTGAAGATAATCGTCCCTGTCATTACGCTCAGGAACCAGCACATGACGAATCCACATAGCTACACCCATATCAGAAAGCTTCTGCGCCATTGCCAGAATGTTCTTGTTGGATTGTCCTGTAAGGATCTTATGCTGTTCCTCATCAATATGCTTGATATCCAGCATGACAAGATCTGTATATTTCATCAGCTCTTCCCATTTATCATACCACTCTCCCTCTTCTGTGTAAGGATTGCCGCTGGTATCAAGAGTTGTGTGGATTCCCAGCTTTTTCGCCTTCTTAAAAAGCTCAAGCAGGAAATCAATCTGTAACAGTGGCTCGCCTCCACTCACAGTAATACCGCCCTTACTTCCCCAGTAAGAGCGGTATCGACATGCTTTTTCAAGCAGCTCATCTGCTGTATACTCCGTTCCTGTTTTCATTTTCCAGGTGTCCGGATTGTGGCAGAACTGACAGCGCATGGCACAGCCGCTCAAAAAGATCACATACCGGACTCCTGGTCCGTCAACAGAGCCGAAGCTCTCCAGTGAGTGGACGTAGCCAGTGATTTTTTTCTGGTCGTCCATATTTTTTTATTACATCCTCTCGTGGCAGGTTCTTGCGATAACGTCAAGCTGCTGCTCTCTTGTAAGGTCGATGAACTTAACAGCGTATCCGGAAACACGGATTGTAAAGTTTGCATACTCCTCTTTTTCCGGATGCTCCATAGCATCGATCAGTTTCTCTTTACCAAATACGTTTACGTTGAGGTGATGTGCACCACGGTCAAAGTATCCGTCAAGTACGTTTACAAGGTTCTCTGTACGCTCTTCCTCGGAATGGCCAAGTGCATCCGGGTTGATTGTCTGAGTATTGGAGATTCCGTCAAGTGCATCCTCATAATCAAGCTTTGCAACAGAGTTCAGGGAAGCAAGAAGTCCGTTCTGCTCTGCACCATAAGACGGGTTTGCTCCCGGTGCCAGAGGCTCGCCGGCTTTTCTTCCGTCCGGAAGAGATCCTGTAGCTTTACCATAAACAACATTGGATGTGATGGTAAGGATGGATGTGGTTGGCTTGGAATCACGATAGGTATGGATGTGTTTCAGCTTCTCAAGGAATGTGGAAAGCAGAGTTGTTGCGATCTCGTCTGCTCTGTCATCATCGTTACCATAACGTGGGAAGTCACCCTCAACCTGGAAGTCTGTTGTGATTCCGTCCTCGTCACGGATCGCTTTTACTTTTGCATATTTGATAGCGGAAAGGGAATCTACTACGTGTGAGAATCCGGCGATACCTGTTGCAAAGGAACGGTCAACCTTTGTATCGATAAGTGCCATCTCAGCTGCCTCATAGTAGTATTTATCATGCATGTAGTGGATCATATTCAGTGTTCCAACATACAGATGTGCAAGCCAGTCCATCATCTGATCATATTTTGCGATTACCTCATCATAGTCAAGGTACTCGGAAGTGATCGGCTGGTACTGCGGTCCTACCTGCTGTTTTGTCTTCTCATCAACACCACCGTTGATCGCGTAAAGAAGGCATTTTGCAAGGTTAGCACGAGCACCGAAGAACTGCATCTCTTTACCGGTCTCTGTAGCAGATACACAGCAGCAGATGCTGTAGTCATCGCCCCATACCGGACGCATAACATCATCGTTCTCATACTGGATGGAACTTGTTGTAACAGAGATGTCTGCTGCATATTTCTTGAAGTTCTCAGGCAGTCTTGAGGAGTAGAGAACTGTAAGGTTCGGCTCCGGAGCCGGTCCCATATCCTCAAGTGTATGAAGGAAACGATAGTCGTTCTTTGTTACCATGGAACGTCCGTCCTGTCCCATACCTGCTACTTCCAGAGTTGCCCATACCGGGTCACCGGAGAAGAGCTGGTTGTAAGACGGGATACGAGCGAATTTAACCATACGGAATTTCATTACGATATGGTCAACAAGCTCCTGTGCCTCTTTCTCTGTAAGAGTTCCGTTCTCAAGATCTCTCTCAATATAGATATCAAGGAATGTGGAGATACGTCCAACACTCATTGCAGCTCCGTTCTGAGTCTTGATTGCTGCAAGATATCCGAAGTACAGCCACTGGAATGCTTCCTTTGCATTCTTAGCCGGCTGGGAAATATCAAAGCCATAGATCTGAGCCATTTCTTTCATCTTCTTCAGAGCGCGGATCTGATCTGCGATCTCCTCACGAAGCTGGAAGTCATAACGTCTCATACCCTGACGGTCGCATGCTGCGAAGTCTTTCTCTTTACCTGCGATCAGATGATCAATTCCGTAAAGAGCTACTCGTCTGTAGTCACCTACGATACGTCCACGTCCGTAAGTATCCGGAAGTCCTGTAAGGATCTTGTTGTGACGTGCTCTCTTCATCTCTGGTGTGTAGATATCGAATACGCCCTGGTTGTGTGTTTTGAACTCATAGTTGTTGAAAACATCTTTGATTTTGTCGCTTACATGGTATCCGTAAGTCTCACATGCCTGCTCTGCCATTTTAATTCCGCCGTATGGCATGAAAGCACGTTTCAGAGGTTTGTCTGTCTGAAGACCTACAACCTGCTCCAGGTCTTTCAGTTCCTCATCGATGTATCCAGGACCATATGCTGTGATACCTGTAACTACCTCTGTCTCCATATCAAGAACGCCGCCTTTTGCACGCTCCTCTTTCTGAAGTTCCTGAAGCTTGCCCCAGAGTTTGTCTGTTGCCTCTGTTGGCTCTTCCAGGAAGGAAGCATCTCCATCATATGGTGTATAGTTCATGCTGATGAAGTTACGAACGTCGATCTTCTCTTTCCAACGATCGCCTTTGAATCCGTTCCACTGCTCGAAATTAACTTTTGCCAATTTGTTACACATCCTTTCTCTGTTCTGTCTTAATGATTATTCGTTCACTGCCCGCGCAGTTAGTAATATATAACATTTCTCATGACGACCATAAGATAACAGATTCAGATTTCAAAGTCAACAGATTGGATGTATGTTCTTTATAATATACAAGGGAATGTACTATTGATAAAATTAATGAGAAAATTGTACCAGATATTGTACAATGTCGGGCGTCTGACGGACGCTCCTGCGCGGAGGGCGTTTTCCTTTCAGGGGGACACTTGGGCAGTGAGGCTCTTTTCCTTTCAGGGGGGACACTTGGGCGTGGGCAGGTTTGCGAGGGGGAAAGGCGCTCGGCGTTGCGACGCCCGCT
>NZ_JBBMEJ010000021.1:0-51718 GCF_040096615.1 Blautia aquisgranensis
ATGTTTCTATTGTACCATGCTTATGTGTATTTGGAATTTCTCATTTTGGCTTGTACTATTTATATTCTAGCAACAGTCGATCCAATAATTGAGGAAGAATTTGATCCAGATCGAACCATTTTAGTACTTACTTTTGCCCCAAAGAAAAAGCAGAAAAACAAACGTCGAAAAACAAGCGATAAAAAACAAGCGATAAAAACAAGCGATGAAAAGCAAGTAATAAAAACGACTTTTAGAAAATCAACAGCGAAAACCCTCAAACATATGGACAAAATCAGAACATATCTCTCTGAAAATGGGCCTTCTAAAACAAGTGATATTGCACTCTATATAGAATTAAGCCCTCAAAGAACCAGATCTATATTAAATGAAATGCCTGATATATCATATATCGGTTTTAACAGTAACAGGAAATACTTTTTAAAATAATCTGCACGCATGAATCCCCCGGAAGTTTCACCTTTCCAATGATCGCAACCCTAATTATACAAGAGTTACGATCATTTTTTAATACACCTTTTTATTGGACGCTTACGACGAAGGCAGCAAAAGAGTACATATCTTGTAGATACTTATTTCAACTCACAGCCTCACGAAGAGGCTGACCAGATTGCAAATGCAGTTGATTTCAGCGCAGAAATTTCAACTCACAGCCTCACGAAGAGGCTGACTTTCCCAGCCACCGGTTGCTACCAGGTATACCACATTTCAACTCACAGCCTCACGAAGAGGCTGACATATATCGCACCTCAGTAGTGTATTTACTCAAATATTTCAACTCACAGCCTCACGAAGAGGCTGACTGTAAGTCACAGTGAATGCTATCAGTGTCCGCATATTTCAACTCACAACCTCACGAAGAGGCTGACATGTTGGTTACTCTCAGACTTATCGTAATCAGCATTTCAACTCACAGCCTCACGAAGAGGCTGACGTGAAATCTCGCCGGAAGAAATCAAGAACGCAGTATTTCAACTCACAGCCTCACGAAGAGGCTGACCAGTGCAAATTATGTCTGGGGAGCGTACCTCTATATTTCAACTCACAGCCTCACGAAGAGGCTGACGACCTTATGGCAGATACGCCACCAATACTCAAGGTATTTCAACTCACAGCCTCACGAAGAGGCTGACGTGAAATCTCGCCGGAAGAAATCAAGAACGCAGTATTTCAACTCACAGCCTCACGAAGAGGCTGACAATGGTACCCGTCCAGTTACTCCAATATGGATTGGAATTTCAACTCACAGCCTCACGAAGAGGCTGACGAGCCAGTGAATTTAGGTGAACCTGTTCTTAATATTTCAACTCACAGCCTCACGAAGAGGCTGACGGAAAGGCACATCAATTCCAGACATTGCGATAGGTATTTCAACTCACAGCCTCACGAAGAGGCTGACATGCGATGATTCCCTGAATCGCAGCCTGTAAAATTATTTCAACTCACAGCCTCACGAAGAGGCTGACGGAAACTGCCTCTTATATCATACTTATAGGAGGATATTTCAACTCACAGCCTCACGAAGAGGCTGACACGGAGGAAAAGTATGAGCAATTCACTTGTTAACATTTCAACTCACAGCCTCACGAAGAGGCTGACGGCAGTAATGATAGACCGTTAGTTACGTTAGGTATTTCAACTCACAGCCTCACGAAGAGGCTGACGAGAATCCGAACAGGGTTTTTACCAAGGAAGAACTTATTTCAACTCACAGCCTCACGAAGAGGCTGACATTCACTGTCATACTCAGAAGTCCCCGATAATTTATTTCAACTCACAGCCTCACGAAGAGGCTGACGACAATCGACCCGAAGCAACCAGGATATAACACATTTCAACTCACAGCCTCACGAAGAGGCTGACGACGTGCGAATGGTATTTTCCACGAGCTGTTTTTCATTTCAACTCACAGCCTCACGAAGAGGCTGACGTCATTTAATGCTAATGCCAGTTCTGCACAAAAAGATTTCAACTCACAGCCTCACGAAGAGGCTGACGTTATGATTATCAGCAGAACGTTCCGGTTGTGACATTTCAACTCACAGCCTCACGAAGAGGCTGACTGGCAACGTAATGCAGGAATCAAAATTCAATCCATTTCAACTCACAGCCTCACGAAGAGGCTGACGCCGCGATTGCCTGCAATGTCCAACCCTTAAAGTATTTCAACTCACAGCCTCACGAAGAGGCTGACAGCAATTTTAGACAAAAATACATTTATCTAAAATTGTTTTTTACTCTTATTGCACATACCAATCTTGTTTTTTTATTCAAATTATTATATTGTAAATTTTTTTCTGGTAAAATACACACATTTTCTGGTGCGAATGTCCTGAAGTATTTCTGTAAGCTTACCTTTCGCACTATAATATTAAAGTATCTGTAACATCAAATCCAGGCTTTGCACCAATGTGTTCTACTTTATTTTTGTACTTTTCACCCAGATAATAAAATCTCAGGCTGTCCACGTCTTTATCTATAATATTCTCTAGAATATTCTTCACCTGTCTGCATTTTGTTGCATCCATCTGACACTCAAATACTGAATTCTGCACTCTCTGTCCATAATTGGTGCACTCTTTCGCAACTTTACGCAGACGTTTTCTTCCTGCTGCCGTTTGTGTATTCACATCATATGTTATCAAAACCAGCATTATCTCACCTACTTCCAGAAAAATGGCGGATATTCATCCAAATCTCCTCTTAGATATCTCGCCAGCAACATACTTTGAACATACGGAGCCATTCCCCATTCTATCTTTTCATCCAGAAATGGATGTTTAATAGTTTCCTGTTTTTTGGACTGCCAAGCTGACAAAAAGGCTTTTCGACCTTCATCTGTCATAACGACCGCTTCATTTTCCTTTTTTATGAAATATTTTTCCTTCATAATTTTTTTATTGATTAATGTCAAAACAAAACGATCTACCATAACGCTTCTGAATTCTTCCATTAGATCCAGGGCTAATGACATACGTCCTGGTCTGTCTGTATGAAAAAATCCAACATACGGATCAAGGCCCACTGCTTCCAGCGCAGATCCGCACATTCCTGCCAGCAAAGAATATCCAAACGACAGCATGGCATTAACGTTATCCAAAGGCGGTCTCTTATTTCTTCCATAAAAGTAAAAAAATTCCTTTTGCTGTAATATCAGTTCATCAAACACAGAGAAATATACAGAAGCAGCTTCTCCTTCTAGCCCTAATAATTCCTCTTCTCTTTCACATCCTCTTATTTTCCCCATGTTCTGTGCAAGAAACAGAGATTTCTTTTTTATATTTTCTACATCCACACGCATTGCATAGTCTCTCGTAGCTCTTTCCAAAACCCACCTGGAATTATACACTTTTCCGAGAATAAAATTTCTGGCTATATGTATACTTTCTTCCCTGTTGTCACTGATTCGATATTGCTGCTTTCTCAATGTTACATTTCCCTTTACCTCACCAGTAACTCTGGCCAAAAATCTTCCATTTCCGGACATAAAAGAAAGATCTATATTTCTCTGCGCACATGCTCCCATAAGCGCTGGACTGGCCCCCGTGTAGCCAAATGTAATGATTGCCTGAAGATTATGCAAAGGAACTCTGCCGATTTCTTTCTGTTCTTCCAAAACAACTACATTTTCTCCATCCAAAGACAGATACTTATTCCCAGTTGTTACATACAATGTATTCAAAAGCCTTTTCATTCTTTTTCCTCTTCTGCAATTATCCTGTCGATATATCCGGAAACAGACTTCTTTTTATTCAAAGCAGGAATACAAATATCCTTCAATGAACAGGCATTACACTTTTTACTTGTTTTTACCTTCGGTGTGTAGCGCTGCTCATAATATTTATGCATCTCCGAAAATATCTTCCGAACCTTTTCCCGCACTTCGTCTGTAAATTCTACTTTCATGCGATGCCTGGTTTCTCCATAAAAGATATAGCCATAAGATATATCGCAGCATAACATTTCTTCCAAACACATTGCCTGTGCCGCTACCTGAAGAATATCCGAATCATCTGTTTTCGGTCTGCCTCTTTTATATTCTACCGGAACAGCCTTATAAAGCCCTTCTTTCCCTGCCAGTTGAACTCCATCTTTTACTTTATGAAATTCTACTACATCACATTCGCCGCTCACTCCCATTTCCCGGGAGTGAATCGGCATTGCACGTACGATCAAAAGATCTCCTCTTTTTTCTTTCATACTTACATCATGTGCGTTTTCATGAAGAATTTTTCCTTCCACTGTTCTGACATTTTCCTGCCACTGCAACTCTATGTAAGCCAATGCCCACTGTCTTCGGCAGAATACAAAATGTTGAATTCCGGATAACTGAAGAAAATCTTCTTCCTTATACAAAATCAAACTCCTCCGGTTCTTTACATCCGTCTACATGCCATGAAATTTTGTAATCTTTAAATTCTCTTGGATGTTCCTCTTTACGTTTAATATCGAAGCCTCTCTGGATTTTTCCACTGGAAACAGCCGGCGTTTTTTCATCGTGCTGCCACCAGTACATTTTGCAGACTTCCATACTTCCCTCTGGTCTTGCAGAAGAAGCATCATTTTCAAATAAGGTTTTCAATGCCTCTTTCAGTAATTCCGCATCTTCCTGACTGAATCCTGTTTTTTCAGCAAGCTGAACATTTACACTTCCCATTACTTTATATACTGCAAAACCTACTCTATGCTTCGTCCCCATGGTATCTGAGGCCTTGCTTTCTTTTCCGGATTCGCTGTTCACACTCTTAGTAATCTGCATGCTGATGATATCAATTGGCGAAAGACTGATCGCCTGATGAATGGAAACGGGGCCTCTTACTCCAAATGATACAGGAATTCCCTTAAACGCAAAAACCTGACCAAAAGCTCTGACATCCAGCCACTCTTTGCAGGCAATCGCCGCACAGGCATCGCGATTTGCATTTTTCTTATTTCCTATCTGAGCTTTCAGTTCCTCACATCCATCTGCACGGTCTTTCAAACTGGTATAGGGATCATCTGTACGGTCATCTGACTGTACAAAAATTTTCTGTCCAAGATCCTGAAGTCGATTTCTTATCTTTCTTTTAATGCACACGTCCGATATTTCACCATATCCATCCATGTTGATTCTTGGACGGTTTCCATTTAATGGATCTCCATTTGGATTCGCATTATCAGCACTTACAAATAAAGTAAAATCAATTTTTCCTTTTAATTCACTCATCGTTTATTCCTCCTCTTCCTTCTCTTGGGAATCTTCCTTTTTCAGTTTCAGATCATAAGCCTGGCTATGAAAACCAAGAAGATATAAACCATCCAATTTTTTATTATCCTTGAAACTATCTACTTCAAATAATTCATAAATATCATTTAACAGATTTTCATAAAAACGTCTCTCCGCAATCCCCAATTTATTCATATATGGCTGGATATTTTCTTCAATCACCTTCCATGTTTCAAAAGGTCTCTGGGAAAAAGTACTCATGTATCTTTTTGCATTCGTAACCCTTGCTTTATCTCCATCATCATAAGTACGATACTCAATCCGATCTGCCACTGCCAGTAAACGTCCATATAAATAATTTCTGTCTTTTTGATTTTTATCTAATGCCACATTCCATTCCTCCTTTTTTCTTTCTTTTCTATCTTTTTTCACCAGCGAACATGCTAACGTTAAAACCCTTTCCCAATTTTTTCGATCTTTATATGTTAATGGATTGGACGCCTTAAGCACAGCTCTGTTCACATAATCATGCGGGATTTCTGTTCCGTTCCAGATACATGGAATTAATCTTCTCGCAACTTCCGCATACATTTTCTTTCCGTTTGCGTCCGCAATCGCAAGTCCGCCTTTACTTTCTATGCCAAACAGAATCTCTGCTACATCTTTAACGCCAACCATTCCGGAAAACTCTATTCTTTCTTTACCTTTCCATTTCTCATGAATCCAGTTGCAGCTCTCATGCCATTTCTTTATATTCTCCAGATATCGCGCAGAATCCAGCGTCATCTCCTCAACCATGGACAATCTTCCCGGTGTGGCCGCATCAAAACCAAGTAAGATCATTGCGGATGTATTATCTACCTTTTTTCCATATCCTCGAAGTGCTTTGTAAAATTTTTCAGCTGTGACTGCATTTCCATCTGATATGGTTTCTTCTTCAGGTTCTTCATCATCCCAGGCATATTCCGATGTAATCATCTCTGTATCTACATTCCATCTTGGCATACACAGTCGATTAGATTCCCATGTAACAACTGCCAACGTGTCAAAAAACGTTCCCTGTTTCCGAATGATCCACTTCAATGCATTATGAATTTTCTGAGAGGTTTCATTTCCTACTGCAAAAGCCTCTTCCTTACTTACAAACCGTCCCCGATAAGTAAAATTCTGACTGTCATTTGATGAGATCAGCTTTGCTCCGTCACCTTCATTACGGATTTTTTTGGAATGAAGATAAGAAATAGCCTCCATATTTCCGGTAAGATAGCACAAGCCTTTCTCTTTTTCCCGGGACCGCACATAATTTATATAACAATCCTGAAGTGTTCTGTCTTTCCAGCATTCATCTGTTTTTAATTCAAAAAGATCTGAATTTGACGAACGAATAATAAAACGTACAAATGCTTTCGTCTGCACAATTCCCTGAATATTTTCTTTGTCATCAATCTGATTCTGTTCATCCAATTTTATAATCTTTTTATCAACCAGATCAGAGAGCAGAGTATTTTTTTTCAGATATAAATAAATTGCCCGGACCTTCTCATGGCAGTATTCCGATTCTACCCATTCTTTCAGCTGAGAAATATACAGTTCATGACAGATTCCATCATCCTTATAATATTGGGTATAATCTCCTGCAAGATATCTCAGATTATCACACAAAGGATGTGGTTCCTTTCCTGCTGTACGGCTTCCCGATTTTTCTGTAACCGGTATGATTGTTAATTTATCATTAAGATCTACCGGTTCTGCATTCATAAAATTACCATCCTGGTCAATAGTTACTGTTATCTGTGCAGTCACAGTAGTATGAAACGGTGGCAAAAGAACGTATGGCATTTCTCCCCGATACTCAATGACACCTATTTTGTCACTGTTTATCTCATACAGATCAATGAGTTCGTTTACCCAGCTCACTCTCCCACCTCCTCACTGGTAAATTCCTTTAAACCTGTGAAATTATCTTTTCCGAAAATTTTACGTTCCATTTCTCTGATGTGTCTTTTCTGTGTACATTCTTCCGGTCTTATAAATTCTATAATTCCCCCCTTCTTCATAACCGGTTTCCAGAAACGCACTGTCATTTTACCCTTATCTTCTTCCAAAACAGCTTCATCCGCATATGTTATGCCATGATACATAAAACCGTAATCTACTTCTCCGGTCATCGTATCATAAAAGCTTTCTCCCTCGCCAAATGTACAAGGTTCTTCAAAAGCCTGACACTCTCTTGTTCCAAGGAAAATATCTCTGCGTCCGCCTCGCTTCACCATCCGTTTGGCAATATTATGATGTTTATATTCATTTCTGTCTTCTTCCAGTTCCGGATGATTACAATTCATTTCAAAATGCGCACGCACCTGATAACGAACATCTTTCAGATACGTATAGTATGCAAGCTCATTGCCACCATTATATGCAATCGGGCGGATACCTTTTGTTTCTGTCTGAATCGGATTCATTACTCTTACTGCATCTACGATCCACATGATCGTGGGCTTCCAGTAAATGCTTTCCACAATTCCACGTAAGGCCTCATATGTCGGAATATGATAACTTGTCTTTTCTCCACCGACACGCATAACGGGATCAGAAAAAAGTGCATATGGACCATATACTTCAAATTCTATTGTATTTCTATATTTTTTCATGCTTCTCACCACCTTTACATATTGCAAAAATCCATCTTTGGCTCATCCACAACACCCACTTTTTTATCATAATATCCATCACTCAACACCAGAATCCCTTCACTGGTTTCATATATGGCATTTCCCAGTTTATCTTTTCTGATTTCCGAAATCCCGACCGTGTATCTCTGTAATTTTCTCAATATCTTTTTCTTCTCTGTTTCTGTTCGCACTTGTGACAGCTCTTCCAGCAACTGATACGACTCGGCTTCATATGGAACAACAACGCTTACTTTATAAGTATCAGAAATCACTTCAAACTCATGTCCTGCGGTCTGGAAAGCCTGCGAAAGTTTTGTATACATTTTCCCTTCATGTTTTCGTCTATATTGATTCCGACCTGTTTGGTTTTTCCCCAACAGATCCACTAATGTTACAGGCACATTATATACTTCAACCGGAAATTTCGTTTCTGATTTTCTTAACTGTGTATGATACACTGAATAATAAAATTTTATAGCTATTTCTGAATCCAATGCATAATTAAACTTTTTCTTATCATGCTTAAAATCATCAAGCACCTTTTGCAAAGCCGCCTGTGCGTTTCTTATTTCTCTCAAATGTTCCAGTTTTTCTGCCTCCTGGGACATCTGCACAATATAAACTGCCCCCATTCTTCCCAGCTCTTTATGTCGGTTGCATCTTCCTGCTGCCTGAATAACATTGTCAAGACCAGCTTTTGACCGGATCACACATCCAAAAGAAAAATTCACTCCCGCTTCCACAACCTGTGTGCTGACACAAATAATCTTCTTTGCTCTTTCTCTTAATGCATTTCTTATTTCTCTCAAAGTATCCAGTTTATGTTGTGGGCACATATTATTGCTCAGATGGAAAATTTCATATTCTTCCGTACAGCCGTCTTCCAGTTTTTGAAATACTTCAAATGCACATTTTGTAGTATTTACAATTACTAAAGTACTTCTATATTCCTCTGTTTTTTCTAATGCAAAATCTCTTAAATCTTCTGTTTCCATCCCTCCAGAGCATTTTTCCGTTTCATCGATAATCTCAACTCGTTTAAAAGCTTTTGCATATTTTTCAGATTCTCCTGACATCTCCACACACCTGCAGATATTATTTTCTTCAAGAGAAGCCAGTGTCGGCTGTGTAGCAGAACATAATACCACTGTTGTTCCGCAAAACTGAGAAAGAAAATTCACAGCCAGATTAAAAAGTTCTGTGCATTTAACCGGAATTGCCTGCACTTCATCAAATATAATAACGCTGTTGCATAGATTATGCATTCTACGAATACAACTCTTCTGATCAGAAAATAACGTATTTAAAATCTGCACTGCTGTCGTTACAATAATTGGTGAGTCCCAGGTTTCTGTAAGATTTCGATATTTTTCCTCTTCTCCTTCTTCACAAATCACATTACAGTGATGTTCCAATACAACAGAGGGCAATCCCGTTGCTTTTCGAATTTCCTCTGCGTTCTGTTCCAAAATAGATGTGAAGGGGGCTATATAAATAATACGATTTTTTTGTTCTTTCCTTGCATGATAGAGTGCGAATCGAAGACTACTGAGCGTTTTTCCAGCACCAGTTGGCACCGTTAGACGATATAGTTTCTGATTCGTTTCTGCTGCCTTCCGACAGGAGTCAGATATCTCCTGTCGAAAACTGTTCAGCTGATTTCCATTGTCCGGATTATTCTGAATTTCATTTTTCAAATACTGTTCAAAATTATGTATACACTTCTGCCATATTTCCTGAGTCTCTTCCTGCGAAATTCTTTTCGATAAAGGGATATTCTGAAAAAAACATGCTGTATCTGTCCAGTCACCATCAATCAGCAAAGACAACGCAATTCTCAGATACATTCCCAGATAAAAATATCTGCTTCCATATTTTTTTCCGGAAGAATCTTGTTTTTTAACAAATTCATTTATATTATTAAAGATTTTTTGATATGACTGAATTGCCTCCTCTCCGGATTTCTTCAACGTTTTTATATCATAAATCCGGAAAAATTTTTCTTTAATGTATGCATACTCAATTTCTTTTTTCAAACGTCGTTCCTGTAAACTCTGGCCATTTTCCAGATTAATACAATCTTCCATTCCATGATGAAAATAAATCAATGTACTGATAAATTCCGAGACAGGCCATTCCTTTATTAATTCAAGCGCAAGTCTTCCACCGGCAGTAGAATGATCCAGTCCATGTTTATGTACCTTATCACCCAACTTCAGAATATTCTTAAAATCATCCTGATTTTTTGTGCCAAGTTTTCCTGCATCATGAAGAATTCCAGCTAATTCTACAAGGTTTTTCAATTCTGGAAGTTCACAGACATTACTTAAAAAAAGAGCAACATTTCCTGCGTGTTCCTGCATAGATTGGATTCTTTGTGTTTCATAGTCTACATGGGCCAGTGTACACTCTTCCGTTTCCGGAATACTTATTTCTTTATCTTTCATTCAGTACCCCTTGTGTTATATGCCTATTTTTACAGTATTTAATTTCTATTTTTTATACATTTTTACTATATTTTATCATGATTATAGTCTTAACGCAAGACAGATATCGAAAAAATGTTCGATTTATATATCTGCCTTGCTGACAAACCGTTAATCATTATTCCCGTGGTAACATCATCAGATTATCTTTCGATGTACTATTCGCCACAGAACGAACATATTTCTCACCCTGTGAACTTATTGCAGGAATAAGATATGGATATGGTGAAATATTTACGGTAATGGTTTTAGGAAATTTTTGCAGATAGTCGTAAACTTCTGATTTCTTCCAGTATGTACTTGTCTGATCTATATAGACAGAATCAATATCCTGTACATTTCCAGAATTGCCACAGTTACGCTTCATTTTGATTTTAATTGCTTTCATGATAAAAGCCTCCTTATGATATTTTTATTGAATCTGCAGATTCATTGTTGTAATGAAAATATCATAGAAAGGGTTTACAAAAATCGAGAAATAATTTAGAATAGATGTGCCGGATGCTATTCAAATTATTTGGATTGCATTTCCTATGATGAGCTACTTAGTATTACCAGTACTAGGTAGCTCTTTTTCATTACAGCTTTACTATACGCTTATTTTTTTCCTTTGTCAATGTGTCCATATAAACATGCAAAATATTTTTTATCAATACAATGTATAGCCAAATCCAAAAAAGATTTGACTATAACATTACAGTATATCCTTATAAACATGCTTTTCAACTCACAGACTTCCATCTGACACTAAATAAAGGCTGCAGGAATCATTCATTCCTACAGCCTTTATTATAAACTTTTCTATTTTTCAGCCTTTTTGCCTTTACTCAAACTCAATCGTTCCAGGTGGCTTACTGGTAAGATCATAGAATACGCGGTTCACGCCCTTAACCTCGTTGATAATACGGTTCATAACCTTATTAAGCACTGCATAAGGAATCTCAGCAGATTCAGCAGTCATAAAGTCAATAGTCTTAACGGCGCGGAGTGCCACTGCATAATCGTATGTTCTGAAGTCTCCCATTACGCCTACACTTCGCATGTTGGTAAGGGCTGCAAAGTACTGGTTCGGCATCCAGGATGGATCTTCTCCGTGTTCTTTCTTGTAGTCGGCGGCTGCATTGTCGACTTCTTCACGGTAGATGTAGTCTGCATCCTGTACGATGCGTACTTTTTCTTCGGTGACTTCACCGATGATACGGATTCCAAGTCCCGGGCCCGGGAATGGCTGACGGAATACCAGTCTTTCCGGGATACCAAGCTCAAGACCAGCTTTACGAACCTCATCTTTAAAGAGGTCGCGGAGCGGCTCGATGATTTCTTTGAAATCTACGAAATCAGGAAGTCCACCTACGTTGTGATGGGATTTGATCACTGCGGATTCTCCACCAAGACCACTCTCTACAACGTCCGGATAAATGGTTCCCTGTGCAAGGAAATCTACAGCACCGATCTTCTTGGCTTCTTCCTCAAAGATACGGATGAACTCTTCACCGATGATCTTACGTTTCGCCTCAGGCTCTGTAACACCTGCAAGTTTATCGTAATATCTCTGCTGTGCATTGACACGGATAAAGTTCAGATCAAACTGACCGTTCGGTCCGAATACACCTTCAACCTCGTCTCCCTCATCTTTACGGAGAAGACCATGATCTACGAATACGCAGGTCAGCTGTTTACCGATCGCTCTGGAAAGAAGTCCTGCTGCTACAGAGGAATCTACACCGCCCGACAGAGCAAGAAGAACTTTTCCATCGCCTACCTTCTCACGGATCTCTTTGATCGTATGTTCAACGAAAGCATCCATCTTCCAGTCTCCGGCACATTCACAGACACCAAGTACGAAGTTGGACAGCATGGTTTTTCCTTCTACTGTGTGAAGTACCTCCGGATGGAACTGGATCGCATACAGTTTCTTCTCTTCATTCTGAGCAGTTGCTACCGGACAGTCTGCTGTATGTGCAGCGATCTCAAATCCCGGTGCGACCTGAGAAATATAGTCTGTATGGCTCATCCAGCAGATGGTTTTGTCAGATACGTTTTTGAAGATTCTGGAATCTTTTTTGTCGATAAGGAGCTCTGTCTTACCGTATTCACTGACATCTGCTTTTTCAACTTTTCCGCCAAGAACGTGCATCATAAGCTGTGCACCATAACAAAGTCCAAGTACCGGAATACCAAGCTCGAATAATTCTTTCTGGTAAGTCGGTGAATCTGCCTCATAACAGCTGTTCGGGCCGCCGGTGAGGATGATTCCCTTAGGATTCATTGCTTTGATCTTCTCAAGATCTGTCTTGTAAGAATAGATCTCACAGTATACATTGCACTCTCTGACACGTCTCGCAACCAGCTGATTGTACTGACCGCCAAAATCAATGACAATAACTAATTCTCTTTTCAAGGCTTTCCTCCTGTTTTTTATAACATCTTTAGAATCTGTTACTCATTATAAATGAGTCACAGAATTTTTACAATGTCTATTTTCAACTCATCGAAAGATTTTGCTGATTTTTGTGTTATAATCTGTTTTGAAAACTTTGACTTTCAGAAAGAGAAAGGAAACCTTTTTATTATGTTTAGATGTCAACCCGGATATACCCTCCGGAAGATCAAAGATACCTGTTACCTGCTACCATATGGCCAGCAGATCGCAGACCAGAAAAAAAGCTTTATCCTCAATGAGACCAGCTCATTTTTATGGAATATTCTGCAGCACAATGAAGGAGCAGAACCAGAGGAGCTGGTAAAACTGCTTGCCAGGGTTTATCAGCTGGATGAATCTTTTTTCCCTGAACTGCGCAGTGATGTGATGGATTTTCTTACACAGCTTACAGGCCTGGGAATGATCATAGAATATCTCCATCCGATTTCCAAAGAACCTTCCGGCTCTATGGTCATTGCCGGGATCACAATGAATCTATATGGTCCCCGGGAACTGTTTTCCAAATGTTTCGAACCCTTTTATAAAAAGTTTTCTGCGGAACCAGATCAGATACTTGAGCTGATCACTGCACCTCCGGCCAGCCGCTGTTATGAGCAGGTTCTTCTGCAGAATTCCGAAATGACTATCTTCGAAAATTCTGACCGCTACGTTGTTCTTTTTCCTCAGATGCAGAATATTTACGAAGCTCACATGCTCAAGGATGGTTCCTATGTGCGGATCCACTGCCATGCCCAGGCAACTGAGCTTAATACAGACAACCTGTTTCACGCAATACGCCTGTTTTTTCTTTTTATTGCGCAGAAAAACGGGCTCTTTGCCATTCATTCCGCATCCATTCTTTACCATGATAAGGCCTGGCTTTTTTCCGGGCATTCGGGAATGGGAAAATCAACTCATACAGCTTTATGGCATGAGCTTTTTGGCACGCCGTATCTGAACGGGGATCTGAATCTTCTGGGATTCGAAGACGGTCATATCACTGTTTACGGAATTCCCTGGTGCGGAACCTCTGAGATTTTTACTACAGAACAATATGAGCTCGGAGGGATCGTGCTCCTGGGGCAGGACTCGCAGACAGACCGGCTGGAAAAATTACCTCCTTCGGAAAAAATCCTCCGGGTTATGCAGCGTATGATTTCTCCTGCCTGGAAAGAAATTCAGCTTACCAGGAACCTGTCCTTTGCAGAAAAAATCGCGGACTGTGTGCCAGTGCTCCATTTTCTGTGCACAAAAAATCCTTCTGCTGCCTATACTATGAAGAACGCCATTGACCTGCGGAGGAGCTGCAATGAAAGATAAAATATTTCTGGTCTGGAAGCATCTGAAACAGGGCACCTTGAAAAAAATATGGAAACAGACCTTATGGATCTATCAGTACGGCAAACGTTACTGGAAAGCTATGATCCTCTATACTTTGCTTGGAATTACCGGAACCGGCGTTTCCCTGATCTCCAGCCTGATCTCCAAAGATCTGGTCGATATCATCACCGGCCACCAGACCGGAAAACTTCTGAGTACTTTTGCTGCAATGATCGGTTTTTCCGTAGCCAATATCCTGGTTTCACAGGCTTCCGGATATGCCTCCACATTTATTAATTTAAAGGTGGATTCAGAGATCAAAAACGATATTTTTTCCAAAATGCTGGTGACTGACTGGGAATCTCTTACGGATTACCATACCGGCGATCTGGTGACACGGTGGAGCTCCGATGCTTCCAATATTTCCAGCGGAATCCTGAACTGGATACCAAACCTGATCATTTATACGTTCCGTTTTATCAGTGCTCTCGCAATCGTACTTTACTATGATCCTACCTTTGCCTTGTTCGCACTGCTTGGAATGCCGTTCAGCGCACTGCTTTCCAGACCGCTTCTTCGGCGTATGCGGGATAATAACCAGCGAAGTGCTGCCATGAATGCAAAGCTTTACGGATTTAACCAGGAGGCTTTTTCCAATATCCAGACCATCAAAGCTTTTGACCTGATCCATTTTTACACAGACAAACTGAAATCTCTTCAGAAAGACTATATCGATATGAGGCTGGATTTCCAGAAAATGTCCATCCTGACCTCTGTCCTTATGTCCATTATCGGTTTTATCGTATCGTACAGCTGTTATGGCTGGGGAATTTACCGTGTGTGGAGCAATGCGATCAGTTACGGAACCATGACCATGTTTCTTTCTCTTTCCGGCACGCTGACAAGTGCAGTGAATTCCCTGGTCAGCCTGATTCCTTCTGCGATCTCACTGACGATCTCTGCCGGCCGACTGATGGATATCGTGGAAATGCCCCAGGAGGATTACAGCCAGGATTCTGCTGTCCGAAGCTTCGAAAAGCAGTATCGGGAGGAGGGAATCGGCCTGAATATGCAGGATCTCAGCTATACTTATCATAACGGAACTTCTGTTTTTGCCAACGCTTCCATGGAGGCTTATCCTCATGAGATCGTTGCCCTGGTTGGGCCTTCCGGTGAAGGTAAGACAACTATGCTGCGTCTGATTTTGTCCCTTCTGACGCCACAGACCGGTTCTTTCCATGTCTGCGCGGGCAAAAATCACTCGAATATGCTGGATATGTCACCGTCTACCAGAAAGCTGTTTTCCTATGTGCCTCAGGGAAACACCATGTTTTCGGGAACGATTGCTGAAAATATGCGAAATGTGAAGCAGGATGCCACAGATGAAGAAATTATCGAGGCACTGAAACTGGCCTGTGCATGGGATTTCGTGGAAAAGCTTCCGGATGGAATCGAAAGCGTCATTAAAGAACGGGGCGGCGGTTTCTCAGAGGGCCAGGCCCAGAGACTTTCCATTGCCAGGGCACTCCTCAGAAAATCTCCGATCCTTCTGCTGGATGAAGCAACTTCCGCGCTGGATGTGGCCACAGAACGTAAAGTTCTCAGGAATATCATGCAGGATACTTACCCCCGAACCTGTATCGTGACAACTCATCGGCCTACGGTCTTAAATATCTGTACGCGGGTTTATGCAATACGGGATAAAAGATGCGAGGTGCTTGGGGATGGGGAGATTCAGAAGATGGTGAAGGAGTTCTGAGCTGCGATATAATCGGCCTGATTTTTAATCATTAACTTGTCAAATGTATTAAAAAAATCCCCCACAGAAATGGTTGCCTGTTTCTGTGGGGGATTTTTTATATTTGAATTAATCTTGATCTAGATTCACAGATTCAGTTAGTTCACAGAATATGTAAATCCTGTCATCTTCAGATTATCAATACTTGTTCCGTGATTCAGATGAATTCCAATCGTCAGTGGATTACTTGCTGTACTTGCGAATGTAAATGTCGCTGTCTTTCCTGACCAGGAAGTTTGTACAGAAGCATCATCTGTCTCTACCTGATCCACAGTATCATTAAATGTAATATTCAGTGTGATCGTTCCATCAATACCAGACCAGTCGGCCATTGCAAGGCCTTTACCGCCATTGGTTCCCCAACGATCCCATACACCATGATATGTTACATTCAGTGTACCCTTGGCTGCACCGCTTGCCGCATATACGCCTTCTGCCAGTCCGGCATCAACAGTTACTATCGGTTTTTTATACATTTTCATAGTTTATTTTCCTCTCTTATACTATCAAAAACTAGTAATTTATCTGTTTCATCTTTTCTTTTATGATATCTATCAGACCCTTGAAAGTCAAGTATTATTATAAAAAATATCGTGCTGTTTCTGACACGTTTCTGTCAGTTATTGTTGTTCTTTATTTACAGGAATGCTATAATACGCTCTAACTAGGCAAACAAAATCCTCTTCATCGAGCAGATACTTTGCCGGGTACAACCAAACACACCAATATTATACCAAATTTAAGGACGAGCACCATGAACAATACATCCCAAACATCACCGAAAATCGATCTGGAACAGCTTCTCCGTGACGGAAATATCATCCGCATCAAACCACAGGGCTACAGCATGTACCCTCTTTTTATTCCCGGCCGGGATGAAGCCCTGATCCAACAGACATCTTCCACAGACTGCCGCAGAAATGATGTAGTTCTTTACCGCCGTGACCGGAGTATCCTTGTGCTCCACCGCATCGATAAGATCACAGAAGAGGGCTTTTTTATGGTTGGTGATAATCAGTGGGAAATTGAAGGCCCGCTTCGTTCTGATCAGATTATCGGAAAACTTGTAGCTTTTGTACGCAATGGACGGGAGATTTCCGCACAGAATCCTTTTTATCGTTTTCTGTCCTCTGTGTGGCTTTTGATGCTGCCGGTTCGTCCTTTCTGTTTTCGTTTAACTGCATTTTTTCGCCGGATCTGCCGAAAGCCAAACTCATAGGCTCACAGAAGAATTTCTTTTTCCCGGAAGGTTTTTACCGCATTTTTCACATCCTCGTAAACCTCGGATGCTTCTATCCCATATTCGTTTCCAACCATCTGCGCCAGTCCTTCAATATCTTCTGCCTGATCTGCATGGATATAAATAAATCCTGCTGTTTCGCTTAAGGAGATCACCTCATTGACTTCTTCAGTTCTTTTTCCCACCGGAAGCACAATATACTCATCTTCCAGCTCTTTTACAATATATCCTTCTGTCTTTTTCATTTTCCCTTCCCCTTTATTTCCAAATATATTCATGATATACTTATTATTATTTTATACCTTTTCAGGAGATCAACATGGAGCAAATATACAAAACTTATCTGAACATAATAAAAAATATCTGCACAGATTCCAACGATCCTGTTTCTGTCACACTGGAGCAGCTTCCGGCTCTGGCGAACCTGGCACAGGAGCACTGTACCGTTCCCTTCGTACTGCCTTATCTTCGAACAGATTCCATCTACTCGATCATGAAACAACAGGTGAAAAATATGATGCTGAATTATTATCAGATTGAGCACTTTACCCGAATCACAGTATCTCTTCTCAGAGAAAACAATATCGACTGCTACCTTCTGAAAGGTCTGAGTCTTGCTGACTGTTATCCAGTTCCAGAATTCCGTAAGCTTGGAGATCTTGATCTTTATCTGTCAGATCCCGGTACGCTTTCAGAAGCTCAGTCCCTTCTGGAATCCAACGGATACATTCTCCAGGACGAGCTCAGTGATCATCATGTAACTTACTATTATACATTTCCAAAAACCGGACGCCGTTTTATCCTGGAGCTTCATTACAGAGTTGTCGGACAGTACCAGTACAGCCGAACCAATGAGATCGTAGATCTCGTTTATTCACCGACACAGCTGAAGAAATCATCTCAGATGATCCATGGATACAGCTATACAGTCCTGCCGCCAACAGAATACGTTTTTTACATGATCCATCACATGCTGAAACACTATCTGTACAGCGGATTCGGAATCCGGCTTCTCTGCGATTTCACTTTTTATCTGAAACGTCATGAATCCGAAATTGATTTTGACCAGATACATACATGGTGCAGGGAATCGCGGATCAGCCATCTCTATGAGATCATTCTGGAAAGCTGCCGGATATATCTCGGCCTCCCGGATTCCACAGATCCCCAAACCCACTACGATACCTCTGACTGTCAGGATTTTATCACACAGATCCTGAAAGACGGTGACATGGGAACCGATGTTTCACAGACTCTGGTGGGAAGCAGCTCCTACCAGAAAGTCAACCTGTTTACCTATTTCCGTGAAGGTCATGTCCAGATGAAAGTCCGCTTCCCAAAAGCCAGCCACTTCCCGATCCTCTGGCCGGTACTCTGGGTGATCACTTTCGTCTGCTTCATCCGCAACACCTACAAAGTACGGAATACAACCTTCCTGCAGACACTTCGTAATTTCAAAAAAAGCAACCAGAAAACAAAACTTGTCAAAATTTTTGAAAACAGTGATTCCTGAGTGGGAGTCACTGTTTTTGTATTACTTATTCCCTGATCCCGGTATCAGAAAGTCTTTCATCTACTTTCTGCGTAATCAAAATTTTAACACCCACTGACATCAGAAGGTACCATTTTGATTTCATTCCAAAAGAAAAAATCCGTATCATAGCCTTCCACATCCACTGGCTGATCTGAAGTGGCCGTTTTCTATCTGCCAGTTCACAAAAAACTTTCTTTCCCACTGGATGACTGCCGTATTCTTTCAGTATTTTATGGATTGCTCTTAATCTTTTTTTGTGCCGCATATATTCCATTTTAGCATCAAAAAATGCAGCAAAAAAAATCAAATATCTGGTAAGTGATATATATTCCACAGGATCTTTATTCTTCTTCTCAATCCATCCCTTCAGCGCATATGCTATCTTAAACCAGTTCTCTGTGGAATCCGAACGATACTGCCAGGAAACTGATACGTCATTTTTTCTGTAGACATATCCTACATCTTCCAGAAAAACATACTTTGGATTGCAGATATAGCACTGCATATTGAATAATTTATCTTCCGCATAAGAAATCTCTGTAAAAATAATCTGATTCTTCTTCAGAAATTCACTTCTGTAAAGCTTTCCCCATACATACGAAAGTGTTCCCACAGAAAAGAATCCCCGAAACCTGAATTCCTCTGATAAAGGACTGCACAATGCAAATGACTCGTGTTTCGATGCCGGAAGAATCTTATCCTCCCATAATCTTGCATAATTACTTACTACAATATCTGCACCTGTAGGTTCAGCAATACTTATATATTTACGGAATATTTCTGTATGTGGAAGATAATCATCTGCATCCACAAACACAATATAATCACCTTTTGCCAGTTTCAATCCTCTGTTTCTCGCAGGTCCGGGACCTTTTCCAGGGCCTTTGATCATGCGGATTTCCGGATATTTCTTTTCATATTCCCGGATAATATCCGGACTTTTATCCTCCGAACCATTTTCTACCAGAATGATTTCCCAGTTTTTATAGCTTTGATTTATAATACTGTTCAGCGTTTCTCTTATATATTTCTCTGCATTATACACAGGTATGATCACGGAAATTTTACAATTCTTTTCAGTAAACTCCATAATTCTCTCCATTCTACAGTTTTTCTGTAAACCAGCCATAACAGAATATTCGGTACTATCAGACAGATCATCAGCCTTAATACCAAAACAAAAAATGCCTGTCCTGAAATAAACCTGCAGCAATATTCGGTAATTCCCCATACTGCTGCCATCACTCCAAGATATCCGGCATACTTTATGAAAAATCCAGTCACCGGTCTTTCAAGTCTGTATTTATAGATCACATAAGGTTCCACCCATACAGAGGTAAGTACAGTGCTGCAAAATGTTCCCACAAACACTCCTGCCACTCCTAAATGTGTTACCAGCAAAACAGAAATCACCAGATTTAAGACAGCCTCTGCCACAGCTTTATAACGATCATACCAAAACAAGCCCATAGATTCTTTGAAGATCAGTATAGCACGCCTCATTCCATTGATAAAAAAGTTAATACAAAGAATCAGCACGATTTCTCTCGCAAACAGATATTTTTTTCCAAATGCAATCTCCACAAAAGGATTCAGAAGTTCCATAAGACAGATTCCTGCAAATCCGAATAACCAGTATCCAATAAAAAATAGCCTGTCAAAGATCTGCCCTACCTTTTCCTTATCTTCTGTCACGCCAAGGTTTCCCACACTTGCCGTAACCCCCAGCATAGCCTGATCCAATACCTGACGCACAGATCCTATGATCAGAAAATAATTGGAATAAATACCGGCTGTAACAACCCCAACAAAGCTAGATATCAGGAGGTTATCAGTATTATTCACCACTACATTGCCAATCTTGTGCATAAGCATTGCTTTTACATTCTGAAAAATATCCCTTCTTTCATTCTGCGGAAGTTTATCCTTACAAGGCTCCTTCAAGTAAGGAAAAAGTCTGTCCGCTTTTCTGGACATACAAATATTTCCACTTATCGTACACACAACCGCAACAATAAGAAACAGGATAAAATTCCCGGTCAGAAGCAATACAACGATCTGACAGATATCCTGCAATACAAGAAATCCATTATGATACATCACAGTAATATAATTCATCTGGTGAGCATCCACCAATGTCTTCTTGTAAATCAGCAAATAAGACACAACTGAATTCGTAAGATACAGAATATAGATCACGATCAGATGATCCACATCCGGCCTGTCCTTCATCAGAATATCCAGAAACGGAATCAGGCACAGTCCTGCCACCAGAACAAAACCTGCTGTCATTCTGTAAAAAATACGGAACATCCGCATCAGGAGCTGCTGTTTTTTGATATCATTTCTGGCAATTGGACCGTAAAGAGCATATGTAATTGCAGTTCCCACTCCAAGTTCTGATAATGATAATATATTTAATATATCTGTAAACAGACCATTGATTCCTACATAACCTTCACTGAGCGTTCTCGTAAAAACGACCCTTGTAAAAAAGCCCATAAGAATTGCTGTCACTTGTGCAATAAAGGCTACTGTCGTATTCATGACAGAGTATTCGGTCCTGGATTTCTGTTTCAATCTTCACTTATCCTTTCTTTTTGGTTATAATACATTATAGTTAATTCATAATTGCATGTATAGATATTTTTTAAAGGAGCAATTATCCATGAAAAAAAAATTACCGATAATCCTGCATAGTCTTTTTTTTATATTTTGTTTTACATTGGCTGCGCTTATCCTCCATCATTTAATCTCTTCCAGATATCTGAAAATTGAATATACACCTTCCTCAAGCGAAGAATCTTCCCAGGATCTGGATAATCCTTACCGCGGTTTTTATCAAATGGGCGGATACATTCTTTCAGATAAGGAAAAGCCAAAAACAGCTGCAAACTGGTGCAAAAAAAACTGCACCTCAAATCCTTACCCACTGATGCTTCTGGAAATCAATCTGAAAAATTATTCAGATTCTGATATCAGCACAAATGCTCTTACTCAGCTGGATAAAATGCTGACTGTATGTACACAGGCCAAAAAGCAGGTGATCCTGCGTTTTCTCTATGACTGGGATGGAAAGGCTTTATCTGCAGAACCATCCAGCCTTCCGCAGATCAAAAAACATATTTCACGGCTTTCCACTGTTGTCAACAAACATTCTGACTGTGTATATATCCTGCAGGGAACATTTACAGGAAATAATGGTGAGATGAATAATTCCAATTATGGAGATCTCAATCAAATACGTCAGATCATAGAAGAACTTGACAATGATATCTCCCGGGAAATTTATCTGGCAGTCCGTACTCCGGCGCAGTTAAGAGGTATTCTCCGTACCAGTACGCCACTTTCAAGTTCAGAAGCTTACAGCGGCACACTCGCATCCAGATTAAGTCTGTTTAACGACGGTATGCTTGGATCTGTCTATGATCTCGGCACCTACGGAAGTACGCCTCTGAAATCCAGCAGCAAACCTGAGGAACAGGGTACCCGCAGTGATGAACTTCTTTTTCAGTACAAACTCTGTCAATATGTTCCTAATGGTGGAGAGGTTACTGTAGACAACGAATACAATGATCTGGATAATGCCATCTCAGATCTCTCACAAATGCATGTGTCTTATCTGAATTCGGAACATGATGAAGCAGTCCTTAACAAATGGAAAAATTCTACTTACACAGGATCAGATACCGATGTTTTTTCCGGATGCAGCGGATATGATTACATCAGTGCTCATCTGGGCTACCGTTATGTTGTGCAGCAGTCCTCCATTGATTTTCATTCAGTACTCGATGACACTGCCACTTTGTATCTGACAATTGCCAATACCGGATTTTCCTCTGCATATACGAAATATACCACAGATATGATTCTCACCAGCAAAGATACCGGTAAATCAAAAAAAGTCGAAACAGCTATTGATAACCGTTCTATCGCAGGTAATGATTTCTCTGAGTTTAAACTCAGCCTGGATGTCCGTTCCCTTAAAAAGGGAACTTATACAGTTTCTCTTCGTATGAAAGATCCATACACAAAAAACTATATCCATTTTGCCAACAAAGGATATGAAAAAAGCAAAACCGTTCCTGTTGGTACTCTTACTCTTCAGTAATTCAATATTTATGTTTATTTATGCAGGCAGCCAATATAAAGGCTGTCTGCACTGCCTCTATTGACAAACCGAATACTTCGCCCGTCTGATCTTCTCCGGGCTTTCAGAAAAACTTTCCCGTGGGCAGGCTCTGTCACTGCTTTTCCACAGAGAACAGTTCCCGGCAATATTTTCCGCAGATCCATAGAAACCGGAACTTCTTTCTGCTGATCCTCATTCTCGATCATCAGAAATAATTCCGCATCCTGAAACAACTTTCCAAATCCGGTATTTTCAATTTCAATGGTAAATTCTGCTTTTCCACGCCATGTACGTTTCATCTGAACGCTTTTTACTGTCAGGCGATAACCAAGGTGGCTGCCTATATATTCATAAAGGCTTCGCCCCTGCCAGATCCCGGAGCCTGTATAATTTATTTGTTTCCACCGGTTAAGAACCTCCATATCGTAAGTACTGTCCAGATAAGCAAGATGCATGTTCTTCAGTTCACTGATAATGAAATCTGCCTCCCTGACTTTCGCGGCATCTTCTCCTGTACAGGAAGTCACCTCACCGCCACAGGGCAGGCTTTCTGTAAGCCGGCTGATAAAATCCAGCTCTTCTTTTCTGGTCCATGCACCGTTCCATCCTGCCGCCTCTTTTGTCATAGTACCGAATGTTCCAAGATGTGTCAGAGATCCCAGTATACCATCATCAAACAACGACAGCCGGGAGTATTTTTTCTGCAAAAAATCCTCTTCACTTTTCAGGGTTCTCCACTGTGACGGCGTACGCACAGCTAGACAGATATCCGCTCCAAGGTACTCCCTCATACAGCTCCACATCTTATGAAGATGTTCCGGAGATAAATATTCGGAATCGTGCATCTCTCCCCAGCTGCCAACCAGCATTCCCTGAAAAATAAACACAGAATGTTTTACACTTTTCAATATTTCTCCGATCTGTCTCATGTGCTCCAGCACCAGTTTAAAAGCATCCGGCTCGCAGCTTCGTCCATTTCCTTCCCAGTCATATACAGGACGAAGAATCACATCCTTCTTGTATTGCATAAAAAAACTGAGAATGTTCCTGATATTTCCAAGGGCATCTTCATCCAGCAGCTTACTGCGATATGCGTGGATATCAAGCAGTACCAGTGCCATCGACTCCCCCTGTCTCAGACTCCATCTCAGTTCTACCGGATCTATACTTTGTTCAACCATAAAAGTATAGATCCCGTACCATCCTCTGCCGGGATTTTCCGGTTCATCCAGACTCTCTGCAAGTTCTGCCTGCCGGAAATCCCAGCCATTTCTATTTATCATATTTTTCCAGAGCATGTATCTTACCTTCATCCATCTTGAGGATTTTTTCCCTGATCCATACTGCCAGAATGGAAAAAGTCATGCGGAACATATAGAGTATTGGCTTCAGCCCGGAATGCATGCTGATTCCTTCTGTTCTCATATGCATCACTGCCGGAATTTCCCTGACCCGGAATCCCAGAAGCAGCATCTGCATCAGCATATTTGCGTCTGGATATTTATCATCAAAGTTATCATATTTGGAATAAAAAAGAAAAGTTCTCCAGCTCAGCCCCTGCAGGCCTGTAGTCGGATCAGAAATGCTTCTTCCTGTTCCCAGTTTCAGCATTGTCCGAAACCACGCAAATGCAATTTTTTTCGCCGGAGATACCGGGAAATCTGTGCTTCCTTCCATAAATCTTGAACCCAGGACAATATCCGGTAGCTCACCGTTCTCATCTCTGGTCTGCAATGCCTCATAGATTTTCGGAATATTGCATACATCATGCTGTCCGTCTGCATCCATCTGTATCACATAACGGTAATCTTTTCGCACTGCATACTTATATCCAAGCTGCAGGCCACTTCCATATCCAAGATTAAATACATGAGTCACAACATCATGTTTTCTCTTTTTTGTTACATGATTGGTTGCATCTGAGGATGCATCGTTCATGACCAGTACATCTGCGATCTGCGCGATCTCCGGCTGTTCCAGCTTTTCAAGCACTGGAACAATCGTTTTTTCTTCATTATACGCCGGAATAATAATCAAAACTTCTTTTCTGTTTCCCATGGCTTTCTTTCTCTTTTCTTACGCTATATATATCGAACTTTTGTATTCCGCTCTGCTCCATTCCTGTCATTCCTGCTGCAGCAAAACAGTTTCATTTCATCCTCCTGATTATCTGAGATTCGACGAGAGGCATTTTTTCTGTACTGCATACATTTCTCATCATCTTCCAGCAGCTCTTTTATATTTCTGCTGATGTCTTCCGCTGACAGCTGACACAAGGATCCGTCTATTCCATCATTTACCTGTTCCCGGTTTCCGCTGCAGTCCGACACAAGGATCGCACAGCCAAGAACCTGTGCTTCCTGTACTGCAATGCTTTTTCCTTCAAAACGGGTAGCATGCACATACAGATCACACTGCTTATAATAGGGATAGGGATTTTCCTCTGCTCCCAGCAGGATAAAATCTCCGGTAAGCCCAAGACTGTCTATTTTCTGCTGAAGCTGCTCTTTCAGCTCGCCTTCTCCCAACACATACCAGCGCACATTTACGCCCTGATCTTTCAGAAGTTTCATTGCGTCAATAGCTGTTTCATAAGCTTTCTGAACAGTTAATCTTCCTACAGTCAGTATCCTTTTTCCGTTATATGTATCTTCAAAACCACCTGGAAGTTCTGCTTTTCTTATGATTTCCTTCCTGTCGATCAGATTGTGGAAAATAAAGGTTCTGTCTGCACACTCGGGATATATTTTTTCAAAGCTTTCTTTTACTTCACCGGACACCGTAAAGACCCTGTCAAAATCCAGATAGCAGTTTTTATCCAGTTTTCTGCTGTAGCCTGCATACGAATAGTCCACATGCAAAAATGTGAACTTCTGCTTTGCCTTCACATGGTCATGGACAAAATATGTGGAACCGCCTTCCAGATAAGCGATCGCCATATCATACTCCTTATCCAGACTCATTCCGCTGTCTGACATAACACGCCACAGAAGCTTGTCTGCATGAATTTTCTTTTGTTTCAGCATAACTGAGATATTTTTTATCAGATACGGAATGTTTTTAAACAAAGCTCCTCTGGTAAACAGCCGCCTGAAAACCTTTTTATTCAGTTTCTTTTTTCCCTCTCTTGTAAGAACCGATTCTGCTGTATAATCTCTGTTCAGGATATTTACATACTCCGGCACCTGACTGATCAGTTCGCCCTGTTCAAGCAGTACATAAAGATCAGTCTGATACTGCTCCGGCGAAAATCTTTTCAGCAGCTCCAGAAGTGCTTTTTCTGCTCCGGCACCTCCAAGAGTGTTAATGACAAACAATACTTTTTTCATTTTTCTTTTTTCATTTTCTCCAGCTCTTTAAGTATTTTCTCACAGTCGTTGTTTAAAAGTGATATCTGCATGGCCATTTCCTGATTCCGTCTTTTCAGAAGGGATACCTGGATGCTTATAAACCACAGTCCCCATAAAATTCCTGATACAACGATGATAATCAGGATCAGTCCTCTTGTGCTTATGTACCGATCCAGCTGAGACGGATTCAAAAGCACACCGGAAAGAATCATCAGCGCAGATAATAATACCCATGCAAGGCAAAATGGTTCTGTCATTTTTCTTTTTGCAAGTGACAGTACTGCTTTTACAAGCATATATGCTCCTGCCGCAATTACAAATAATCTAAGTATATCTCCTGAAGCCATTTTTTCGTTCCTTTCCTACTGCTCATATCTGTCAAATACTTTTGGCGATGGGCAGTCTCCTTTTTTCTTTTTCAGCAGATGTCCGTTGCAGAATATATGAAAATCCAGATGTTTTTCCATCCACTGAAGCCTCATATAGGCTACTGTCCATCCTGCGAAACTTCCTGCAACAAGTCCTGCACCATACCAGATCTCCGAAAAATGTGTGGAAATCATACTTCCTGCCATCGTGATCAGGCAGAATGCCAGTCCTGTCAGCACACAGCCTTTCATATCATTAAAATAATACATAAAAATAATTTCTGCATACATGAGAAACAGAATAAAATATCCTGCTGCCAGACACGGATAGATCCTCAGTGTCATTCCTCCGAAACCAAGCTGAGGAAGAAAGATCATACAGACCAGAAAGATCACCAGTGTAATAATAAACTGGACTCTTGCAAGGCTCATCAGCTCTTCTGAAAGAGTACGGAACATCCTTTTTTTCGTAATGGCGATATCCGCTCCTCTTCCGCCGATAACTGCCTCTGAATATGCCTTGTATCTGTCGTGAAAATACATCTCCACTCTGCTGATAAAGATAACACTTGCAGAGATATTTGTAAACATCGCAAGGCAGGTTGCCATATCATACGTTGTTACACATACAAAGGATTTTACCACAATCATGTGAAGATCTGTTGTCCAGAAAACAAAATTATGAATATAAAGTCCCAGTGTATACAGAAAATTAGTTACAACCAGCGGCCAGTATTCTCTGAAATATCCCAGAACCTCTCTGTACCTTCCGCTGTTTTCCCTGAAATAGCTTCGCACCACAGACATTTCCATACAGGCGATCAGCCAGAACCCGACAGCCAGTGAAAACAGCATTCCGTAGGTGATACTCCAGTGAAATATTTTTACGAGAAGCAATGACAGAAAGAAAGTAACTGTCATACCTACTGCAAAGAAAAACGAGATTTTTTTGTAATCCTTACAGATAGACAGATACAGCATGGAATAAAACACCAGGACAAGTGCTATATATCCGCAGTATCCTGTAAAAACATAAATGATATCTACCTTTCCCACGATCACCTCGCGAACACAGAATATAATTCCCAACACAGAACTGAGAAGAATATTCATGAACATTCCCACATAATAGCAGGGCAGGATATCCTCATATTTCTCTTCATAGATCACATCCGACATATATTTTGACAGTACAGAGTTAAACGGTGATGCTGTCAGCAATGAGAAAATAAAAATATACAGCACTGTACAGGAAAACAGTTCCCTTGTAATATAAGCTACAGATGAAAAATCCAGAAAGTATTCCATAAGTACAAGTGCACCGATCACAACAAGCATTGGTGCAATGGTAACGACCGTACTGTATCCAACTCCTATGATATCTGTTGTCAGCGTATTCTTTTTATATATGTTTGTCAGTTTTACACCTATTCCAGCCATGTATTCTCTCCGTCCTGAGATTATTATTTTCCTATACTGAAGGGCTCCTCCGTCCACTCAAGTCCCTGTTTATCAGAAAATCCTTTGTAAATGTCCTGATACACTGCTTTCATCTGTTCGATCCGGTAAAACGCATTTACACGTTTATAACCGGCTTCTCCCATACGCAATCTTTCTTCTTCCTGTAAGGACATCGTCACCATGGCATGGGCGATCTCCTCAATATTCATAATATGTGTCAGTATCCCTGCTTCCCCGAAATCATCGTTGCTGCCATAGATCAGCTCCCGGCAGTTTCCTACATCTGTAGCTATGACCGGTTTATGAGCTGCATAGCTCTCAAGGATCGTCAGCGGCTGTCCCTCACTGATACTGGTGAGCAATGTGAAATCCATTTTCCCCAGATAATCTTTTACATTAACTCTTCCTGTAAACTCGATATCTTTTGTTCCCAGGGACTCCACCAGATCATAACATTCCTGAGCGTATTTCACATCCTCGTCTGCAGGTCCCATGATCCAGAGTTTCAGATTTTTGACCCTTTTTTTTGCAAAATCAAATGCCTGTATCATGGTCTTTACGTCTTTAATCGGGGTTACACGGAGAACAGCTCCCGCATTGATAAACTGCTGCTCTTCTTCATTCTTTCCCGGAAGATCTGCCAGTGCTTCTGTGTTGATACCATTGGGTGTTACTTTGATTTTTTCTTCCGGGCAGCCAAGCTCGATCTGAAGCTCCCTTGCATGATCATACAGACAGGTGACAGTGTCAGCTTTCTCATAAGCCAGAAGAGACATCTTCTTAAACTGCTCGATCCAGATATTTTTATATACGCCCCTGACCCAGGCAGCCTTGATCAGCTCCTCCTCACGCTCTCTGGTGTAAATACCATGCTCAGATATCAGAAGAGAGCTTCCATGAAAATGTTTCGCCATACTTCCCAGGATCCCGGAATAACCGGTAGCTACACAGTGATAAAGATCCGCTTTCGGCACATCCATCTTTAATGTCCAGAACATTGGCAGATAGATCGATCTCAGCGTCCAGAGAAAATCCGAAAAATTGATGTTTGAATAATTTCTGTTATAACATTCCCTGGCGATCATAAAAAAGTCCTCGCCCATAAGAAGATCATCTACAGAAAGACGTTTCTTATGAAACAGATCAAAGATCACGCCCCAGTCTGTTTTCCGGTTCAGGACCATGTTCAGAAGTTCATCGTATTCTTTACGGGAAATATGAACTTTTTTTCTTCGTTTTCTCTTTCTGTCTCCGCCTTCCCACTCACTGTCCTCCAGATATACCTCATAAACCTGTGTAAGATTTTCCGGAAGCTCATAGACGAATTTTCCCCGGAAAGAACGGTTGGCTACAATTGCCAGCAATATAAATTCCACATTTGGAAATGACTTTATCAAACTGTTGATCCAGCCGGATACACCTCCGACTACATACGGATAACACCCTTCTGCCACAATACAAACTTTCATCTGTGTCCTCTCTTATTTGCTGTAATGGAGTCCTGCTGTTTTTACCTGGATCTTCACAGTTGTATCCTGTGCCTGGATCAGATAAACATTATCCTCCAGTTTTTTCTGTGTGCCGCCTTCGATTTCTTCGATTTCTTCTCCATGGGTTCTTAAGATAAACCAGCTTCCACTCTCAGATGTTTTCAGAATGATCTCATCATCTGTCCTGGTCTCTGAAAAATCCAGATTCAGGAAGGTTCTTGTTCTGGTATTGCTCTCGGAAAGTGTAGTGCTGTCAAAACCGGTAAAATTTTTCCAGTAAGTGAGAAGATTGCTGGAAAAACGTTTCTGCATGATCTGCCAGCGGTCTTTTTTCCGCTCCGGCCAGAAAATCTTCTGCATATTCAGCATAACATTGGTATAGCCCAGTGAACTCTGAATACTTCTCATACGGATATCATCACTGTAGGTATAATTCATTCCGTCACTTGTGACAGACTGCAAGGTTACAGAATCTGTACAGTAGGATATTACGGGCTCATCCTCTGTGTATTCACATATCAAAGTGCTTACATTCTTCATTAATTCAGTATTCATCAGAGCTTTTACAGTGTCCAGATCCTTTTCTTCTATATAAGCTGCTCCGTATTTATAGCTGCTGTCAGCCTTCCGGAAAAACTCAGCATCCTGATTCAGTTTATCTCTTAATGATTCCGCATTTTTATACTGCATGGACAAACCGACTTCCGCATTCTGTTCTTTCATCTGTTTCAGATAAAATACCAGATCCTTGCTGGTCGGCTCTATTCCATCCTCGTAGTTTGTCTGCGGCTGCATAAAACAGGTCATCTTCAAGCCACCTTTTTCGACAATGGATATAAGTGACGGCCACATGATATCTCTGACCATTCCTGTTATGGACTGACTGTATAACTCCATCATCTGTTCATTATTCTCATCTGCAAATACAGGAAAATTGATCATGGAAAGATTCTGTGCATTAACTACCGGATAAATGTAATATGAAGATGCCTCTGCCACCATGCCATCCAGAAGACCCAGTGCCGTACTGTCTTTCATGTAATCTCCAACTACACAGAAGATGCTTCCGTTCCAGATTCCGTTTCTCCAGATCAGTGTGGGAAGTTCTTCATTTTCTACCGTTTCCTTCTGTTTGGACTGATCCAGGAGTCCGACCATATAGGTCTTGGTTCCGCTGCCCACCTGATACCAGGGTACATCAAGCTGCAGATCCTGACGATCTCTTTCATCTTTATCTTCCGGCGTTTCATAAACTACCTCTCCACCCAGAAGCAGCCCCTCAAAAAGCTTTGCCCCTGTAAGTTCTGTTTTTTTGGAGACGATTTTATAAATTCCCAGAAAGTCCTGAAGTTCCTGATTCTTTTCAATATTCTTCGGATCTTCCAGACATCCGAAGACAATGAGCACACCTTTTTGTTCCAGTTCTTCTATTTTTTTCAGATTATCATCAAGTGCATACTTTTCGGACTCCAAGATCAGCATTCCCGGAAGATTTTTGTCATTCTCTTTAAATTTCTCCATGGAACTGCATTTTGAAATATCCCATTTTGCATAAGTGCACCATCTGCTTACAGCCTCTGCCATATCAGAAGACGAATCACCTACAAAAAGTACATACCTTCTGTCCGTTGTTTCCACAGACGCAGGATCGAGTTCTTCGTTTTTCCAGACATTTTTTCCATCATTCTGTTTTGGTGCAAGATTTGAGTTTACATCATAAGTATTCTGCCTGTCCCTCAGCACCATGGAAAACTGAAACAGAAACAGTAATACGAACATCATGATAGCTATGCTGAAAAATTTTCTTCTGGAAACCATTATGTTAATTATTTTCCTCCTGTGTCTGAACCTGATTATAACCGTAATCTATAGCAAAATTATATTGATGATACATATTCTGAGGCATTACATAACATATAAAATCTTCGGATTCATAGTATACTTTCATATCATTTGGATATTTTTCCATAAATGCCTGTGCCCAGTAATACATTCTGGACATAAGGATCCATCTTCCTTCTCCCTGATACATGGAAATTCCACCTACATTTGGCAGATTCTGACTTGCCCCTTTTTTTGAGATGGACTGTCCACTTCCAGAATACACCACAGAATAATCCAACGGAATTTTTTCTATAAAGAAATATACATTCTTCGTAGGAATAATTACCTTGGTGTCCTTATCCATCTTTTCCAGCTTACGTAAAAAAGTAATTGTCTCATAATGCCATCCATGATCCAGGCCCATCTGAGTTTCATCGTTGGCTGATACAATAGTCCATGTCTTATCTTCATTTTCCCTGATAATATTTGTCAGACAGGTCAATGCTCCATTTGATACATAGCCGGACAAAAAATCTGGTGTTTTGATCAGATTCTGATAAATCATTCCTGCTACAGTTATCACTGTTAGTCCTAAAGCTGCTGCATTTCGAATGACTTTCAAAATCCTGGGCATAAATATCAGGTAAAGGATTCCATCTCCCAATAATGTCAGCGTCGCAACCAGAAGATATGCATAGTAAATACTGCATCTGGCCGAATCCATCAAAACCGGAAGTCCCAGATTTCCCGCACAAAGCAGTAAAGTCAAAATTCCCATGCAAAATCCTGCTGACATCAGCATTTCACCATAAGCAGTCCTGCGAAAAATAATAAACACCAATCCTAGCAGAATCAATACTCCAATTCCCGTCAGCACAGCATACGCACACCATTTCTCCGGTAAATTAATAATAAACTCCCGGAGTCGCTGAGCCATCATATTCCATGTATCTTTTATTTTCCCCGGAATTTCTCCGACTTTTTCCCCAAGTGACGGCTTCGGGGTTTCCGTTACAGTCGGTGTATTTTTTCCCGACTGTACAGACGCTGTACCGGTATTTTCTTTACTTTCCGAAGACCCCTGCAGATTCGCAGCTATTTCCTCAATCGTCATATCCTGCGTAACAGTATTTTCTTCCTCTTCATTATCAGAGTTTCCGCCATTAATAACACTAAGTCCCCAGCCAAGCGAGCCCTGAAGAGGTGTTCCTCCTGCAAAAGCAATCGCCATTGGAAGAACAGCCAGAAATACACTGATAATTCCCGTCATCATAATACGACGAAAATACTCTTTATTCAAGAAGCGGAAAACATATCCAACGGCAATTCCGATGCAGCAGAGTCCCGCAATCATAGTTCCGTAAAAATGAATAGCTAATGTCAACGAAAACGCAATGGCAAAACACCCAAGTGTAAGTTTTGTCTCTTTTGTCTTCAAATTTTCTTTTTCTGTCTGAAAAAACCGGATCAGAAAATATATAGATGGGATTACAAAGATCATACCGAATTCCTGGGGCAATGAAGCACCAAAACGCGAATATGTCTGCCTTGCCCAGAAGCTTCCAAGTATATATACAAGTACTCCTGCATACGGAAAATACAAAGATCTGCACAACATTTTCAGCATTGCAAGAAGAACCACATGAATAAAAAATACCTGTACCAGATAAAACAGACACAAGATCACATAAGTATCCACCCGAAAAACTGTGTGCAGATAATACACCACGCAGTGAAATCCAAAAGGATATACACCACTTACAAAAAGATTTCCCCGGCTCATCTGATTGATCCAGTTAAGATGTACCGGAATATCAGATGCTCGATATCCATAAGTAAGGATCAGCTGTCTGCCGTAAACCCAGAAAAGCGCCGCAACAATTGCACCTGCCAATATCCATTGCAGGGTATTACATACCACTTCGCGATAAAAGAAACAGATTGCATATTTCAGCATTCTGATGAACTTTTGCCATACTCTGTATAAGGCTCCCTTTATTCCCATGCTGCCCTGGAGAAGTTTTCTGCAAGCTTCTGCATTCTTTATGATAAGTTTTCTCAGAGAAATCCGGTTCACTCGACTCCAGATCAGCACACTCAGAACCACAGTAAGCAGTACAAGTGTCTGAAAATTGGAAATATGAAGCAGCTGAACCGCAAATACAATATTTATAATATAGAAATTTCCAAATGTATAACACATCAGAAACTGCTCTGACAATCTTCTTCCTCTCAGTACTCTGCGAAACATAACTGCCGGAAGCAAAACTGTCAGACCTGTATAGGCAGCAAATATACCCACAAATTGTAATATAACCAAAGTTGTCATTGACATATCTGTTCACCCTTTTACTTCTACATAAACGTTCTGATCAGTTCAAGTGTCTCATTATCAATAATAATATCCGAACTTCTTAATTCCTGCATGATCTGGAAAAATTTCTCTTTGTTTCCGCAGGAGAAACAGAGCTTCAGCTGGCAGGTGTAACTGGAAAGAACTCTTGGATACTGTTCCATGGCTCTGTCGCACCACAGTGTACATTTTTCGTAGTCTTTGATTTCCAGCAGACGCTGGCAGACTTTTTCGTAGACTGTGCTGCTGATCCTGATCTTGTCCAGATCCCATGCTTTCTGCAGGACTTCCTGCATCTTATCTGTCATGGATTTCTGCTCAATATCTGTGAGTACCTTCTGTTCCAGGATGGGATTCATATACTCCACAAGATTCACGCAATTTTCAACCTGCTGCTCGTTTTCTTCCTGGCACAGAAGATATTTTTCCTGTACCTGGCTTCGGAAATTATTCAGCACGTCCTGGAGAATGGATGCTGCATAATGAGCAGTCTCAGAATCCTCACTGTTCAATGCCAGGTTAATAGAGGACAGGGAATTCTGGTAATCTCCTCTGATCACATTCAGCATCAGAGTACGAAGACTTTTTTTGTCTGTAACTTCCAGTGCTTCTTCAAGAGATACCATATTTCGTTCCATTTCTTCATCCGGGCGCAGGAAATTCTCTGTTCTGTCCTTACTGAACACAACATCCGAAAGATCCATTCCCTGTGATGAAAACAATTTAAACAGGATAAAAGAAAGCAGCACAAACATAGGCCCGACTACAGGACACAGAAACATCATGACCGCCTTCATCCAGACACTCCGGAGATTTTCTTTTCTCCGGATATGATTCCAGACCAGATAGATCACAATAACAATTAAGTTTATGATCAGCAGAAAAATAAATAATTTCATTCTTTGTGACATACTGCCATCTTCTCCACACATTCTGTTTTATAACCGTTTTTCTCAAATCGTTCCTGTACGATCACAGCACTTTCTCTTGTTGTGTTTGTAAGCAGGATATAGAGATTTCCATCCGGCATGATTCCCAGATAATCGCTGTCTCGCAACTGTCCTGACATATGCTCATCGATCTCACGGTACTGTTCCTTTGGGATATCCACTTTTACAAGCACACATTCCACCAGGTTCTTAATCTCTGCATTCATATAAGCCTGTACCAGGGATTCAAAAGCATCCGGCTCCAGAATTTCAGAATCCCGGCTGTAATGCTGATCTTCCAGTGCCTGCATATATCTCTGTGCACGGAGCATCGCGTTCTGGATCAGATAGCTGACAACAGTTAAAAAATTTGCCTGGCCAAGAGTCATTTTTTCCCAGCTTAATCCCCAGAGCATGATGATCATCTGAACCTCGCCGCCCTCGTAAATTCCTCTGGCCATCAGCGGGTAACGCTCGTCCATATTTTTGTTGATATATACCTTCTGCTCAGTCAGGGCATCGTATATCTCCGTCATTTCCTTATAACGGATAGAGTTTCCAAGACTTCTTGCCTTATCTGAGCTTGCGGAAAAAATACGGGCGTAATCTCTGTTGACTACATTATAAAGAGCTACATCCTTAGTCTGCATCAGCTTCTCCAGCATTTCTACCGCATAGAAAATAACTTCATCGGGCATACGCTGTTCCAGTCCTGCTGTGATGCTGTAAATCTTACCGATACTGTCTTTATGGTCGATCAGCTGCTGTTCCATGATTTCTTTTACACGGACATTACTCTCGTTGATATCGCGGATATCTGCAATCTGCCTGCTCAAATGTTCCTCCAGTTCCTGGCTCTCCAGACGCATGGTACGGATCTGGTCACGCATATATCCTACAACAAGTCCCAGGATAAACAGCTGGGCAATCCACACATAGGTATTGTAATCCACAAGTACCTCAAATCCGCTTCGCGTATACATCTGCCGGAACATATATCCTGCAACCGCCAATATTGCAGAAAAAGTAGCCTGCTGCTGTCCGTACACAATGGCAAAAAGCAGCACATACAAAAGGAACGGATCAAGATTTGCAAAATACTCGCTTCCTACGGTCCGGTTATTCATCATAAAGAACGGAATAAAGCAGACCATGTTTTCGAAAAACGGGAAAAGCACTTTGATCAGCCATCTCCATTTCTCGATAAGAACCTTCCACCAGGGAAGCTTCAGCTCATCTTCATTCAGAAAAACATTTTTATGCCGCTGCATGTAAGCAGCCATATCCTTGATATTTTTTTCCAGATTTCCAAATGCATGAACACCGTATTCCTGTTCAAAACGTCTTCCTGACAAGACGCACCTTCCATTGCTGTCTGAGAACACTGCAATGTTGGATTCTGTCCCCATGGTTTCCTGGACCTTTGCAGCAAGCTCCACCTCACTGATCACATCATTGGAAGAAAGATTGTACCGACTGCGTTCGTGCTTTGTATTTTTTATAAGCTGATAAATATATTCCACTGCATCTTTCTCATAAAGAAGAGAAAAAACATGATCTGCTTTTGCCTTGATATGTCCGTCACGCAGACAGTCCAGACACATCCGGGCGCAGATGTTATTTATGTCTTTTTTCTCTTTGGGAATGCTGTAGAGATGATCCAGGCGCAGGGTCACGATATCCAGCCCCCGGTTTATCCTGAAATTCTCACAGATTTCCTCAGCCTGGGACAAGGCATCTGCCCGGATCCCAATTCCGGAAAATTTTTCTTCCTCTTCTATATCATCCTTATAATTTCCATTATAAATTTCATCTGAAGAAAGAAAGATCAGCCGCTTCTTATTTGCCATAGAATAAGCTACCAGAATATTTACCAGATGAGAAATAAAATGCACGGTTTCTCTTTCTTCCCCATTCCAGCGGTAATTGGTATCAAATGCCCCCATAAGAATGGTCACGTCTGCATTGACACTTTCCAAAATATCGTTGAGATTTTCGCAGTCATAGGCGAAGTCATATCTTTCAAATACTTTCTGATATTTATTATGTCTGTATTTATCTCCGGTCAGCAAAAAAACCCTGTGTCCCTCTTTCCGGAGCTTCAGGATCATGCTGTCCATCAGGCTGCAGGAGCCGCCCACCAACAGAATATTCATCTTTATGCCTCTCTTCCTGCTGTTTATAATTTGCGTTCGAATTCTGATTTTTCCGGAAGAATCTGATCCAGCGCGTTATTGATTTCTTTTTTGGCTTTTTCGAAATCAATTTCGTGATTGCTGTCATTGATGCAGATCATTTTTTTCTTATGCCCGGTAATGGTCTGTATCAGTTTTTCGTTGGTTTCTTCTACATCATAGTATCCACAGAATTTCTGTATATTCTCCGGAAAAAAATCTCCGCTGAGCTTCTGATATTCTCTCAGCACATACTGATTAACATCTTCTTTATGCCGGAATGGATGGCTGCATACATTTCCCAACAGTTCCGGTTCCAGCTGCCACAGTTTTTCATAAGTACTCTTCTTAAGCGGTGACGGGCCATGTACTGTATAGAATCCAGTGAACCGGGGAAAAGCGATCTCCAGCATATTGTAAAAGAAATACATCGGCGGATACCCTATATGAAAATATGCCCCGGGCTGCTTCTTTATATTATCCCGTTTATCGAAATATTTCGCCAGGAGCATGGCGTTATTCAGATAAATATATGGCATGACTTCATCATCTGCATTGGCAACATCCGGTTGAAGAGCCATCATATCTACCGGCCTGCCGTTTCTGAAAAAGGCTTCGGCAGTTATCGGTTTTAATAAAAACATATCATCATTAAAATACACAAAATTTTCTGATAAATCTGGAATTCTATGAAAATTCCATTCAATAGTATGGGAGTTAAATGTAGGGCGGAATTCTCCGGGAATAAAATCTTCGTGTCTGACAATGTTCAGTTTAGGATTCGCTGTATCCAGCCATGCCGGGATATGCCCCCAGGTAACAAAATGGATTTTCCTTACCCACGGTGCATACTTCTCAACTCCTCTGAACCAGTAACGTAAATTATTCCAGTCGCGGTACCGTTCTTTTCGGTCATCTATTTTAGCAGTCCCTTCTGGATTTAATGTTTTCATTTTTTCTTCCTGCCATGCCGGGTCATTTCCGTCGACCCAGGTAACGACAAAATCTATTTTCTGATTTTCATCCGATGTTTTCATACTGTTTCCCCGTGTGTTTACTTTAGGGTTAAGTATACCACATCTTTTCAGCATGTTACAAATAAAAAGCCGGAACACAGAATTTTAACAGATTGCCTGTAAAATGCACAAAAATCCCCTCATTATGGGAAGTGTTCCATAATGAGGGGATCCTAATAAGGGGATTCTGTTCCAAAATTTTATTATGTTTACTGTTTCTTCGCACGTTCATCCCAGTAAACACAATCATTTCTTCCGATCACTTCTGAAGTAAACGGTGTTCCGTCGTTCTTCTTATAATGTCTGGTTGCCCGGAAAACATATTTCGCACCTACATAAACGATCGGCACATTGAAATATACGATCAGAATATTTCCCAGATCCGAGAATGCCCAGAGATTTCCCAGTTCCAGCCCTGCAATATTGCAGAGGATTCCGAATGTAGCAACAATAAGTCCTATACAGCGTACGATATTGATACAAACCCGGTCTTTTCGGATGCGGTTTGCCGCAATCTCCGAAAAGCTGATCATACCCAGCAGACAGGTAAATGCAAACAGACAGAAGCAGAAAGTCACAAGGAATGTAACGATTCCATTCATAGCCGTTCCCGGTGTCAGGACAGCAATAGATTCCGTGTATTTCGGAAGTTTATCCAGCGCCTGCCAGGCTTCCGCATCTGCCCCGGTCCAGCAATGCGCCATAACTACCACAAATCCGGTAAGTGTACAGATCACGATCGTATCCAGAAAAACTCCAAGTGAAGCGATCACGCCCTGTTCACAGGGATGTTTCGCATCTGCTGCTGCCGCAGACATGGTAATGGTTCCCTGCCCTGCCTCATTTGACATCAGACCTCGTTTTACCCCCTGTGCAAGGACAGTTCCGAAAACGCCTCCGAAAAATGCCTCCGGTTTAAATGCGCCTTTAAAAACACTTCCGAAGAAATACGGAATACGGTTAAAATTCAATATAATAAGAAGCAGTACCACAACCATATAGAGGACCGCCATCACCGGAACCATCATATCCGTCCATCTGGAAACTTTTTTGATTCCGCCAAATGCGATTGCTGCTGTGAGAACTACGATCAGTATTCCTACTATATAATAGAAGGCAGATCCACTGGCGATTGTTTTTCCTGTTATGATCTCTGCCATACGTCCTACAGAGGAAACAACATTAAATCCCTGTGCCGGCAGACAACATAGTGCATAGAGAATATACAGCACGGAAAGAAATACTCCGATCCATACTTTATTTCCAAGAAGCTTACTTCCATAAAAGGGAAGTCCGCCTACAAACTCATCATCTTTTTTCTCCTTAAAAATCTGGGCAAGCACACCTTCCATATATGCAACTGCCATTCCGAAAAATGCTGAGATCCACATCCAGAAAAGAGCTCCCGGGCCGCCGACTGCGATAGCTCCTGTCACACCCAGAATATTTCCGGGACCAACGCGCATAGCCGAACTCAGGAAAAAGGATGCCAGCGGGGAAATTCCGGTTTCAACGGTTCGTTTCTCAGTCATACTGCGGATTCCTTTTTTGAAGTAAGTTACCTGCATAAAACCAATCTTAAAGCTGAAAAAAATTCCGGATCCCAGAAGCAATATGATCGCAAAGGATATGTTTCCCAGAATGGGAATGCTGCTGTACCATTCAAAATTTGTAGGAAAATCCCACAGGAAATCAGATAGTGGACCGATAAAGCTGAACACGCCGTTTATTGCTTCAAACACTCTCTCCATAGACAGTTCCTCCCTTTTCACCTGAATATTGCAGAATTGTAGCCTTATTTTTGCGGATATTTTACTACGAAAGTAACTGCCTCTGTTTCAGCTTATCCGACTTTGTTTCCGCCCCAGGCTTTTTATAATATGGTTTATTATACCGTATAAGCAGGAAAATGTCCCTATTGTTTTCATATATTTATAGGTATTTCCAGAATTTTACATAATTAGTTTTTGAAATTGTATTATTAGCAGATTAGTCTGAACAAACCTTATGGAAATTTATAAGATCTTTAGATTTTTCTCACAGATTTTTAAAACGCTTCTCACAGTTCCATCACATTTTGACAGTATATTATTAAGCAAATAAAGCACAACGCTTTTTCATCTTATAGATCATTACTTATTTTTCTTTTCATACTCTGCCGGGTCCAAAAAGACCCGGCCCTCCTTTTTTATTCCCACTCGTCAAAATCACTGTCCTCCCAATATTATTATTCTGTCTTACCAATGCTTTTTTCTTACGCTTCCCTATTACATATATCCCGGGCTTGTCTCAGACACTTTTTTCGCTCTAACGCAACAAAAAAACACCGTCCCCGCAGCTCCTATGTCTGCAAAAACAGTGCTTTTAGTGCGTCTTCAGGGGCTCGAACCCTGGACACCCTGCGGCTTCGCCGCTAAGAAAGGAGGTTTTGGCACATCGCACTGTCCAGTGTATTCAAAGTGTATTCAAACAATAAATAATCATGTTTTAAGTAACAAATAAGCAACTTCATACTAACTTTTAACATCTTTTCATCAACTTTCATACATATTTCTAATCTTATCCAAGTACTCTGTAAATCCCTCAACTACCTTCTGCGGCTTTAAAATCTTCGCCTTATTTCCAAAACCAAGAACCCAACCATAAAACTGGTCGCTGATTTCAACAGGTGCAGTAATGCTGAAATGCTTATCATCTACCACATTATAAAGGATTCCCTTCTTTCCAAACCTATCCACAGCCGCATCCAAAAGAGGATTGATAAACTGTATTGTGATTACCTGCTGTTCTCCACCGAACATAGAAAAAACTCTTTGTGTATAATTTTTGAGATTGATTTTATTAAAGACTTCTTTTCCTTCTCGTTCAATACCAAGCAATTTTACATCTTTCATTCTGTCAATACGATACGTCCGCAAGTCCTTTACATAATCATTATAAGCTAAAAGGTAATAGTTTCCATCATTGATAAGAAGCGCATAGGGGCTGACCTCATACCTGCTGCCATGCCGCCGTTCTACTTGCTGATTTAGATTGCTAATGGAGTATTTCAGATATTTAAAGCTGATTTTTTCAGGAGTGTGTTTATCTTCCATGCTCATTGCAGCATCTATTTTTTCAATATTATTCAAAACACCAGAATTGTTTGTTTTTACTCTATCTGTCAAAATAGCATTGTGGCGAATTTTCTTCTCTTGGAACTCACTGACGAACTCACATAATATCTTTATCAAGCGTTCTGCCTGCGGCTCAGACAGATATTTTGACGCATAGATACTTTCAACCAAAAGTTGAATATCTGTGTAATCATAGTGCCGCTGCTGCATACAGAAGCCTTTTTGGTGCTTATCGAAAATAATATTTTTCAGACTTTCATCATCTTCAATCCACTCAGCAGCTTCTTTTATAGAAATGCCTTCTTCAAAAGCAAGAATCGCTTTATTGATTTCGTCAATATCTCTGTAAATCCCTCTACGTTCCGCGTCTATACCATAAGTCTCAGCCATAGCAAGACAAATATCATCTGCTCTGATAACATGATTTTCGTCTGTATGTCTCATAAGATATTGATATACAAGGAAAGGTTTCATTTTCTGATTATTTTTCTTTCCTCTGGTTGACTTTTTCGGTTCGTCTTCTTCGTCAAATTCTTTTCTCATAAGTATAACCCCAAACATTTTTCTTTTATTCTACCATTCCAAGAGCAAAGAAAAAAGAGTGGATTTCCACTCTTAATCTGAAAAAATTTATATGATGATTTTGTATTTTATGGTATGATAAAATACAATTAATGGATTTATAAATCGAAATTTAACGGAGGAAAAATAAAATGAGTAAAGCATATGAATTTTTGAAAGAATGTGGTGCATTTTTTGTATTGTCTATAAATGGTGACTATCCAGCAGGTAGACCTTTCGGTGCAGTAATGGAAGTTGGAGATGATTTATACTTATCTACAAATGACATGAACGATGCTCACAAACAGATGCGAGAAAATGAGCATATTCAGATTGTCGCAAAGAAAGCAGAATCAAGGGAATGGATTAGAATTACTGGTATAGCAACAGAATGTGATAATCAAGCGTTAAAGCAAAGAATGCTTGAAGAATGTCCTATTTTACAACAGAGATTTGGTGCGGTAGGAATGGAACATTTTATTATGTTCAAAGTAAAAGTAGAGAATGTAGAAATAAAGTAAAATTCCAGTTTGGGAAATTAATTATGTAAAAAGGAAGTCTGAAATGACTTCCTTTTTATAATAGCTGTGCGTGTCCCTCAATGGCTTCTTCAATCCGCTGTGGCTCTATTCCAATATAACGCTGTGTAATGGCAGCAGAACTATGTTGGAGCAACCGTTGGACTAAAGTAATATCATATCCATTATTTTTGTAAATTTCCGTTGCATACCACTTTCTGAAAGAGTGGGTTCCGATTCCCTCAAATCCAAGGTAATCACAGACAAGAGCAAGTTGTTTACTGATTGCACGTTCGGTCAAATCAAAAATCTTTTCATTTTTTTCGATTCCATTTCTCAAACAATAATTTTCAATATACTGCTGAATAACAAGGGGAACTGTAAAAACTCGTTTCTTTTTTGTTTTCTGTTCTGTTATCTCTAATCTGTATCTGTCGCCATCCCTCACAATATCTGAGAGCCGCAGGCTCAGAATATCAGATATTCTAAGCCCAAGATTGCCCTCTAAGACAAGAGCGGTTGCAATTCGTTCATTTGGACGGCAGCCGCAGAATCCTTCTCTCATGGTCTGAATGATTTCCTTGTACTGTTCTGTGGTAAGAACGATTGTTCTCTTATTCATTTTTTATTGTTTCCTTTCATCTTTTCCAATTCTTCAACACAAGTATTGATACGATTGTTTACATCTTCCAAGAGTAAACTGACTGTATTTCCCTCTGGAAAGAAATGTTCATTATCAAGTGCGATACAAGCAACATCAAGAAAGCTGCTGCATCTGTTCAATGTGTCTTGGATTTTACAGAATTTCATTTTGCGGTTCCCCCTTAAAAGTTCTTATTTTGTGAGTGAATAGTTCCATATTTTCTGCAAATTTCTGACAAGCCGCAGAAACAATGGATTTTATTGTTCTTATAATTTATATTTTAGGAACTTTCCTCTCTTGGCTCATTTTCTAAGCCAAGAGAGAAGAAGATTCCGTTACGCACTGATTGAAAAACGTCTTGAACGAGTCTGACGAAGAAAAGCGGTGTAAAGATTCTCATAAACCTTTTTAAATTCCTTAGAATTAAACTTGGAAGTAAGAACCTCTGTCCATCTGACTGTGTAGCGGTCTGTGGAAAGACTTTCCACTTTTCTCTCTGCCATTTCATTTTTGAGGTTATCTTTCAGTCCATCTACGATTCCTTTCACTTCATCCAAAAGTGCCTCATATTCCATGATTTCTTCTACTGTTGCGTTGATTTTTTCGTTTGTCATAATTTGTTATCCCCTTTTCTTTTGATATGTGTGAGAGGTTCAAGTGGTGGTGGGCTGTTTAAGTATTTAGCGTTCTTCTTAGTGCGTCCCAGTCTCCCTTATCCCTTTCCACTCTGACCTTGTATTCTTGGTTTCGGCTGCTGCCTACTTTCGTCTATCCTTGACTTGTTCCTCTCTCTTAACTTGTCTTTATTATAGCACTATATATTAGTGCAGTCTATTGACAAAAGCACCAAAATATAGTGCAATAAAGCACTTGAAATTAGTGCATTATTCACACTGGAAATTAGTGCAAATATATGCTATTATTAAGTAAAATGGAGAAGGAGGACTTTGAAATGGCACTCAGATATAAAATAGATATTATGGCAGAGTTGAAAAAGAACGGTTATACTTCTACAAGAATAAGAGAAGAGAAGTTAATTGGACAATCTTATCTTCAACAGATAAGACACAATGAATTAGTGTCTTGGAAAACTATAGACACGCTTTGTAGGCTCTTAAATTGTCAAGTGGGGGATTTAGTCGAATACGTGGCAGAGGACACGCCAGAAGCCGCAGAATAGCTTTTTAGCACGTTCCAAGAAGAAATGAATGGCGATTGCGGCAGCAGTCGTTTAAAGGGGACAGAATGGCAGCAGGCAGCTATTAACAGGGGGGCGCCCTTTTCGGGAATTGCAACTTTTACAACGATTTTTGCAATATGTAGTGGCTAACTGTCCTAACAAGAGCGATTTTCATTCCAGATCACGAGACTCTTGGCTTTGAACGAAAAAAACTCTGTCGAAAATATCGGCAGAGAAACGCAAAAAAAGGCAAGCTAAAAGGACAACCGTCCTTTCATAGCTTGCCTTTATTACTTCCATTCTTTTAGTATGTCATCAAGAGCCATATCTAAAGCCTCTTTCAGACTGACTTCCATTATGTGAAAAATCTCATTTTCAAGAATAGATTCATCATCTTTCCCCTTTTTCTTCTTCCTTTTTCTTTCCTCACTCATTTTTTGATTTTTACCTCACTTGAAATTTTAATATTAGTAACTGCCTCTTTTGCATCAAGTTGTCTTGCATAATCAAGACTCATTTGATTATGCGCGTCTGCAAGCGCCCACGCAGCTCTATCTTCGTCTGTTGGCTCTTTGCCATTCATAAACGCTTCTCTGAACATCTTTTCTCTTGCAATGTCACGTTCTACTCTTTCAACATTTGTCATAATTAAAAATCTTCCTTTCGTTTTATATTAAGGGATTTTTTATCGTGAGCGCAGCGATACGATAAAAAAGACCGCTAAGGCTCCCCGTCCCTATCTTTCTACTATTATTCAAAAATCTAACTATATGATTAATGTGATTTGTCCAAAGGATTTTTTAAGTCAACCTCTTAACGTTAGAAAAATATATATAAAATATCTCTGCTGTTAATAGAATGACTTAAATTTATTCTGAATACGCTTTCTCAAAACTTTCATTAGTCAATGCTATCAGCTTATGAATTTGCGGCATTTCAATGGCATTCGCTTGTATAATTCCTTGCTTACGTGGAAAACCGCCATATTTCAGTTTGATTCGAGCGCAGACATAACGCAGATTTCCAAGTTCTTTTTTTGTCTGTTCTTTCCACTCCCAATAATCATGCCATGCTTCAAGGTATTCTTCATGCTCAGCAGTTCTATAATTGCCATCACTCGCAAAGTAGTAAATAAACTCTGTATCACTTTTAGAATAGAAATATACATCAAATAGTTTTCGTTCATATCCTGCAATAGTTTGTCTTGAAATATGTTTGCCTTTATCTTCAAGAAGCATCGCTTTTTCTTCATCAGGTTTTGCCATAAATAATTCATCATTTAAACAATAATAATAAAGATTGCGCAGTTTCTCAAAATCTGTGTTCTTATCAAATTTTAAAACGTCCATGCAGAACTCTTGAAAGGGACTGGGAATTTTTTCTATTTTGAAAGTGGTTTTACTTCCTCTACCTTGAATAGAATAGAGAATGTGTCTACGTTCAAGTTTGCGTTTGATGGCTTGGCGCTTAGATGAACCGCCAATAATTGCCGCAAGTTCTGAAATTGAATAAGTTTTTTCTTCTAACATATTATTTAACCTTTCTGAGTCAGCCTATTAACAAAGGAATAATAAACAATAAATATCTCTACTGTTAAATACATGACTTAAAAATCTAAGTACATTTCAATGATTTCTTCATCTGACTTAGGCGCAAGTTCTTCTTCGAGAACATCTTCCCGAAATCCTGCTGCCGCAAAAAAATCAAAGACTATATCTCTGGCAGCTTCTGCAATGCTGCAAGCAAACTCGTTTGCGTATTCTTTTAAATCCTCAAAACGTAAATCTCTGTTCATTTTTATCTCTCCTTACTTAATTTTATGCGCTGACCTTTTCATCTTTTGGAAAGTCCGCAACCTTGTTTTCATCTTTTGGCACAATCTCAAACCCAGGCATTTCAATCATTCCAAAGTTCTTAATTTCTGGATAGTTGTCAAGGAACCAACTTTTGATAACAGGATATCTGCGTCCTTTGCTGTGGCACTGAGAGATAAGAAGCAGTTCGTCAAATTCCATTAACGCATTTACTCTATCTTCCCCTTTTTCATGGCTCATGATGTAGGCTCTCATGTAATCGTAGGTAAGACCTTTATAGGAATCTTTAGCAGCATTCTTTTTAATACTTCTTGTTCTTACTGTGAAAGTTGGATAGTCAGCACGTACTTTCTGAATCTGTGCATATTCTGCTGAAAAAGGATTGCTTGCTTTCTTGGCATAAGCTGCGTTTACTGTGATTGTTGCATTTACGAAGTCGATTGTGATAGGAGATTTCATGATTTATTACCTCTTTCTTTTGGATTTTGTTTTCTGTTCTTTATGATTTTATTATAGTAGATTGCAAATAACTGTGAGTCATTTTAATGCGACATATTAAGCGAATAAAGCTTCAAGTTTTTTCATTTCTCTTTCTTCACGAAGGATTGCTCTCTTTGCAGCAAGTTTTTCATTAAATTCTGTAATCTCTGTAAACTGCTCGAGGAACCAAGCTCTGACTTCGCCATAAGAAGCCTTTTCTGCCAGAGGATTTCTTTTTCCATCAATGCAGCCACGAAGTTCATTAAATTCAGCCATAAGTTCTTCTTTTCGCTCACCTGCTTTCTTTTCAATATAAACTGTCATATAAGCGTAAGTAAGACCTTTCATTGTATCTGTTCTTTTCTTAGATTCTTTTACTACAACTTTGTAACCTGTCTCTGCTTTGGCTTTTGCAAGATTATTGTACATATCAGAGTTGAAAACACCTGCTTCTTTTGCTTCTGCCTTTGTGATTTCGATTGTAGCCATTTCATAATTGATAAACATAATATTTTCCTTTCTTCGCCTCTTGGCGTTTAGCGCTTGGTCGCTGCCCTTATTTTATTTCGTTTTTATTTTCTGAGGTTTTGTTTTCCTCTCTTGATGATATTAGTATAACTCTATATAGATAATAGTGAGTCATTTTAGTGGTACTTTATGAAAGATATATTATAGTAAACATTTCTATAATCATTTCATTTGACCATGAAGCAATTTCTTCACTTCTAAGTATATGTCCATCAGCACAATGCCATATACAATCCTCTGCTGCCATGCCAATACTTTCTGCCATTCCCTCGATGTCATCATCTGTATAATATTCACCATTGTAATACATTGTTTAAATCCTCCTTAAAATACTTTTTTTCGTTTGTCTTGTATTCCTCTCTTTGATGATATTAGTATACCTCTGTGCAGGAAATAATGAGTCATTTTAAAAGCACTTATATTCTTATTAAAAAATGTTATGATTTTTATTTGATTTTGATAATCTCTTTCGTGAAAGTTGGAAGACCATCCTCAAACATTTCTTCGTGGTCAAGTTCTTCTCCGCACTCTGGACAATAATAATGAGCATTGGAATCATATTCATCGAAACGAACAATCAGCTCGCCGCACTCAGGGCAATATCCATTATCTTCAGAAGCTACTGTATTAATGGTAAGTTTTCCATTGCTGTAATCAGCTTTTACAGATTCCTTATAACCACAATCACATGAATCGTAATAACACTCAAGCGTAAAGTCTTCATCTGCTAATTTTGTTGCAACTTCCTTAGCAAGAACGTCAACTCTTCCGATTGCCTGCCAAAGACTGCAACTTTCATCAACTATAATTTCATTTTCTTTTACAGTAATATCTTTTTCAAATGTTGTGAACTCTGTTGGAAATTTAGGTGTTATTGTTTTTAATGCTGCTTTAATAATATTCATTGCCTTATTTGCTGCTTCGCTATTATTAAAATTAATTGTCATAGTTGTGTATGATTCCATTTTTATTTACCTCTTTCTTTCTGTTTGTTTTGTATTCCTCTCTTTGATGATATTAGTATACCTCTATATAGATAATAGTGAGTCATTCTTTTAGTACTTACTGTTGATTTCATAAATAAAAAATGCTAATATTAAAATAAGCGATGTGCCTTGAAAATGAACGATTTAATCAAAGCAGAAATACAGAAAAAGCATCCATATTCTATCGGCAAAGGTAATGGAAAAGACCAACGTTGGAGAACTTACATTCCAGATAAAACGAAAAAATATGGAAGGAAACTCATCGTCAAAGCAACAGAAGAAGAACTTTATGAATGGCTAAATGACTTCTACAAAGAGAAGCTGCTTGACAATCTTTTGGATAAAGTAAACTTGGAAATTTTTTATCACGAATGGTTGAAATATAAGCGACTTCATACAACCGCTTCAACTTATATCACAAGAATCGAAAGTGATTGGAAATCTTTTTACGTTGGAACCCCTATAATAAAAATACCTTTGAAAAAAATCAATAAACTGACATTGGACGTTTGGGCTCACCAACTTATAAAAGATTATGATATGACTCGAAAAAAATATGTAAATGTTCAAGTCATTATGAGACAAGCGCTTGAATATGCAGTTGATTTGGATATTATCGAGAGCAACCCCATGAAGGGGCTTAAAATTGATAAAAAGATTTTCAGAAAAGAGCAAAAGAAGCCTGATGATACACAAGTCTACACCGTTGATGAAAGAAAAATGATGATTCCTCTTGCATGGGAAGATTATAAAAATGCTGTGAAATTCTATGAACTTTCTCCCCTTGCTCTTATGTTTCAATTTCAAACAGGATTAAGAATTGGTGAATTGTGTGCTGTGAAATTTTCTGATATCGAGAATGAAAATTATATTCATATCCAGAGAATGCTCAGACGTGATACTAAAGAAGTTGTTCCGCATACAAAAACAGACTGCGGCGACAGATATGTTTTTTTAACAAAAGAAGCCAAAAAACTTATAGCCATAGCAAAGGAACGTCAAGAAAAATCGAACGGTAAGGCAGCAGGCTATATTTTTTCATTAACAAATGAGCCAATCACTGAACGATGTATCACTTCATTATTGAAAAAATATTGCAGCAAACTCGGAATCTTATACAGAAGCAGTCATAAAGTAAGAAAAACTTATGGTTCTTCTCTCTTGGACGGTGGTGTTAGTCTCAACACCACAAGAATAATGTTAGGTCACTCAGACGAAAAGACAACATTAAAATACTATTGCTTTGACACACATACAGAAATTGAAAAGATGAATCTTATGGAAAATGCTTTAAAGATATCTTGAATACATTGTATTCAAATTAAGATTTTCTTTAGAAGATGTAAAAAAGATGTTAGAAAGTTTTTTTGAGGCATATAACAAAATGATTAAGAGCCCGCAAACCCGCATAAACACTGAGTTTTCCATCAACAAAGAAAAACACCGTCCCCGTAGCTCCTGTGTCTACAAAAACAGTGTTCTTAGTGCGCCTTCAGGGGTTCGAACCCTGGACACCCTGATTAAGAGTCAGGTGCTCTACCAACTGAGCTAAAGACGCTTATTTAATTATCTGTGTCTTTCGTTCGGTGTGTTCCTTTCCTCAAGACATGTTGTATTATACGTCATGCTTATGGTAAAGTCAACACCTTTTTTTAATTTTTTTTATTTTTTTCTTTTTTATTTTTTGTATCTTCATTTGATGCAATTTTATCCAGCATTTTTTCCATTTCTGACAGTGAACTTCTGATGTGGGATGCCTGATTGTTGATGCTGCGGTTTACGCTGTTCAGATTTCTCCTGACTGACTTGAATTTTCTTTTTTTCAAGATCCAAAGTCCCCCTCTATTCTCCTGCTGGTTCTACGATCAGTATATGAAAGCAGGCTGATTCCTGTGCTTACATACATTCACATTTTGCCCGGCAACCCGGACGAAAATAAACGCATCGGCACATAGATTACCAGCCTGCCCTTTTTTCACCACATATAAAAATTTATCTCTATCAGAACTTCTCTTTCTTCCACCAACGCCATACCAGAATCACTGCCAGAACCGCTGTCAGAAAATCCGAGATTGCCTGGGAAGCCAGCACACCGTGATATCCCACTGTATGAAGCGCTATTGTCAACACAATGGCAAAAATCACACCCTGACGGCTCACAGACAGAAGAAAAGCACTCATAGCCTGTCCTGCTGACTGGAATGTGCAGGTACTGATCAGCACGATTCCCATGCACAGCATTCCTGCAAGCTGGAGTCTCAGCATCAACGCACCATTTTCCACAACCGAAGAATCGTTCATAAAGACACGTACCAGCTGCGGGGCAAAAAATCCCAGCACTGCCATCAGTGCAAGAGCCATTCCACCTTCTAACAGATATGCAAATTTCAACGTTCCTTTCAGTCTCTCACGGTTTTTCGCACCATAGTTGTAACCAATCAGCGGCTGGCCTCCAAAAGCAAAACCTACCAGCACAAGTGCCGCGATCATATTGATCTTCATGACGATTCCCATCGCTGCAACCTTATCATCTCCAAAGCCCAGAAGAGCACGGTTCGTCAGTGCAATACCAAGACTTTGCATAAGATTGGTAACAGAAGCCGGAATACCAATGGAAAAAACCGCCCGGATCTCTCTGCCGGAAATATGGAATCCTCTTGGATCCACCGAAAGATTTTTGCTCCTTTTTATAAGAAACCATACAAAGAAAATATCTGTGCACACATTTCCGATCACTGTAGCTGTCGCAGCTCCGGCCGCACCCCAGCCAAGTCCGAAGATCATGACCGGATCCAGAATAATGTTCACGATCGCTCCAAGCACAGAACCAGCCATGGAAGCGGTGGCAAAACCTTCTGTACGAAGCTGGTTGGACGGCGTCAGTGCAACAATGATAAACGGCGCACCCAGCGCGATACAGGTATAATACTGCGATGCATACTCCCAGGTAGCCTCACTAGCGCCCAGAAGTCCCAGCACCGGGCTTCTGAAAATCATCAGAATCGCCGCAACCACAACACCACTGACGATCGCTCCGTAAAAACTGAACACACTGATTCGCTTCGCATCCTCGTATTTCTTTTCCCCGAAAAGCCTGGAAATAAAAGAGCTGCCGCCCAGGCCAAAAATATCTCCAAGGGCAATCATCAGCGTAAAGATCGGTGAACCCAGAGCAACACCCGCTACCAGATCTGTATTGCCGGTTCCTGCAATAAAATAAGTATCTACCATATTATAGACGAGCGAGATCACCATGCTGAACACAACCGGAAATGCCAGTTTAAAATACGCCTTTGGTATGGGATACCTTTCAAAAATTTCTTCCTGCATTTTGTCCCTCTATTTCTGTTTAATTATCATCTTACAGATCGGATTTCCCTTGGAGGAAAATTTCTCTTCATATTCTGTCATTACATTGCCCTCCACCAGCTTCTCATCATGATGCAGATCAAATGTGCAGACTTCAAGGTTCCAGTTGGAATCCTTCACCTCTTCCAGTGAAAACTCAAACAGATCACGGTTATCCGTCTTAAATTCCACAGCACCGTCTTTCTTCAGGACCTTCTCATATCTCGCAAGAAACTCTCTGGAGGTAAGTCTTCTCTTTGCATGGCGCGCCTTCGGCCACGGATCCGAAAAGTTCAGATAAATCCCGTCAACCTCATCCTTCTCAAAGATCTCCGGCAGCAATCTCGCATCCACACGGATAAAAACAAGATTGGAAAAATCCTCTCCCGCATCTTCCACTTCCTCTCTCTTCTGCAGTGCCCGAAGCAGCACACTGTCATACATCTCAATTCCCACAAAATTCCTCTCCGGATGCAGCCGGGCCATATCCATCAGAAAACGCCCCTTACCCATGCCAACCTCAAGAAAAAGCGGTCTCCTCACACCAAAAACCTCATCCCATTTCCCCTTAAATCTCTCCGGCTCATCAATCACCCAGTCACACTCCAAAATAGCATCCTTCGCTCCCGGAATATTACGTAATCTCATAAAAAACCTCCTGTTTTTCTTCTATTAAATAGATAATAATCTTCATAGTCAATCGGATATTCGCAATCCGCTTTCGCTACTTGCTCATAACCGAATAACTGCTCCGCAGTTTATCAGGAGG
>NZ_JBBMEJ010000022.1:0-51578 GCF_040096615.1 Blautia aquisgranensis
CCGGCGGGTTGGGGTGTGGGGAGGGGAAACGGCCTTCGCAACTATGAGTGCTTCCCCTCCCCCGCAGAATTTCCCCGCTTTAAAAAAGCAGAAAATAATATTAAGAAAAAAATTTTCCTACAAAAAAACTCATTAAAAAAAGGAGGTGCCATCCAATGAACGGCCTGGAAAACCAATACATCATAAAAAACAACAAACGCCTCCGCTACGGCTACACAACTGGTTCCTGTGCGGCAGGAGCAACCCGCGGGGCAGTCCGCATGCTGCTCTCCGGCAAAAAACTCTCCGAGGTACAGCTCCTCACCCCAAAGGGAATTACCCTCACCCTGGAGCTTCACGACATCACCACAGGAGAAAACTACGTCTCCTGTGCAGTACAGAAAGACGCAGGCGACGACCCGGACACCACTAACGGCATCCTGGTCTACGTAAAAGCAGAAAAACTTTCTTGTCTGGAACCTCATCCTCAGGATGAAAAAAAGGGCGGCACCCTTCCCCATATCATTCTGGATGGCGGAGTCGGTGTAGGCCGCGTCACAAAACCAGGTCTTTCCCAGCAGGTAGGTGAGGCAGCCATCAATCCCGTTCCCAAAGCGATGATCTTAAGAGAAGCAGAAGAAGCTGCTCAGGAATACGACTACGAAGGAATTCTGAAACTGACCGTCTCCGTTCCGGAAGGAGAAGAGATCGCAAAAAAAACATTTAATCCAAGACTGGGAATCCTGGGAGGAATCTCTATTTTGGGAACCAGCGGCATCGTAGAGCCTATGAGTGAAAAGGCGCTGATCGAGAGTATCCATGTGGAAATGAAACAACACTTCTGCCAGGGAGAAAATTACATTCTGGTGACACCGGGCAATTACGGGGCAGATTATCTCAGGGAGCATATGACCATCCCCTTTGAAAACAATATTAAATGCAGCAATTATGTAGGAGAGACTATAGATATGGCAATAGATATGGGCGTAAAAGGCGTTCTTTTTGTAGCCCATATCGGCAAATTTGTAAAAGTTGCAGCCGGGATCATGAATACCCATTCCCACTGTGCAGATGGCAGAATGGAAGTTTTATGTGCCAGTGCCATACGCGCAGGTGGCACACTTGACTGTGCCCGGGAGATCCTGAAGGCTGGAACCACGGACGATGCGCTTTCGATTCTGGACAGGTATGGAATCCTGAAAGAAACTATGGCGATCGTTATGGAAAAGATTCAGTTTTACCTGGATCACCGTTCCTATGAGCAGATTCTTCTGGGAGCTGTGGTGTTCTCCAATGTGTATGGATTCCTGGGGCAGACCCGGGATGCTGGGAAGCTGATCGATGCCATACAGAAACAGGGAGAATCGGGGAATGGTGAGCAGTAAATAAAAAAGAAAATACAGCAGAATAACTGTTTTGTATAAAAAGATATATTAGGAGGAAAGAAAAATGGCAGGTAAATTATATGGTGTAGGTGTAGGACCGGGAGACCCGGAGCTTCTTACCTTAAAGGCACTTCGTCTTGTAAAAGAGGCAGATGTGATCGCACTTCCGGGAGAAGTTCCGGAGGATACCGTAGCATTTAAGATCGTGGAGGGCGCATATCCACAGCTTGGCGAAAAAGAACTCCTTGCAGTTCCTTTCCCCATGTCAAAGGATCCGCAAGTTCTGAAAAGCTACCACGATGCAGGCGCAGACAAAGTAAAGGCAGTACTGGATCAGGGGAAAAATGTGGTATTTCTTACATTGGGAGATCCGACAGTATATTCCACATATCTCTATGTACATCACAGACTGGTGGCTCAGGGATATGAAACCGAGATCGTCTGTGGAATCACATCTTTCTGTGCAGTTTCCGCACGTCTGAACACAGGACTTGTAGAGAAGGCAGAACCGCTTCATGTGATCCCGGCTTCTTATCAGATCGAGGATGCACTGAAGCTTCCGGGAACCAAGGTTCTCATGAAAGCCGGAAAGAAAATGAAGAATGTTAAGGCAGAGCTTCTTGCACAGGGGGCAGAAGCCATGATGATCGAGAACTGCGGTATGCCGGATGAAAAAATCTTCCGCACTGTAGAAGAAATCCCGGAGGATGCAGGCTATTATTCACTGATCATTATCAAAGAAAATAAAGAAAGGACAGAGGAATAGATTATGGTACATTTCGTAGGAGCAGGTCCGGGAGCACCGGATCTTATCACAGTAAGAGGAAAACAGTATCTGGAGGAAGCGGATGTGATCATCTATGCAGGATCCCTTGTAAATCCGCAGCTTCTGGAGTATTCCAAGGATGTATGCACTATTCATAACAGTGCAAAAATGACTCTCGAGGAAGTAATTTCCGTTATGGAGAGAGCAGAAGCAGAAGGCAAGATGACGGTTCGACTTCACACCGGAGATCCATGTATCTATGGTGCTATCCGTGAGCAGATGGATATTCTGGATGAGAAGGGAATTCCGTATGATTCCTGTCCTGGAGTCAGTGCATTCTGTGGCGCGGCTTCCGCTCTGAATCTGGAGTACACACTTCCGGATATTTCCCAGAGTGTGATCATCACAAGAATGGAAGGAAGAACACCGGTTCCGGCAAAAGAGAGCATCCAGTCCTTTGCAGCACACAATGCGACTATGGTTATCTTCTTAAGTACCGGTATGCTGGAGGAGCTGAGCCGCAGACTGGTTGAAGGCGGATACCGCGAGGATACACCGGCGGCTATCGTTTACAAGGCAACCTGGCCGGATGAGAAGAAATTTATCTGTACAGTAGGAACTCTGGCACAGACAGCAAAAGAGAACAACATTACGAAAACAGCTCTTATGCTGGTAGGAGATGCGGTAAATGCCGCACATTATGACCGCTCCAAGCTGTATGATCCAGGATTTACAACAGAATTCCGCGAGGCTACGAAATAAAACATGAATATTTCCATGATTTGCTTCAGTATGACAGGACTGGAGACAGGAGAAAAACTTCAAAAGGCACTGCAAAGAGAAGGAGACATCGTAACGCTGGCAAAAAAGAGCCGGTATCTTCCGGATTCTATGGTTGCTTCCACCTCACAGTGGGCAGGAGAACAGTTCCATTCCGGAATGGATGGCGTGATCTTTATCGGTGCCTGCGGGATCGCCGTACGCAGTATTGCACCTTATATTGTGGGGAAAAAAACAGATCCCGCTGTTCTTGTGATCGATGAATGTGGGAAATTTGTGATCTCCCTTCTTTCCGGGCATCTTGGAGGTGCTAATGAGCTGGCACTTCGCTGTGCCACACATCTTAAGGCTACGCCTGTAGTAACTACTGCTACAGATCTTCACAGCCGTTTTGCAGTCGATGTTTTTGCAAAAAAGAATGGGTGTGCCATTTTTCATATGAAGGCGGCGAAGGAGGCTTCCGCTGCACTGCTTTCCGGAGAACAGATCGGTTTTTACAGTGAATTTCCGTGGGAGGGGGAACTGCCGGAAGGGCTGGTTCTCTGTGACAGCACCGGAAAACCGGTTTCAATGTCCGGGCAGAAATACACCGGGCAGTCAGCAGAAAGACCGGAAACCGGTATTGCAGTGACGATTCACAAGAGCTGTCTGCCATTTCCAAATACCGTCCATGTAATTCCGCCTGTGGCTGTTCTTGGAATGGGTTGCCGTAAGGAAAAAAAGGCAGCCGCGATCCTTGAGGCAGCCGAAAACTGTCTGGAAGAAGCAGATTTGTATAAAGAAGCTTTGTGTTCTATTGCAAGTATTGATCTGAAAAAGGAAGAGCCGGGTCTTTTAGCTCTTGCGAAAGAGTGGTCACTTCCGTTTCAGACGTTTACGGAGGAGGAACTGAAAGCAGTAAAAGGAGAATTTACTCCGTCAAAATTTGTCAAGAAAATAACAGGTGTGGACAATGTCTGTGAGCGAAGCGCAGTGCTGGCCTCAGGCGAGGGGACCCTGATCAGAAAAAAAACAGGCCGGGACGGTGTGACCACCGCTCTTGCAGCCGGAAATCGGAGGATACGTTTTGAGTAAGATTTATGTTGTGGGAATTGGACCGGGCGCATACGACCAGATGACAGGAAGGGCGATCCGTGCATTAAATGAAAGTGATGTGATCATCGGATACACTGTATATGTTGACCTTGTAAAGGAATATTTTGCAGGAAAAGAGTTCATGACAACACCGATGAAAAAAGAGGTAGACCGCTGTGTGCTTGCTTTCGAGGAGGCAAATAAAGGAAAAACAGTTTCCATGATCTGCAGCGGTGATGCCGGTGTTTATGGCATGGCAGGACTGATGTATGAAGTAGGAGAGAACTATCCGGATGTTGAGCTTACCATTATTCCGGGCGTTACAGCTGCAACCGGCGGAGCTGCTGTTCTTGGTGCACCGCTGATCCATGATTTCTGCCTGATCAGTTTAAGTGACCTTCTCACACCGTGGGAAAAGATCGAGGCAAGACTTCTGGCAGCAGCACAGGCTGATTTTGTGGTATGCCTGTACAACCCATCCAGCAGAAAGCGTAAGGATTATCTCCAGAAAGCATGCGACCTGATGATGAAATACAAATCCCCGGATACTGTCTGCGGTACAGTTGCACAGATCGCAAGAGACGGCGAGACTGCACAGGTGATGACCTTAAAGGAGCTTCGTGATACAGAAGTAGATATGTTTACCACTGTTTTTGTGGGAAATTCCCAGACAAAGAACATCGGCGGCAAGATGGTAACACCAAGAGGATATAAGAATGTATAAAGCCATTGTTTTTGCAGGCACCACAGAAGGCTATGCGCTCTGTGAGTTTCTCTCGGAGAACAGGGTTTCTGTTTATGCCTGTGCGGCGACGGAGTATGGCGGCTCTCTTCTTACAAAAAATGATTTTCTTCATGTCAGTGCCGGAAGGCTGAAAACAGAGGATATGGAGGAGCTTTTCCGGAAGGAGACACCGGAGATCGTGCTGGATGCCACACATCCGTACGCGGCAGAAGTAACAAAAAATATACGAACAGCCTGCGAGAACGCCGCAGTGCGATACCAGCGTGTACTGCGTCCGGAAGGGGAAAAAAGTGGCCAGGCGGTCTATGTGGACAGTCCGGAAGCAGCAGCAGAATTTCTCTCAGGCACAGAGGGGAATATTTTTCTCACAACAGGGAGCAAGGAGCTGGCGAAATTCACAGTAATCCCGGATTATAAAGAGCGGCTTTTTGCCAGGGTGCTGTCTATTCCGTCTGTGATAAAGTCCTGTGCAGAGCTTGGAATCGAGGGAAAGCATCTCATCGGTATGCAGGGGCCTTTTTCTACGGAAATCAACGAAGCTATGCTCAGGCAGTTCCAGTGCAGCTATCTTGTGACAAAGGATACCGGCTTTGCGGGAGGTTTTCCGGAGAAGCTGGAAGCCTGCCAGCGCTGCGGTGTGACACCTGTGATCATCGGACGTCCGCTTAAGGAGGAGGGACTTTCCCTGCCGGAGGCCAGAGGCTTTCTGGCAAAGCTGTTCGATCTCAAACTGGAGCAGAAGGTTTCTCTTGTGGGAATCGGCATGGGTGCACAGAAGACCCTGACCCTGGAAGGAAAACAGGCTTTTGATGAAGCGGAGCTTCTGATCGGCGCGAAGCGGATGACAGATGCTGTGCAGAAACCGGGGCAGGCAGTGCTTCATGAATACCGCAGTGACCGGATCGTGGAATACATCAAAGCGCATCCGGAATACCGGACAGTTGCCATTGCGTTTTCCGGTGATGTGGGCTTTTACAGTGGCGCGAAGAAGCTTGTGGATCTTCTGGGCGAGGAAGTGCAGGTAATCTGTGGAATCTCATCCGTGGTATATTTTATGGCAAAGATCGGTCTTTCCTGGGATGATGCGAAGATTGTCAGTGCTCATGGCAGAAAGTGCAATCTGGTGTCGCTGATCCGTCATAACAGGAAGGTATTTTCCATTCTGGGAACAGAAGACGGGGTGGCAGCTCTTGCATCAAAGCTTGTTTATTACGGAATGGGTGATGTGACACTTTATGTAGGAGAAAATCTTTCTTACGAAAACGAAAAGATCTTTCATGATAAAGCAGCAAATCTCATGGAATACCGTGGTGATGCCTTAAGTGTTGTGACCGCATACAATGAGAATACGAGAGCTTTCAGTGCGGTTCACGGTATCTGTGACGAGGAATTTTTAAGGGGCAAGGCACCTATGACAAAGGAAGAGGTGCGGACGGTATCCCTTTCCAAGCTGCGTCTTGGGGAAGATTCTGTATGCTACGATGTAGGCGCAGGTACCGGTTCGGTATCTATTGAGATGGCACTTCGGGCATGGAATGGCGAGGTCTATGCCATCGAGAAGAAGGAGGATGCGCTGGCGCTGCTGAAGGAGAATAAACAGAAATTTGCGGCAGATAATCTTACCATCGTACCGGGAACAGCTCCGGAGGCCATGACAGAGCTTCCGGTTCCGACACATGCGTTTATCGGCGGTTCATCAGGAAACATGAATGCGATCGTGAAGCTTCTCCTGGAAAAAAATCCCAAAGTCCGTATAGTGATCAACTGTATCACTCTGGAAACCGTGACAGAAGCCATGAACGCAATCCGGGATTTTGATCTCACAGATGTGGATATCGTACAGCTTGGAGCTGCACGTTCCAAATCTATTGGAAGATACCATATGATGATGGGAGAAAATCCAATCTATATCATTTCCTGTACCGGAAGAGGGGAGGAAATTTAAGTGAAGATTCCAAGAATACTTCTGGCGGCAGGAGCCAGCGGAAGCGGAAAAACCCTGATCACCTGTGGGCTTTTGCAGGCACTGGTGAACCGTGGGTTAAAGACGGCTTCTTTTAAATGCGGGCCGGACTACATTGATCCAATGTTTCACAGCCGTGTGATCGGCACGAAATCCCGGAACCTGGATACCTTTTTTACAGGAGAGGACAGAACAAGATACCTTCTGGCAAAAAACACTGCAGGATATGAGATCGCTGTGATGGAAGGCGTCATGGGATATTATGACGGCGTGGCAGGCACGACAACGAAGGCAAGTGCCTATGATCTGGCCTCTGCTACCGATACACCGGTGATCCTGATCGTCAACAGCAGAGGAATGAGTGTTTCCTTGGCTGCTTATGTGAAAGGCTTCCTGGAGTACCGTAAGGACAGTCATATTCAGGGCGTGATCTTTAACCAGATGTCGCCTATGCTTTATCCCCGGATGAAAAAGCTTCTGGAAGAAGAGCTTTCAGTGAAGGTTCTGGGCTATGTGCCGAAGGTGGAGGACTGTGTTATCGAGAGCCGCCATCTTGGTCTGGTGCTGCCGGAGGAGATTCCGGAGCTGAAGGCGCGTCTTATGAAGCTTTCGGAAGTTCTGGAAAAAACGCTGGATATTGACGGGATTCTGGAACTTGCCGGGGAAGCACCGGAGCTTTCGGCTTCTGAAGATCTAAAAGACGCAGATCCGGCGTTTGGATATCGTACAGAGGAGCCTGTGCGGATCGGCGTGGCAGATGATGAGGCTTTCTGTTTCTTTTATGCAGATAATCTGGCACTTCTGGAGCAGATGGGAGCAAAGCTTGTTCATTTTTCTCCGATCCATGACAGAGAACTTCCGGAGAATCTTGACGGGCTGCTGTTGTGTGGCGGTTATCCGGAATTAAACGGAGAAGCTCTTGAGAATAACCAGTCCATGTGCAGTGCTATCCGGGAGACTATCCTGGACGGAATGCCATGTCTGGCTGAATGTGGCGGTTTTATGTATCTTCATCAGGAGATGGAGGATATGGACGGGAAATTCCGGAAGCTCTGCGGTGTGATTCCTGGAAAAGCCTTCCGCACACCGAAGCTGAACCGTTTTGGATATATTACCCTTACGGAAAAAACGGATACGGGTATGGGCGAGATCCCGGCCCATGAGTTCCACTATTTTGATTCTACAAACTGTGGAGAAGCTTTTCATGCAGCGAAGCCGGCATCCACCCGGGGCTGGGACTGCATGCACAGAGAAGGCCGTCTGATAGCAGGATTTCCGCATCTCTACTATTATGGAAATCCAAAGGTTCCGGCACATTTTCTGGGAAATGCGCTGGAATACAAAAAAGAACGGAGGCAGAAAAAAGATGCTGAAATATAGTCTGCCGGCACTGGCTGTTGGTTTTGTGCTGGATCTTCTGATCGGGGATCCGAGATGGCTTTATCATCCGATCTGCGTCATTGGAAATCTGATCGCAGTGCTGGAAAAAGCGATCCGTAAGATTTTTCCGAAAAATCATGGAGGAGAACTTGCAGGTGGTTTTCTGATCGTAGTTCTGATCTGTCTTTTCAGCGGCGGAGTACCGCTTCTGGTACTGCATTATCTTTACCGCTATCTGCCATGGGCCGGATTTATCCTGGAAGCGTTCTGGTGTTATCAGCTTCTTGCGACCCGTTCCCTGAAGGATGAGAGCATGAAGGTTTATGACCGGCTGGTGAACGGCACACTGGATGAGGCTCGCTATGCAGTATCCATGATCGTGGGTCGTGACACCAAGGAGCTTACCGAGACGGGTGTGACAAAGGCGGCAGTTGAAACTGTGGCGGAGAATGCTTCGGATGGTGTGATCGCGCCGATGTTTTATATGGCTATCGGAGGCGTGCCGCTGATGTTTCTTTACAAAGGCATCAATACCATGGATTCCATGCTGGGCTATAAGAATGATAAATATCTGTATTTCGGTCGCGTGGCCGCGAAGCTTGATGATGTGGCCAATTATATCCCGGCCAGGATATCCGGCTGGCTGATGGTGGCAGGAACTGTTTTTACAGGGATGGATACCAGAAACGCAGCGAAGATCTATCTAAGGGATCGCCGCAATCATGCAAGCCCCAACTCTGCACAGACAGAGGCGGCTATGGCAGGAGCTCTGGATGTACAGCTTGCGGGAAATGCATATTATTTTGGAAAATTATATGAAAAACCTACGATTGGTGATTCGATCCGTCCGGTAGAGCCGGAGGATATCCGGCGTGCCAATCGTCTGATGTATGCAGCATCAATACTGGGAGTCATCGTATTTCTTCTGATCAGTGGAGGAATCCGTATGCTGATTCTCTGAACGGAATTATGACAAATATACAGGAGAGTGACCAATGACAAAACACATGCATGGAGGAGACGTATACAAATATAAGGATTGTCTTGATTTTTCTGCGAACTTGAATCCTCTGGGGACGCCGGAAAGCGTGAAGCAGGCCATTATCAAAAGCCTGGATCACATTGCCCAGTACCCTCAGGTGGGATGCGATATCCTCCGGGAAAAAATCGCGGAATATGAGGGTGTACAGAAGGATGAGGTGATCTGCGGCAACGGTGCGGCAGAGGTGATCTTTACCCTGTGCCGTGCGGTAAATCCGAAAAAGGCCCTGATCCCGGCACCGACTTTTGCAGAATACGGTCAGGCACTTCACAGTACCGGCTGTGAGCTGGAATATTATATGCTTACAGAAAATGCGGGCTTTGTGCTGGGAGAGGAGTATCTGGATATTCTTCACAAGGGGCTGGACATGGCGTTTTTATGCAATCCGAACAATCCTACCGGTATGCTGATCCCGCACCGTCTCTTAAAAAGAATTCTGGAAAAATGCCGGAAGTTAGATATCCTTCTTGTTGTGGATGAATGCTTTCTTGATTTTGTAAAAGAGCCGGATGCGTATTCTCTGAAACGGTCACTTTCTGGATTTAACAATCTTTTTATCCTGAAAGCCTTTACCAAACGATATGCAATGGCCGGTGTGCGGCTGGGCTACGGACTTTGTTCCAACCGGAAACTTCTGGAAAAGATGGAACTCTGCGTTCAGCCATGGAATGTTTCCACTATGGCACAGGCAGCAGGAATCCAGGCGCTGACCGAGACAGAGTATGTGGAAAAAGGCCGTCAGACAGTTTTTCAGGAGTCACAGTGGCTGAAGGAGGAGATGACCCGCATCGGGTATCAGGTATTTCCCTCAGAGGCCAATTACATTTTTTTCAAGGGGCCGGAGGAACTGTTTGATTTCTGTCTCCGGAAACGGATCCTGATCCGCGACTGCAGCAATTATCCGGGGCTTACGAAGGGCTTTTACCGGATCGCGGTAAAAACACATGAAGAGAATGTAAAACTGATCGAAGTACTTGAGGGAGGTATTTTATGGCAAAAGCAATAATGGTACAGGGAACCATGTCCAATGCCGGAAAGAGTCTGCTGGCCGCAGGACTTTGCAGGATCTTTAAGCAGGACGGTTACAAAGTGGCTCCCTTTAAATCACAGAATATGGCACTGAATTCTTTTATCACGGAGGACGGACTGGAGATGGGCCGTGCCCAGGTCATGCAGGCAGAGGCAGCCGGGATCAAGCCATCGGTTCTTATGAACCCGATCCTTCTTAAACCAACGAATGATGTGGGTTCCCAGGTGATCGTAAACGGCGAGGTTCTTGGAACCATGAGTGCCAGGGATTACTTCAAATATAAGAAAAAACTGGTTCCGGATGTGATGAAGGCTTACAATGCCCTTGCAGCAGAAAATGATATCATCGTGATCGAAGGTGCAGGAAGCCCGGCAGAGATCAACTTAAAGGATGAGGATATCGTAAACATGGGAATGGCGAAGATGGCCAAAGCACCGGTCCTTCTTGTGGGAGATATTGACCGGGGTGGTGTTTTTGCACAGCTGATCGGAACCGTAGAGCTTCTGGAAGAAGATGAGAAGGCCATGGTAAAAGGTCTTATTATCAATAAATTCCGTGGGGATAAGACCATTCTGGACCCTGGCGTGGAGATGCTTGAGGAACGCAGCGGTATTCCGGTGGTCGGTGTTGCCCCTTATCTGGATATCCAGGTGGAGGACGAGGACAGCCTGACAGAGCGTTTTGACCGGAAGCAGGAGGCTGGCGTCATCGATATCGCGGTGATCCGTACACCAAGAATTTCCAACTTCACAGATTTCAATCCGTTTGAGAGTATTCCGGGGGTTTCCCTTCGTTATGTAAAGCACCCGCGGGATCTGCATTCTCCGGATATGATCATTCTTCCGGGAACCAAGAATACTATGGGTGATCTGATCTGGATGCGGGAGAGTGGCATGGAGGCAGCGGTTCTTAAAGAAGCTTCCAGAGGAAAGCTGATCTTTGGTGTCTGCGGCGGTTATCAGATGCTGGGTGAGACCTTAAGTGACCCTCATGGGGTGGAAAACGGCGGTTCCATGAAGGGCATGGGACTTCTTCCCATGGAAACTGTTTTTGCAGAGAAAAAGACCCGGACAAGAGTGCAGGGACATTTCGGAGAGCTTTCCGGCGTGTTTGCACCTCTTTCCGGTGCGGAGATCGAAGGTTATGAGATCCATATGGGAGAAAGTGTCCTGAAGAAAAATGCAGGCACAGCTACCAGGATCACAGACAGCGTCAGCGGCGAAAAGAAAGAAGAAGGTGCTTTTGCGGGAAATGTGTGCGGAACCTATATCCACGGTGTATTTGACAAGGAAGAATCAGCAGAAGCCATCATTCGTGTGATCGGCGAGAAAAAAGGCATCGATGTGGAGAACATGACGGGCGTGGATTTTGCGGCATTCAAGGAACAGCAGTATGATATTCTGGCAGCAGAATTACGAAAACATATGGATATGAAAAAAATCTATGAGATTCTGGAAAACGGGATTACGGAGGAAGAAGAGAAATGAAAGTAGAGCTTGAAAATGTAAAACCTATGGAGATCGAAAAAAGAAGCTTTGAGATCATTACCCAGGAGCTTGGCGATACTCCGCTGATCCCGGGAACAGAGCTGATCGTAAAACGCTGTATCCATACCAGCGCAGATTTTGATTATGCCAAAAATCTCTGTTTTTCCGAAGGTGCTGTGGAGAAAGCACTGGAAGCCATCCGCAACGGTGCCTGCATTGTAACAGATACCCAGATGGCAAAAGCCGGCATCAACAAGCATGCACTGGCACGCTACGGTGGTGAGGCATACTGCTTCATGTCCGACACAGATGTAGCTGCCATGGCAAAAAAGAACGGCACTACAAGAGCGACCGCCAGCATGGATAAAGCAGCTCAGATGGATGAGAAGCTGATCTTTGCTATTGGAAATGCACCTACAGCTCTGGTACGTCTTTATGAGCTGATCGAGGAAGGCAAGATTAATCCTGAGCTGATCATCGGCGTGCCGGTAGGCTTCGTCAATGTGGTACAGTCAAAAGAACTGATCATGCATGCAGACGTTCCGTATATTGTAGCAAAAGGACGCAAGGGTGGAAGCAATATCGCAGCATGTATCGTAAATGCACTTCTGTACATGATCGATAACCGGAGAGATTAAATCCGGTTATTGCCATACGTTTATAAGGTTCTGTCTGCCGGAAGTAGTTATTGTCCGAGCACTTCTTTCAGAAGCTGGCAGGCAGGAAGAAAATCATTCATGGGAATGGAAGAGCAGGAAAGAACCAGCGTTACATCGTTTTCGGTTTCTTTCAGAAGCTCCAGGCGCAGGCCATTGGCCTGTGCCTTTTTTTTCAGCTGTTTGCCGGTCAGTGTGCAGGGAAGTGTGAGGGCAAGGCTGGTTCCGGCTGCTCCGGTTTTGATCTGGCAGTTTTTGTCGAAAGTTTCCGTTACAGCGGCAGAAAGGGCTTTCAGTTTCTGGGAATAGAGACGGCGGAGTTTTCTTGTCTGGGAGAGAAGATGTCCGTCGCGGATAAACTGACAAAGAGCAATCTGTTCTGCTTTGGAAGCTGTCTGATTATAAAAGGCAGCTTTTTTTTTGTACTGCTCCCGGAGAGCAGGCGGAAGTACCATAAAGCTCAGACGGATGGAAGGCAGCAGCAGCCTGGAAAAGGAGCCGAAATAAACAACGTTTTCCCCGCCTGCAAGTCCGAAAAGAGAAGGAGTCGGCTTCTGGAGATAAACGAATTCGTTTTCGAAATCATCCTCGATGATAAGATGATCATATAATTCTGCGTGATGGATCAGCTCCAGACGGCGTTTTACTGGCATGATCTCGCCCCATTTGGTCATATGGGCAGGGGATACATAAATCACGTCACAGTTTTTGTCCCGGTAATGAACTTCGAAGCCGTGATCTTCAAAGATAGTGCTGCCCTGTACAAAAGAAGGTGTGGGAAAAGAAACGGTCTTTCTCTCGCGGATCAGGGGGCAGAGGATCTGGAGCAGGCTCTGGATACCCGCGCCGACTACGATATCGTCAGGGGAACAGATCACATTTCGACGTTCCCGGATGTAGTCTGCGAGAACTTCCCGGAAATCTTTTTCCCCCTGAGGCTCGCCGTAGGAAAGCATGCGCTCATCCTGGCGGAGGGCACTCTTAATGTAGCGCTGCCACAGGTCAAAACGAAAGCTCTCCCGGTCAACGCCTGAAGAGGCGAAATCGTAAATACAGGGAACCGTGTCCTGGGGATGTTTTTCGTGCGGGAGAGAGTGCTGCTTTCTGGCAATATCCGTGACGTAATAGCCACTTTGTGCCCTGGCGATAATGTAGCCGTCGGCTGCCAGCTGGAGATAGGCAGTTTCGATAGTGGTCCGGCTCAGCTTCAGATCCTGTGCACATTTCCTGAGGGAGGGCATTTTGCTTCCCGGGAGAAGCCGGTTCTCCATGATCAGCTTCCGGTAATAATGATAGACTTCCAGATAAAGATGCTCTTTTTTGTGTTCTGCGGATATATTTAACATTGGTATGGTAATTTCCTTCCAAAAGTGATTGCGTTAACGTGACAGTTTATTCTATAATAATACAGAAAAAAACTCAAGACTGGAGAAATAAGATGAAGAAAATAGCAGTGATCAACGATCTTTCCGGACTGGGCAAATGTTCTCTCACAGCGGCGATTCCGGTGATCTCGGTTATGGGAGTGCAGGCCTGTCCGTTTCCCACAGCTGTTTTAAGTAATCAGACTGGCTATGAGACGTATTTCTGTGAGGATTTCACGGAGCATATGGAACTATATATGGAACAGTGGAAGAAACGGGGATTTTCTCCGGATGGGATCTATACAGGTTTTCTCTCGGATGAGAAACAGGCGGATCAGATCTTGAAATTTATGGATATATTTGCAGGGAAGGATACGCTGATCCTTACAGATCCTGTGATGGGGGATGATGGAGAAGTCTATCCAATCTATACAGAGGGACTTCGTGAAAGATTCTGCGAGTTGGTGAATCGCTCTTATGTGATCACACCGAATCTCACGGAGGCACTTCTTCTCCTTCATGGAAAAGAAGGGATGGAGAAGAAATGGAGGGAATTTCAGAGTATAAACGGAGAAGAGCGTCTGGTGCGGATCCAGGAGACCGGGCGCAGTCTTGCAGAGAAATTTTCTCTTTCAGCAGTAGTGATCACAGGTGTAGACCACAAAGAAGAAGGGGAACCGCTTCGAATGGGCAATCTTGTCCTGGAAAAAGGAAAGAGCTCCTGGATATTTGCGGAGAAATCCGGCGGCAGCTATTCCGGGACCGGAGATCTTTTTGCATCGGTGCTCAGTGCAGGCCTGGTGAAAGGATATCCTATGGAAAAATGTGCACAGATAGCAGTGGATTTTATTTCGGCGTCCATTCAGGATGCAGTTAAGGAAGGGACAGACCGCAACGACGGTGTGTGCTTTGAACTGCATCTTCACAAGCTGATCGGATAAAATTACGGAAAAGAGGAGAAAAAATGATCGAAGCACAGCAGCAGAAAAAAGTCATCGAACTTGTAAGACAGACAAAAGATCTGATCTTAAGAGAAATGCAGAAGGAAGAAGTAATGGTAAAGGGAGCAGCCAATTATGTGACCAACGTAGATCTGGCTGTGCAGAATTTTCTGAAGGAAGAGCTAGGAAAAGCTTTTCCGGAGATTCCGCTGATCGCGGAAGAGAAAGAGAACACCGGACTTTTAAAAGATGGTGTTTACTGGATTTTAGACCCAATCGACGGAACTGCCAATCTGATCCTGGATTTTCATATGAGTGCCGTGGCACTGGGGCTCTACGAAAAGGGAGAGATCGTTTTCGGAGTAGTCTATAACCCGTTTACGGATGAGCTGTTTCATGGAGCAAAAAGCGAGGGCGCTTATCTGAATGACCGGAAGATCCATGTATCGGATACGGAGAATTTCGGGGACGCCGTAATCTCTTACGGCTCCACACCGTACACAAAATCCGAGGCGAAGAATCTCTTTCCGATTTTTTATGATATCTTTATGAAATGCGGGGATTTCCGCCGTACAGGTTCCGCGGAGCTTGACATGTGCTATGTGGCCTGCGGAAGAGAGCATGGTTATATTGAACGGGATCTGAAGCCCTGGGATTACTCAGCCGGAACGGTCATTGTCCGGGAAGCGGGCGGTGTGGTAAGAACCTGGGAAGGTGGGGAGCCGACTTATCTGAAGAACGGAGATATCCTTGCCTGTGCGCCGCAGTTCGAAGAGATTCTTCTGAAAGAATTAAAACGATGAATGAAAGTGGGAAAAAGAGCTGACCGTCAGGCCAGCTCTTCCCATTTCTCATATAGTGTTTCCAGTTCTTCTGCAATTGCGGCTTTTTCGCGGCTGAGTTTCGTACATTCTGCCACGTTGGTGCACACATCCGGAAGAACCATGGTATCATCGATTTCCTGGTCTCTTGTTTCCAGTTCTTCAATGCGGGTTTCGACTTTTTTGAGTTCTGCCTCGCGTTTTCTTTTTTTTGCCTGTTCTTCTTTCATCTGCTGCCAGGAAAGCTTGTTCTCGGAGACTGCTTTTTCTTCCTGGGGGGCTTCAGGGGAATCAATTCCTGGAGCATAGGCAGTGGTCAGCTCTTCTTTTTTCTCCAGATAATAATCGTAATCGCCGATATAATTTACAACTGCCTGATTGGTCAGTTCCATGATCCTGGTAGCGGTCTGGTTGATAAAATAACGGTCATGGGATACATACAGTACTGTACCGGTATAGCTTACCAGGGCTTCTTCCAGGATTTCCTTGGAGGCGATATCCAGATGGTTGGTAGGCTCATCCAGGATCAGGAAGTTGGCTTCCGAGAGCATCAGCTTAGCCAGGGAAACACGGCCACGCTCACCACCGGAAAGAGCGGAGATCTCTTTAAATACATCGTCCCCTGTAAACAGAAAGGCTGCAAGCATATTACGGATCTCAGTCTCTGTAAGAGTCGGATAGGTATCGGAAATCTCCTGGAAAATTGTCTTATCCATATGAAGAACGTGATGTTCCTGGTCGTAATAGCCGATCTGTACCTTGGAGCCAAGGGAAAATTTACCTGCATCTGCTTCCAGAAGACCGTTGATGATCTTCAGCATAGTAGTCTTGCCGGTTCCGTTGTTACCGATGAGAGCTACACGTTCTCCGCGCTTGATATCAAAGGAAATATCCGAAAAAAGTGTCTGTCCCGGGAATGCTTTGGAAAGCTCTTCTACATGGAGAACATCATTGCCGCTTAAAACGCGGGGCTCCAGGGAGATACGCATACGATCCTGGATCTCCAGCGGCTTCTCAATGCGCTGCACGCGATCCAGCATCTTCTCACGGCTCTCAGCGCGTTTGATGGATTTCTCACGGTTAAAAGATTTCAGCTTGGCGATCACAGCCTCCTGATGTTTGATATCTCGCTGCTGATTCAGGTATGCCTTATACTGTGCATCACGAAGCTGTGCCTTCTTGAGCGCATAAGCTGAATAGTTTCCGCTGTATACACGGGTCTGGCCGGCCTCGATCTCTACCACCTTGGTGACTACCTTATCCAGGAAATAACGGTCATGGGATACGATGAATACCGCGCCCGGATAATTGAGAAGATAAGTCTCAAGCCAGGAAATGCTCTCCATGTCCAGGTGGTTGGTAGGTTCATCCAGAAGCAGGATGTCCGGCTTGGAGAGAAGCATCTTACCCAGGGCTACGCGGGTCTTCTGGCCTCCGGAAAGAGTCTCGATGTATTTGTCATAGTCTTCTTCTGTGAATCCCAGACCTTTCAGTACACCGGTAAGCTCGCTCTTGTAAGCATAGCCGTTCTCCAGCTCAAACTGATGGGTGAGACGGGTATAGGTCTCCATCAGACGGTTCAGGTCATCGCCGGTAACGTTGTTCATTTCCTGCTCCAGGGAGCGGATGCGGCGTTCCATATCGATGATGTGCTGCTTGGTGGTAAGAAGCTCCTCGTATATGGTATGGTGCCCGTGGATATCCTGATACTGGGCAAGGTAACCGATATTTTTGTCGCGGGCGAGCACCACCGTACCGGAATCCGCGGAAATCTCCTGCATGATAATGCGGAGAAGTGTAGTCTTACCTGCACCGTTGCAGCCGATCAGAGCTGCCTTTTCACGATCCTCAATATGAAAGGATGCGTCGTTCAAGATTACTTTTTCGCCAAAGGCTTTGCATATATTCTGACATGATAAAATCATAAAAACTGTCCTCCTGTACAAAGGATCCTGTCTCTGTTTCGTAAAAAACAGGAAAAATCCTCTACCTATTATAACGGAAACCGCGGGGATTTCAAAGAAAAAATCAAATATTTGAAAAAATATGAAGAAATTTGTACATAAGTCACAAGATTAATTGACAGGAAAATATCAATTCGGTATAATTAACCTAGTGTAAGATAAGGAGGGAAACTATCGTGGAGACAAAACAAATCTCGAAAGCGGTGATTAAGCGTCTGCCACGCTACTACCGCTACTTAGGAGAGCTGATGGAAGACAATGTAGAGCGTATTTCTTCCAATGAATTAAGTAAGAAGATGCACACCACAGCTTCCCAGATCCGTCAGGATCTTAATAATTTTGGCGGTTTTGGTCAGCAGGGGTATGGCTATAATGTACATTATCTTTATACGGAGATCGGTAAGATCCTGGGACTGGATACGATTCATCCGATGATCATTCTTGGTGCAGGTAATCTGGGACAGGCACTTGCCAATTATGTGGACTTTGAGAAAAGGGGCTTTAAGCTGGTAGGAATTTTTGATGTAAACCCTGTTCTTGAGGGAATTGCAGTCCGCGGACTGGAGATCCAGATGCTCAGTGAGCTTCCGTTTTTCCTGAAAGAGAATAACGTGGAGATCGCTATTCTTACTCTTCCTAAGAATAAGGCCAAAGAAATGGCAGATATTCTGGTAGAGAACGGTATTAAGGCTATCTGGAATTTTGCACATCTTGATCTGGAGACACCGGATGATGTGATCGTGGAGAACGTACATCTTTCCGAGAGTCTGATGACACTGTCTTATAATCTGAGTAAATACAGGCAGGAGCATGTGGAATAGTAAAATCAGAGAATGAGGCTGCCGGAGACGGCAGCTTTCTCTGTTACAGAGGGAGGTATAGAAACAGCATGAAGAAGCTTGTTACCTGCGGGGAAATGAAGAATCTGGACAGTGCCACAATCCACAAGATCGGAGTGGCATCAGAAGTTCTGATGGAGCGGGCAGCACTGAAGGTCGTAGAAGAGACAGAGAAGTACCTTGGAAAGAATGAACGGATCCTGGTTGTCTGCGGAAGCGGAAACAATGGCGGTGATGGAATTGCGGTTGCCAGGATCTTTCATCTGAAAGGAATTCGTGCAGATTTCTACATGGCCGGAAACAAAGAAAAAATGACCCGGGAGACGACCTTACAATACAAGATCGCCACCGGTTATCATGTGCCGGAGGTGAATAACCCGGACTGGAGTGAATATACTACTATAGTAGATGCCGTGTTCGGTGTGGGGCTTGCGCGTCCGATCGAGGGACGATATGCTGAGATCATTCATGAGATGAACAGTGCGCGGGCCAAAAAGATCGCTGTAGACATCCCATCAGGAGTTAACGGAGATACTGGCCTGGAAATGGGCATTGCTTTCAGCGCAGATCTGACTGTCACATTCGCATACCGGAAGAGAGGACTTTGCTTTTATCCGGGAAGGCTGTATGCAGGAAAGATCGTGGTAGCTGATATCGGGATCTATGAGCAGGAAGCTGTGAAGGCATCCGCACGCTGTCTGGAAAAGAAAGACCTGAAGCTGTTTCCGGAGCGTGATCCCGGCGGAAATAAAGGTACCTTCGGAAAAATTCTTTTTGTTACCGGAAGTGCAGGTATGTGCGGAGCAGCTTACTTAAGCGCAAGCGCAGCACTCCGGGCCGGGGCGGGAATGGTGAAGATTCAGACAGTGGAGGAGAACCGGATCCCATTGCAGATCCTTCTTCCGGAGGCTATGGTATGCACCCGTTTTGATGAGGAATCCAATGAACAGCTTCTTTCCTGGTGCGATGTGATCGTGATCGGACCGGGACTTGGAACTTCCGGGGAGAGCCGTGAGAGAGAACAGTGGTTTCTCACGGCAGCTGCCCGCGAAAAGAAGTATCTTGTGCTGGATGCAGACGGGCTGAATCTTCTGGCCGCGCATCCTCAGTGGAAGGAATTCTTAGGTGAGAATGTGATTCTGACTCCGCATATCGGAGAGATGAGTCGCCTCTGCGGCAAAACGATCCGGGAAATTCAGGAAACACTTGCCCGAACTGCCATTGATTATGCCGGAGAAACCGGCACTGTCTGTGTACTGAAAGACGCATGTACGGTTATTACAGATGGCAGAGAGGATATTTATCTGAATCTTTCCGGCAATTCCGGCATGGCCACAGCAGGAAGCGGAGATGTGCTTTCCGGGCTTCTTGCAGGCGTATTATGTATGTATCTGAAAACGGAGGAACAGCCTCCCATGGTTTTAAAGGCCGCGTTAGGTGTTTATCTTCACGGACTTTGCGGCGATCTTGCAGCCACGAAAAAAGGAAAGCGCAGTATGCTGGCAGGAGATATCATCGAATATCTGCCGCAGGCTTTAGCTATAGGTGAAGAGGAGTCAAAATTATGAAAAAATACGAGAGAGTCAAAGCACTGGTATCTTTAGATGCCATTGCCCACAACTTTGAGGAAATGCACAGGAACATCAAGGAAGGAACGAAGATCATCGCAGTGATCAAGGCGGATGGCTATGGACATGGTGCCAGAGCCATTGCCAGACTGATCCATGATTACGATTACATCTGGGGCTTTGCGACAGCTACCGCTGAAGAAGCACTGGAGCTTCGACATGCAGGCATTACGAAGCCGGTTCTGATCCTGGGGCTTGTCTTTGAGGAATATTACGAGGAGCTGGCTGCCAATGATATCCGGATCACCATTTCAGATCTGAATACTGCCGTGGAATATGCAAAAGCAGCAGAGCGCATCGGAAAAAATGTACATATTCATCTGGCGCTTGACACAGGAATGACCCGGATCGGTTATGCAGACATTCCGGAGAATGCGGTACGCATCGAGGAGATATCCAAAATCCCGAATCTTGAGATTGAGGGAATGTTTACACATTTTGCAAGAGCAGATGAGTTCGACCGTTCCCCTGCCCTGGTACAGCTTGACCGATATCTCAGATTTGCGGACCTTCTGGAACAAAGAGGCGTGCATGTTCCGGTACTCCACTGCTCCAACAGTGCAGGAATCATCCGTGTTCCGGAGGCAAACTTAAATGTTGTGCGTGCGGGAATCACGATTTACGGTATTTATCCTTCTGATGAGGTGGAGCGCGACGTGGTGAAGCTGACTCCGGCTATGGAATTAAAGAGCCATGTTTCCTATGTGAAGAACGTAGAACGCGGAACAGAGGTCAGCTATGGAGGAACTTTTGTCACAGAGCGCTTTACCAGAATGGCAACGATCCCGGTTGGCTATGCAGACGGCTACCCGAGACAGCTTTCCAATAAGGGCTGGGTTCTGATCCATGGAAAAAAAGCGCCGATCCTTGGTCGTGTATGTATGGATCAGTTTATGGTGGATGTGACGGATATCCCGGATGTGAAGACTGGTGATGAGGTGACACTGATGGGAAGAGATGGCGATGAGTTTATCAGTGTGGAGACTCTGGGTGATCTTTCCGGAAGATTTTCCTATGAGTTTGTCTGTGAGATCAGCAAGCGTGTTCCAAGGGTTTATATCAAAGACGGTAGGGAATGCGGTGAGGAAGAGAGCTTTTTCCAGTAAAGTATAATGACCAGATTCCTCGGACAGATCGGGTAATATCTGTTTTACCGGAAAGGGAAAGCGGGTAAAAAATTACCACGCATGTATACACAGCGAGATTGTGGAAATACTTAACCTTAAAAAGGACTACAGTCTCCTGGTACAGCCGGGAGGCCGGACCAGAATCGGAGTGTGAATTGTGTGGTTATAAAAAGAGGGGATATTTTTTACGCGGATCTGCGTCCCGTGGTGGGAAGTGAGCAGGGAGGAATCCGACCGGTACTGATCATTCAGAACGATGTGGGCAACCGACACAGCCCCACAGTGATCTGCGCGGCCATTACATCAAAAATGAACAAGGCAAAGCTGCCGACACATATTGAGATCGATGCATCTGCATACGGGATCGAAAAGGATTCCGTAATTCTTCTGGAACAGCTCCGCACGATCGACAAGCGGAGACTGAAGGATAAGGTATGCCATCTGGATGGTACCATGCTGGATAAGGTGAACCATGCCCTTGAGATAAGCCTGGAGCTTACGTTTTAGCGGAGTTTTTCTTAAGGCAGATATTCTGATTCTTGACGAAATCTTCTATAAGTGATATATTTAATCGAGTTGTAATACGTGAAACGTAAGAACAAGGAGAGGAAGATAAGATGTCAGGACATTCAAAATTTGCCAATATCAAACATAAGAAAGAGAAAAACGATGCCAAGAAAGGTAAGATCTTTACAGTTATCGGACGTGAGATCGTTATGGCAGTAAAGGCTGGCGGTCCGGATCCTGCAAACAACAGCAAGCTTCGTGATGTCATTGCCAAGGCGAAAGCGAACAACATGCCGAACGATACCATTGACCGTGGAATCAAGAAGGCAGCAGGCGCAGATTCCGCAGACAGCTATGAGAAGGCTGTATATGAGGGATATGGTCCGAATGGTGTTGCCATCATCGTTGAGACTCTTACAGATAACAAGAACCGTACAGCTGGTAATGTACGTAACGCATTTACCAAAGGTAACGGAAGCATCGGAACACAGGGATGCGTATCTTTCATGTTCGATCAGAAAGGCCAGATCATCATCGATAAGGAAGCACTTGAGGATGAGTGCGGTGAAATGGATGCGGACGAGCTGATGATGACAGCTCTGGACGCAGGAGCTGAGGACTTCAATGAGGAAGAGGACAGCTTCGAGATCCTTACTACACCAGATGATTTCAGTGCAGTACGTGAGGCACTTGAGAAAGCCGGAATTCCACTTATGGAAGCACAGATCGCCATGATCCCGCAGACATACGTAGAACTTACTGATGAGCAGGCCATCAAAGATCTTAACAGAACACTGGATCTTCTTGATGAGGACGACGATGTCACAGATGTATGGACAAACTGGGACGAGTGATTTTTGAATAGAAATTGATCTTTTGCATATAATACCTTCAGAATTTCAGATTCTGGAGGTATTTTTATATGGAAAAAAAAGAAAATGAAAAGCAGAAGGAGTTGGACCGGGAGGACAGTCAGAATGGCCAGATCTGTGAAATGGGACAGGTAATGCTTGAAGGGAATTCAAGAAAACATAAGGTGGAGCTTCTTACAGTGATCGGTGAGATCGAAGGTCATGAGTCAGCACCTTCCAATAGCAAAACCACGAAATATGAGCATGTGCTTCCCAAGCTGGCACTGATCGAGGATGACGAAGAAATCGAGGGGCTTCTGATCCTTTTGAATACAGTGGGTGGGGACGTGGAAGCAGGGCTGGCTATTGCGGAGATGATTGCCTCTTTAAGTATTCCTACGGTTTCCCTGGTTCTGGGAGGAGGACATTCCATTGGTGTTCCGCTGGCTGTTTCCGCAGATTATTCCTTTATTGTGCCAAGCGCGACTATGGTGGTTCATCCTGTACGCCAGAATGGAATGTTTATCGGTGTAGTACAGACATACCGTAATATGGAAAAGATTCAGGACCGGATCACTGGCTTTGTGTCAGAACATTCGCATATCACGGTAGAGCGTATGGAGGAACTGATGCTGGATACTTCCCAGCTGGTCAAAGATGTGGGAACCATGCTGGAAGGGGCAGATGCAGTAAAAGAAGGGCTGATCGATGAGGTGGGAGGAATCCGCGAGGCACTGGATAAGCTGTATAAACTTATAGAAAAAAGATGATTTCTTTTTTCTATAAGTTATGTATGACTAACGTGGTTGCACTGTAATGTGATAAAGAAAATCGACAGAAATTGTAAATCTCCCCTTGCCATATGATAAATTTTAGCGTATTATTAATAAAGGTTTATAATTTGCGCGAGGAGGAAGACCATGTATAAGGTTTTAAAAGCTGAAACGCTGGCAGCTAAGATCCATCTTATGGTTGTGCATGCACCACGTGTGGCAAGCCACTGTCTGCCAGGACAATTTATTATTGCGAAACTTGATGAGAAGGGTGAGAGAATTCCACTCACTATCTGCGATTACGATCGCGAGGCAGGTACGATCACCATCGTATTCCAGGAGATTGGTGCATCTACAATTAAGATGGCTGCACTGAAAGAGGGAGATGCTTTCCGTGACTTCGTAGGACCTCTTGGATGCCCGTCTGAGTTTGTACACGAGGATATCGAAGAACTCAAGAAGAAAAAAATGGTATTCGTTGCCGGTGGTGTTGGTACAGCACCTGTTTATCCGCAGGTTAAATGGCTTCATGAGCATGGCATCACAGCAGATGTTATCCTTGGATCCAAGACGAAGGATATGGTTATCCTTGAGAAAGAGCTTGCATCAGTTTCCAACCTTTATGTTACAACAGATGATGGTTCCTACGGACGTTCCGGTATGGTAACCAAGACGCTTGAGGATCTTGTAACAAACGAGGGCAAACAGTATGATGTCTGCGTTGCAATCGGACCGATGATCATGATGAAATTCGTCTGTCTTCTTACCAAGAAGCTGGGCATCCATACAATTGTCAGCATGAACCCGATCATGGTTGACGGAACCGGTATGTGCGGCGCATGTCGTCTGCAGGTCGGTGATGAGATTAAATTTGCCTGTGTAGACGGACCGGAGTTCGACGGACATCTTGTTGACTTCGATCAGGCTATGAAGAGAAGCCAGATGTACAAGACCCAGGAGGGACGTGCATTACTGAAACTTCAGGAAGGCGATACCCACCACGGTGGATGCGGACAGTGCGGAGGTGACAAGTAATGGCAGATGCAAAAATGTTAAATAAAGTTCCTGTAAGAGAGCAGGATCCGAAGGTACGTGCGACAAACTTCGAGGAAGTATGTCTTGGATACAATCAGGAAGAAGCAATGGAAGAGGCACAGAGATGCCTTGGCTGTAAGAAACCGAAATGCGTGGAAGGATGCCCGGTATCCATTAACATTCCTGGATTCATTGAACACATTAAAGAAGGAAATATTGAAGAAGCCTACAAGGTGATCGGACAGTCATCAGCACTTCCGGCTATCTGTGGTCGTGTATGCCCGCAGGAGTCTCAGTGTGAGGGACAGTGTATCCGTGGTAAGAAAGGCGAGGCTGTTTCCATCGGTAAACTTGAGAGATTCGTTGCTGACTATGCACTTGAGCATGATATCAAACCTGCCGGAGCAGAAGTTAAGAACGGACATAAGGTTGCAGTTATCGGTTCTGGTCCTTCCGGACTTACCTGTGCTGGTGACCTTGCAAAAGCTGGCTACGATGTAACTGTATTCGAGGCTCTTCATGAGCTTGGCGGTGTTCTTGTTTACGGTATTCCGGAGTTCCGTCTTCCGAAACAGAAAGTCGTTAAGAAAGAGATCGAGAAAGTTAAAGAGTTAGGTGTTAAGTTCGAGACAAACGTTGTCATCGGTAAATCCACAACCATCGATCAGCTGATCGAGGATGAGGGATTTGAGGCTGTATTCATTGGTTCCGGAGCAGGACTTCCGATGTTTATGGGTATTCCGGGTGAGAATGCAAGCGGTGTATTCTCTGCCAACGAGTATCTTACAAGAAGCAACCTCATGAAAGCATTTGATGATTCCTACGATACACCGATCGCAGCAGGTAAGAAAGTTGCAGTTGTTGGTGGCGGTAACGTTGCCATGGATGCTGCAAGAACAGCTCTGAGACTTGGCGCTGAGGTACATATCGTATACAGAAGAAGTGAGGCAGAGCTTCCAGCACGAGCAGAGGAAGTTCATCACGCAAAAGAAGAGGGCATTATCTTTGATCTTCTTACTAATCCGAAGGAGATCCTTGTGGATGAGAACGGCCATGTAAATGGTATGAAGGTTATCAAGATGGAGCTTGGTGAGCCGGATGCTTCCGGAAGAAGACGCCCGGTTGAGATTCCAGGATCTGAGTATGACATGGATGTAGATACAGTTATCATGTCCCTTGGTACTTCACCGAACCCGCTTATTTCTTCTACAACGAAAGGTCTTGATATTAATAAGAGAAGATGTATCGTTGCTGAGGAAGAAACCGGTAAGACATCCAAAGACGGCGTATATGCCGGTGGTGATGCAGTTACAGGTGCTGCTACCGTAATCCTTGCAATGGGTGCCGGTAAAGCAGGTGCAAGAGGTATCGACGAGTATCTGAAAAATAAATAAAAAGAGAATCTGTTTATAAACAGACCTTCCGGCTGCTGTAGTCATATAGACTCGGCCGGGAGGTTTTTTATTTTAATAAAAAGAACATTTGTTTGACTTTTCTGTTAAGTGTGGATTGTAAGTTCTTTGCAATTATGCTATAATGTGTTGGAAAAATTTTTAGAAAAGGAAATATAACTATGTCAGTAATACATGCGATCATATTGGGAATCCTGCAGGGCATCACAGAATTTCTGCCGGTCAGCAGTTTTGGACATCTCTGCACAGTACAGCGGCTTCTTGGTGGAACCAGAGGTTCCGGAGTACTTTTTGAAGTGATGCTTCATATAGGAACTATGGCAGCTTTGATACTTTTTTTTCGAAAGGATATTAAGAAGATTGGAATCGAACTGATCGGGATGATCCTGGATCTTATCGGAAATGCCAATATATTTTTTTATAACAGGAGAACAGGGAAGAATCTTACCTATGCGAAGATTGTAAGTGGCACTTACCGTAAGCTTACTGCTTTGCTTTTTGTTTCATGCATTCCGACAATGCTGATTGGATATCAGTGCAAACGTCTGGTTGTGCGTACTGCAGCATCGCATATGTTTTCCGGGATCGGCTTGTTGCTGACGGGCGTGATTCTTCTTGTAGTGGATTATAGTAATATAAATGGAAATAAGGGAACCAGGGAAGCTGGTTATGGAGATGCCATGTGGATGGGTATCTGTCAGGGAGTTTCTGTATTACCTGGCTTGTCCAGACTGGGGCTTACCATGAGTGCTGGACTTTTCTGCGGCCTAAGCAGGAAATTCGCCGTGAAGTATTCTCTTCTTATGAGTATTCCGGCAGTGATCGGAGCGTTTTTTGTAGAAATGGGAGAGTTTACGGCAGTAAGCATGACTGTCGGAAAAGGTTTTACATATGTACTGGGAATGCTGGTGGCCGGAATTACAGGATATTTTGTAATACGGTTTATGCTTAATCTTGTCAATCAGGCTAAACTGCGTTATTTTGCATTTTACAGCTTTGCAGCCGGAATTCTTGTACTGGCTGTAAACTATATTTAAGATCAACTGGGAGGAATCTGACAATGGCAGCTTCAAAAACAACAAAAAAAAGAAAAAGAAAGACTGCATCAAAGCAGCAGCCTGCCGGTAACAGATTTCAGACCGAGATCCTTACGTTGGTAATGCTTGCTGCCTGCATCATCCTGATGATCAGTGCATTTGGAATGGGCGGCATTGTGGGAAATGCCATCAGCAGTATAACGTTTGGTATTATGGGATTATGTGCGTATCTGTTCCCAGTTGTGCTGTTTGGAGGCGTGGCATTTCTGCTTGTGAATAATACCAATCCTCTTGCTTATAAGAAGATACTGGCGGGAATCATATTTTTTATTTTTCTCTGTGGTCTTCTTCAGCTTCTGACAGAAGGATATACGCCCAGTACCACATTTGCGGATTATTATTCCTTAAGCTCAGAGTATCATACCGGTGGTGGCGTTTTTGGCGGCGCTGTGTGTATTTCTACAGCTTCGGCTTTTGGTGTAATAGGTGGAACAGTGATTATTGTGCTGGTGCTTATGGTGTCACTGATCATTATAACGCAGAGATCTTTTTTCGGATTTATGAATAAAATACTGGATTTCATTACAGATGTGTTCCAGGAAGGACGGGAGGCCTATATGGATGGCCAGCCTGACCGCGAAAAACAAAAAGAACTCCGTAAGAAGATCCGTGCAGAGAGAAGAGCAGAGAAGATTCGCCAGCTGGAGGAAGAACTTGCGGAGGAAGAGCTTGCCCTTTCAGAAGATATTCCGGAAACTGCAGGGAAGAAGAAATTTCGTAAAAAAACTGCAAAGACAGAAAAAGAAAGACAGGCAGCTGTAAAAGCCAACCGTAAGGGAGCATTTAATCTTCCTTCTTTTCTGGATGAAGAAAAAGCAGAGCTTCCGGCAGACGCAGATATAACCGGCGAAATGAACGAGACAGAGATGAAACAGCCCGAACATGAAGAACCTCTGGAATTTCAGATCCATCGCTCTGCACCACAACCGGTGGAAGAAGCAGACGAAACGGATGTACCGGATTTTGAGCGGGATATGCAGGAGATTCAGGAAGACGATTATGATGGTTATGAGGACGCTGATATACCGGAAATGCAACAGGTCCTTCCGCAAAAAACATCAGCTGCAGTAGATGAAAACAGGAAACATGGATCAGGAAGAGCTGCGACAGATATAAAGACTGAATCACCGGTTCAGCAGGAAGAGAAATCAGCACATCAGCCTGTAAGAAATCCGAAATCTTCCCAGGCAGAGATTGAGCATGGAATCAAAAATATCCAGCATGAAATCAGCCAGAAGGAAGTTCCGGAGAAGAAACCATATCAGTACCCGCCGCTGAAGCTTCTGAAACGTGGTGATGGCAGATCACAGGGTGATTCCGATGCACATCTTCGAAAAACAGCCCAGAAGCTGCAGGAAACACTGCATAATTTCGGTGTGAACGTGACAGTTACAAATGTCAGCTGCGGACCTACTGTAACAAGATATGAGCTGCAGCCGGAAATGGGAGTCAAGGTCAGCAAGATTGTAGGTCTTTCAGATGATATCAAGCTGAATCTGGCAACTCCGGATATCCGTATTGAGGCACCGATTCCAGGTAAGGCTGCTGTGGGAATCGAGGTTCCGAATAAAGAGAACAGTCCTGTTATGCTGAGGGATCTTCTTCAGTCTGAAGAATTTAAGAATGCGAAATCCAAGCTTTCCTTTGCAGCGGGTAAGGATATCGCAGGAAAGCCAGTTGTAGCAGACATTGCTAAGATGCCACATCTTCTGATTGCCGGTGCAACAGGCTCCGGTAAATCTGTTTGTATCAATACGCTGATCATTAGTATTCTCTATAAGGCAACGCCGGATGAGGTACGTCTGATCATGATTGACCCGAAGGTGGTTGAGCTCAGCGTTTATAATGGTATTCCGCATCTGTTCATTCCGGTCGTTACAGACCCGAAGAAAGCAGCAGGTGCTCTGAACTGGGCAGTTTCGGAAATGACAAGCCGTTACAATGCTTTTGCGGAGTACGGAGTGCGTAATCTTGGAGAATATAATAAGAAGGTTGCCAATATGCGAGTTCCGGAGGGAGAGACTGCTCCGGAAAAAATGCCGCAGATCGTGATCATTGTGGACGAGCTTGCGGATCTTATGATGGTCGCACCTGGTGAAGTAGAGGATGCGATCTGCCGTCTGGCTCAGCTGGCACGTGCAGCAGGTATTCATCTGATCATTGCTACACAGAGACCGTCGGTTAACGTTATTACTGGTCTGATCAAGGCGAATATGCCTTCCAGAATCGCATTTTCGGTTTCTTCCGGTGTGGATTCCAGAACAATTCTGGATATGAATGGTGCAGAAAAACTTCTTGGAAAAGGCGATATGCTGTTTTATCCGCAGGGATATCAAAAGCCTGCCAGATTGCAGGGAGCTTTTGTTTCAGATGAGGAAGTCAGTGCAGTTGTAGAATATGTATCAGACAAGAATCAGGGTGCTGTCTATGATACTGCTATCGAGAAGCAGGTAAACACAGCAAGTGCAGCTGGAGGTGCAGGTGGCGGTGACCGGGATGTGTATTTCACGGATGCCGGTAAGTTTATTATAGAGAAAGAACGAGCTTCCATTGGTATGCTCCAGCGTATGTTCAAAATCGGCTTTAACCGTGCAGCAAGAATCATGGATCAGCTCTGCGACGCAGGTGTTGTCGGACCGGAGGAGGGTACCAAGCCTCGAAAGGTACTGATGTCAGCGGAAGAATTTGAGAATTATCTGGAGGAGAACGGCTGATGAAGATAAGCATCCTCACCGTAGGAAAAATTAAAGAAAAATATTTAAGAGATGCCATTGCGGAATATTCCAAGCGTCTCAGCCGGTATTGCAGGCTTGAGATTATAGAGGCTGCCGATGAAAAAACACCGGATAATGCAAGTGAGACTGTGGAGGATTCCATCCGGAATAAGGAAGGGGAGCGTATTCTGAAATATATCCGGGATGATGCCTTTGTGATCACTCTGGAAATTGCAGGAGAACAGCTCACATCTGAGAAATTTGCTGAAAAGATTAATACGCTGGGAATTCGTGGAATCAGCCACATCCAGTTTGTGATCGGCGGTTCTATTGGCCTTGGAAAAGAAGTCCTGAAAAGGTCAGATTATGCACTCAGCTTTTCAAAGATGACGTTTCCGCATCAGCTGATGCGAGTGATCCTTCTGGAACAGATTTACCGGAGTTACCGGATCATCAGCGGGGAACCGTATCATAAATAACTAAGCAATAACTAAGCAATAAATAAGCATCTGCTTACAGCGATTTCTTACATTTTAAATCGTTCGTGAGCAGATGCTTTATTTTTTCGAAAAGGCCGATTTTTTCTGAGAAAAATATACGAAAAAAGATAAAACATCTACAAAAAGATTGACGTGACTAACTCGTTATTGTATAACAAAGTTATAGCAGTATAACAAATACAACAGAGGGAGTTATCCGGTATGAAAAATATAAAAAGAAGATCAGCGGCAGCACTGGCAGCAGGCATGTCGATGCTTATGGGGACGAGTATACTTACAGGTGCAGCAGAACGGAATGGCAGTGCCATCAGCAAGGAGGAGACTGTTTACGTTAATACGCATGCAGATGGAACGGTAAAAGAGATCACTGTTTCTGAATGGCTGAAAAACTCAGGACAGGCCTCCGGTTCTACGATCGCAGACGCTTCAGATCTTACAGAGATCAAGAATACGAAGGGCGACGAAGACTTTACTCAAAATGGCGATACACTCACCTGGGAAAATGATGGAAAAGATATCCATTATGAAGGAAAAACTGATAAAGAGCTTCCTGTAACTGTGCATTTCACGTATGAACTAGATGGAAAAGAAGTCAAGCCGGAAGATTTGGCAGGAAAATCCGGACATCTGAAAATTCATATCACATACCAGAATAATGAGAAGACAACCAGAAAGATCAATGGAAAATCAGCAGAATTATATGCGCCTTTTATGATGATCACCGGAATGATTCTTTCCACGGATCATTTTTCCAATGTGATGGTAGACAACGGGAAGGTTGTGGAGGACGATTCCAGAAATATTGTTCTGGGAATAGCCATGCCGGGACTGAAAAAAAGCCTGAATCTTTCGAAGGATATTGAGAAAGATGTGGAGATTCCGGAGGATGTTACCGTAGAGGCTGATGTGACAGAGTGTGAGATGAGTGAATCCTTTACAGTAGCCATGACGGATGTTCTGGATGAGATCGATCTGGATGATCTTGACAGTATTGATGATCTTCAGGATTCCATCAGTAAAATGACAAAAGCAGCATCGAAGCTTTCCAAGGGGACAAAATCTCTTTACGAAGGTGCGGATACGCTGAGCACTAAATACAAAGAATTTGATGATGGAATTGCAACATTGGCGGATGGAATTGCTTCTCTTGATTCCGGAGCGGATAAGCTGGACAACGGAGTGGAAACCCTGCAAAGTGGAGCGGTGGCTTTGAGCACAGGCGCGTCTCAGCTTGCACAGGGAGTTTCCACTTATACTTCCGGAGCCGGAACACTTGCAACAGGAGTAAAACAGTACATCACAGGTGTCGACACACTTAACAGCAGTATATCTCAGATTACATCAGGTGTGGATTCCTATACAAAAGGAGTGGCCAGCTATGTTTCCGGTGGAAGCAGCCTTTCTGACGGGATCAGCGCCTATGTGGAAGGGACAGTTGCCGTAACCGATGGAGTGAAAAACTATATTGATGGAAGCAGCCAGCTTTTCGAGGAAATGATTCAGTATCTGAAAGGACTGGACAGTTTTTTCAAGAGGCTGGATATTCTGGCTCCTGGACTTGATGAAACACTGAAAAATACTGAGGCAGCGGTAACACAGCTGCAGGAACTTGGAAGCGCGCTGGATGGAGAGGCACTGCAGACAATTTCCGATGACATGGAAACCTATGCAGGAGCTGTCTACGATTATAATGTTCAGGTACAAAGCTATATAACCGATGTAGAACAGCTGGGAGAGAAGCTTGCGAAGCTTAGCAGCAGACTTGCGTCGGCTGACAAAACGGATATTTCACAGCAGGCAGCAGGTGCAGCGCAGACGGCGGCCGAGATTTTGCAGAAAAATGCAGACACTATGAATAACCAGTCGGCAGCTGTTGAGAACTGGATCAGCAGCCAGGGGACAGTAAATGCGGATACTTCTGCGGTAGATACCGGGATTTCCGATGTGAAAAATAATCTTTCAGTAGCAGAAGCGGCTCTTTCTGGAATTGACTACAGTACTATGGATGAAAGTACAAAAGCAGCAGTACAGGCGGCACTTGGAGCCGTGCAGGCAGCCAGCAGCAGTGCAGAAAGTATAGATACTTCTTCCATTCAGAGCCAGGAACCGGATACCTCCCAGCTGAAAAATGTGGCAGATACTTTGAAAGGAGCTGCCGCAGAATCAGTTGCAGCAGCGAAGAACAGTCAGACAGCGGCAGAAAATCTGAGCACTCTGCAAAATACGACCGATTCACTTTCCACAGCTATGGACAGCCTTGCCGAAGAGATCAGTAAGCTGGATCAGGAAGCACAGAATCTGACCGGCAGCGGACAGGAGATCAAAGATAGCGGAAATACTCTTTCCGGTACAGGTAAAAAACTTTCGGCGACCATGACCAAGATGAAAAAAGCGTTCACAGATCTGAGCAGTCAGTTACCGGAGATTCAAAGCGAGCTTGGCAAGCTGAAAGAGAATACAGATTCTCTTGTAAAAGATAACACCGGGATTCAGTCTACATACAAAAATAATCTGGAAGAAGGAAGCAGTGGCCTTCAGGCAGGCGCAGAAGATATTATTGATAAAGGGAAAACCATTATTTCAGGCATCACGGAAGTTCAGGGCGAAAAGAATGCGAACGCAAAAGCCCTGCAAAATGGCGCTGCTTCTCTGAAAAAATCAGAAAAAACACTCATAGCAGGCAGCAAACAGATCAAAGAAGCCATCACAAAACTTCAGCAGGGCATCCAGACACTTTCTGCTAACAGCAGTAAACTGACCCAGGGCGCGGCAGCACTTTCCTCTTCCGGAGCTCAGTTAAACAGTGGAGCAGACAAGCTTGCAGAAGGAGCTGGAACTCTTGCAGGTGGAACCCAGAGTCTTAAGAGCGGAACGTCGGCTCTTTCCTCTGGTGTAGGAGCACTTAAGAGCGGCGGCGACAAGCTTAAAGAAGCAAGCGGACAGGTACAGGAAGGACTTACCAAGCTCAGTGACGGTGCAAAGACTTTGAGCGACGGACAGAAGAAATTTTATAAAGATGGTGTGAAGAAACTGGACGATGCAGTAAACAAGGACCTGAAAGATGTGATCGACCGCTTCAAAGCACTGAAATCCGAAGCGGTTTCTTATGACAGTTTTACCAGTCGCCAGAGCGACATGGACGGAAGTGTGAAATTTATTTATGAAACAGAGCCGATTGAAGTCGCCAAGGATGAATAACCGTAAATATCTTGACAATTTCCGGATTTGTAGTATGATAAGAAAAGAGTAGCACTCAATACAAAAGAGTGCTAATAAATACAGAAAGAAGGAAATAATAATGGCATTAAAACCAGTTGAAGACAGAGTTATCGTGAAATACTTTGAGACAGAGGATAAGACAGCATCCGGTATCGTACTTCCGGAGAGCTCCAAGGAGAAGACACAGCAGGCAGAGGTTATCTCTGTAGGTGGCGGTAAGATCGTTGACGGTAAGGAAGTACCTGTACAGGTAAAACCAGGAGACCGTGTTATCTACGGTAAATATTCAGGAACAGAGATTAAATATGAAGGAGAGAAATATCTGGTTATCAATGCAGATGATATCATTGCTATCGTAGAAGAGTAATGTTCCTTGACGTCCCTGCCCTCTGCAGGTAAAATAAAACGTAAAGTTTTAACGAAATGCAGTGATAAAAATTCACAGGATTTTCCAGTTGAGCTTGACAAAAACGGTGTGATATAGTACTATCTTTTATATCATACTAAGCCAGTGGGAAAATGGGAATAATCACTGGACCAGAGGAGGACCCTAGAAATGAGAAAAAAAGTACTGGCAGCACTTCTTGCAGCTGCAGTGGCAGGAACTACAGTTATGGCAGGAACCGCGGTTTTTGCAGCAGAGACTACAGAAGGAACCAAGGCAGAAGGTGGTAACATTACCATCGCAGAGACAGCAGATCCTCAGAACATTAATCCGCTTTATGTTATGGATCAGACAAGCTTTGATATGATGCAGTCCCTGTACAGCCCGTTTTTCGAGATCGTAAATGGAGAGATGTATTACGGAAACGGGCTTTGCGAGAGCGTGACAGCCAATGACGACGCCAGCGAATTCACTCTGAAGCTTAAGGATGGACTGAAATGGCACGACGGTGAGCCAATCACAGCAGACGATGTAGTATTTACCATGCAGATTCTGGTAGACGAGAAGCAGAATGTACCATATTCTTCTTACGGATATGTAAATGACAAGACTGTTGAAGCGGAGAAGGTTGATGACCTTACCGTGAAGCTTTCCCTGGGATCCTCATCAGCAGGCTTCCTTGGCGGACTGAGCCAGGTTTACTGCATTCCGAAGCACATTTATGATGGTGTGGAGAATATCGGAGACAGCGATCTGAACAATAATCCGATCGGAAGCGGCCCGTTTAAATTCGAAGAGTATAAATCCGGAGAATATTTCAAAGTTACGAAATTCGATGATTATTTCGAGGATGTGAATCTGGATTCCATCACCTTCAAGATCGTTAAAGACTCCAGTTCCGCCAATGCAGCACTGGCAAGCGGCGATCTGGATGCACGTCTGATCAGTGCTGATGATTACGACACAGTCAGCGCATACGACAATGTAAACATCAATACATACAACTCCGGAAGAGTTAACGCTATGTTCATGAATGAGCTGAACGAAGACCTTCAGGATGTGAAAGTGCGTCAGGCTATTGCATATGCACTTAATAAAGAAGAGTTCTGCCAGTTTGCATTCCTTTCTGAGGATTACGCAGAGCCGGCAGATTCCCTGTTTACACCGGATACTCTCTACTATGCGAAGCCGGATAATACCTATGACAATGATCCGGCTAAGGCACAGGAGCTTCTTTCCGAGGCTGGCAAGAGCAACATTTCCCTGAATCTTATGTATGTTTCCACAGATAAGACCATGGAGAGCGAGGCACTTTATGTACAGTCTGCACTGGCGAATGTAGGAATCACCATTAATCTTGTTCCGACAGATGAATCTACTTTCAAGAACAAGACAAAGGATCCGGAGTGCACAGATTATGACCTGGTATTAAGCTTCTATACATTAGGTGAAGAGCCAAGCCTTTACGCAGATATGTGCTCTTCTGACAGCCGTTCCAACTATTCCAGAATCAAGGATACTGATCTTGATGCACTCTGGGAGAAGGGCAACAGCACAGCAGATGAGACAGAGAGAAGCGAAGTATACAAAGAGATCCAGAATACCATCAACGACAATATGTACATCTACCCGATCGCATATTCCAACGGTTTCTATGCAGTAAGCAAGGATTTCGGCGGTTTTGATGAGTGCCTGTTAAAGACGATCTATTATGATTACTCCAAGATCTACACATTGGAGAAATAAAGAAATTAATTTTATACAGAAATAAAACACTGGAAGGGAAAAGGCTGACGCTGTTTTTACGCGCCAGCCAATTTCCTGTTTTCGGGGAAATTTTAAGGAGGTACATTTTGAAGAAAATCGTAAACCGTCTGATACAGTGTATTCTGACTTTATTCATCGTATCTATTCTCTGCTTTGCACTGACAAAAGCAGCGCCTGGAGATCCGGTGCTCACATATGTAGAGCCGAACATGAGTGAAGAATACATTCAGAATTTAAGAGAAAGCCTGGGACTTACCAAACCTGTCTATGAACAGTATTTTCTGTGGCTGGGAAGGATTTTTCACGGGAATTTCGGAAATTCCCTGATGAATAACCGCCCGGTTCTCACACAGATGCTGGAACGTCTTCCTGCAACTGTGATCCTGATGGGAACCAGTATGCTTCTGGGATTTCTCATCGCCATTGTGCTGGGACTGTATTCCGGAAAAAACAAGAACGGAATCCTGGATAAGATTACCAGCCTTTTCTGCTATGTGGGAATTTCCATTCCGACTTTCTGGTTTGGAATCATGCTGATTTATCTGTTCAGTGTGCATCTTCACATTCTGCCAAGCATCGGTATGCATTCAGACGGAAACCGTTCCTTCGGAGACCTTGTATTACATATGGTGATGCCATGTGCAGTGCTGACCTTTGCCAATGCTTCCCAGTATATCCGTTACTTGAGAAGCAGCACGATCACAGAAATGTCATCGGATTACGTTATGGTACAGAAGGCTTACGGAATGAAAGAGTCCGGAATTCTTTTCCGCCATGTACTGAAAAATGCCATGCTTCCGATGATCACGGTTCTGGGAATGAGTCTGCAGTCACTGGTTTCCGGTGCCATTATCACAGAGCAGGTTTTTGCATGGCCGGGAATCGGACAGCTGGCCGTAACTGCCGTTATGCAGTATGACTATCCGCTGATCATGGGAATCACAATGTTTACAGCACTTCTTGTGGTGCTCGGAAATCTTCTGGCAGATATCCTGTATGCTGTCTTTGATCCGAGAATCCGCAAGGCCGGATGTTAGGAGGTGAAGGAACGTGAGAGAAAATATCTGGAAAAATATCAAACTTGGATTTAAAACGAATAAACTTGCAGTTGTCGGTGCGGCAGCAATCATTCTTCTGGCACTGATCTCAATCTTTGCATTCCTGTATCCGGTGGATCCCAACGCCCTCAGTGCAACGGAGCGACTGAACGGTCCTTCCATGGCACATCTTTTTGGTACAGATGATATGGGAAGAGATTATTTGGCCCGCTGTATTTACGGAGGAAGAGCGTCCCTTCTGGTTGGCTTTCTTTCCATGATACTTTCCACAGCTCTTGGTGTGATCATAGGTTCCATTAGCGGTTTTGTGGGTGGAACAGTAGATGCAGTTCTGATGCGTCTCGTAGATGCGCTGATGAGCCTTCCGACCTTCCTGATCATGATTGTTATGAATGCTTTTCTCAAGCCGGGATTACAGAATATCGTTCTGATCATCGGTTTCCTTACCTGGATGAACATTGCAAGAATCGTCCGCGGCGAGACGATCTCCCTGAATGAGAGAGAATATGTTATCTATGCAAAAATCTCCGGACAGAAAAAATTCGCGACTATTGTGCATCACATTCTTCCGAATATCATGCCGACGATTATCGTGGCTGCGACCATGAACATTGCAAATGCCATTCTGATGGAATCTGCGCTGAGTTTTTTCGGACTGGGAATCCAGCCGCCAACTGCTTCCTGGGGAAGTATGTTAAGCAATGCACAGCGTTATATCCAGCAGGCTCCGTACCTTGCGATTTTTCCCGGAATCCTGATCCTGATCACCGTTATCAGCTTCAATTACCTGGGAGAAGTTTTAAGAAAAGTATTCGAGCCGAAGTAAGGAGGACATGATAAATGGAAAAATTACTGGAAGTAAAAGATCTGAAGGTGTCTTTCTTTACGGATCTTGGAGAAACTGAGGCAGTAAAAGATGCCGGCTTTGCCATTGAAGAAGGCGATTTTTTCGGAATCGTGGGAGAGTCCGGAAGCGGAAAAAGTGTGACAACGAAATCCATTCTCCGTCTTGGCCCGTCCAATTGTAAGATCATGGGCGGCGAAATCCTGTTTCACGGAGAAGATATCTTAAAGAAAAATGAGGCAGAGCTTCGCAAGATCCGCGGCGGCGAGATCGCCATGATCTTTCAGGATTCCCTTTCTGCCCTGAATCCTGTCTATACAGTAGGAAGTAAGATGGTGGAGCTGATCCGCCGTCATACAGATATGAACAAAAAACAGGCAAAAGCACGTGTGCTGGAGCTTCTCACAGCAGTAGGTATCACAGATCCGGAAAAAGCCATGCGTAGTTATCCTCATGAGCTTTCCGGCGGTATGCGTCAGCGTGTGATGATCGCCATGGCCATGAGCAGTAACCCGAAAGTTCTGATTGCAGACGAGCCGACAACAGCTCTGGATGTAACGATACAGGCGCAGATTCTGCATCTTCTTCTGGAACTTCAGAAAAAGAACAATATGAGTATTATTCTGATCACTCACGATCTGGGTGTTGTGGCGCAGACCTGTAAACGGGTGGCTGTTATGTGTGGCGGCTATGTCGTGGAGGAGGGAACTGTGGAGGAGATTTTCCTTCATCCGGGACATCCTTACACACAGGCACTGATCGCAAGTATGCCGCGTGTAGGCGGAACTTTTGAACAGTTTCTGGAGAGAGATCTTTCTGACGGAAGCGGTTCTCTGTGTCCGTTCTTGAACCGCTGTAAATATGCGGACAAAACCTGTGAAGCCTGTCTTCCGGAATATTATGAGTCATCAGAGGGACACCGCATTCTCTGCCACAGAAGAGAGGAGACGAAATGAGCGAGAAATTAATTGAAGTAAAAGATCTGAAAGTATATTTTAAACAGAAATCTCCAAAAATATTCTCCTTTAAGCCAGGCATCCTTAAAGCAGTAGATCAGGTAAGCTTTTCCATCGAAAAGGGAAAAACTTTCGGTCTTGTAGGAGAGTCCGGAAGCGGTAAGTCTACCATCGGTAAGGCAATCCTCCGATATCATCAGCCCACCGGCGGAGAGATTTTTTACGGAGGTACAGAGATCGGAGCCATGGGGGAAAAAGATCTTCTTCCATACCGGAAAAAAATGCAGTCCGTTTTCCAGGATCCGTATTCATCTCTGGATCCAAGCCATACGGTACAGGATATCATCTGTGAGCCTATGGAAATCCACAAAATGTACACACCGAAAGAACGGAAGGATCGTGCAAAAGAGCTGATCCGTGTGGTTGGCCTGAAAGAACAGGATCTTCTTAAATATCCCCATGAGTTTTCCGGTGGTCAGAGACAGAGAATCTCCATTGCAAGGGCACTTTCCGTACAGCCGGAGTTTGTAGTCTGTGACGAGCCGATCTCTGCGCTGGATGTTTCCCTGCAGGCGCAGATCGTGCAGATGCTCCAGGACCTTCAGCAGAAATACGGTCTTACTTACCTGTTCATCAGCCATCAGCTGCAGGTAGTGCAGAAGATCTGTGATGAGATCGGCGTACTTTATCTGGGAAATCTTATGGAAATTGCGGATGCGGACAAGCTATATTCCAATCCGCTGCATCCGTACACAAAAATGCTGATTTCATCCATTCCGGTTCCGGATCCAAGAGTAAAAACTTTGGACAAAATCGTCACAGATACCGGTGTTCAGTCCAGAGGAATCAATGGATGCCGGTTCCATAACCGATGCCCGTGGTGTGAGGAACGCTGCAAAAATGAGACACCTCTGCTTCGTGAGGCAGAGCCGGGGCATATGGTAGCCTGCCATAAATACGGCGAAAAGAAGTGATCAGACAGAAGGGAAAAGAAAGATTTGAACAAAAACATATACGATAATTATCTTGCAATCCTTAAGGAAGAAATGATCCCGGCCATGGGCTGTACCGAGCCTATCGCCCTGGCCTACGGGGCGGCAAGAGCCAGAGAAATACTGGGAAAAGAGCCGGAGCGCATCACAGCGAAATGCAGCGGAAATATCATCAAGAATGTGCGCTGCGTGATCATCCCCAATTCCGGCGGATTAAAGGGAATTCCGGCAGGCGTTGTCCTGGGTGCGGTTGCAGGAGACGCTTCTCTTGACATGGAAGTGCTTTCCACAGTGACAGAGGAAGGCCGGAAACGCTGCCGGGAGCTTCTGGATGCAGACATCTGCAAGGTAGAGCTTCTGGATACGCCGGTGGTTCTGCACATTATTATTGAGATGCAGGCCGGTGAGGACAATGTCAGTCTTGAGATCAAATACGATCACATCAATGTGACAAAAATCATCAAAAACGGAGAGGTTCTTCTGGACGAGGATCAGGCACTGGAGGAAAAAGAAAAAGCAGACCGCACCCTGCTTGACCTGGAGGATATCCGGGAATTTGCAGACACTGTGGAAATTTCGGATGTAAAGGATCTTCTGGATACACAGATCCGCAGCAATATGGCCATTGCCCATGAGGGAATGACCGGAAAATACGGACTGGGCATCGGCCGTGTCATAAGAGAGAGCTATTCCTACGATATGCTGACCAGGATGCGAAGCCTTACGGCAGCTGCTTCTGAGGCAAGAATGGGCGGTTGCGACATGCCGGTTGTGATCAATTCCGGAAGCGGAAACCAGGGAATCGCCTGCTCCGTTCCTCTGATTGTCTATGCAAGGGAGATGGAGCTGCCGGATTACAGCCTTTACCGTGCACTTGTATTTTCCAACCTGCTTACAGTTTATCAGAAACATTATATTGGCAAGCTTTCTGCCTTCTGTGGTGCAGTGTCGGCTTCCTGTGCAGCCGGAGCGGCCATCACTTACATGGTAGGAGGAAGTACTGCCCAGATCAAGAAGACCATAGAGAACACGCTGGCGAATATCCCGGGAATCATCTGTGACGGTGCAAAAATCTCCTGCGCGGCCAAGATCGCAGCCAGCCTGGATGCAGCGTTCCTTGCACATCATCTTGCCATGAACGGACAGTCCTATGCTCCATACACCGGTATTCTCCAGGAAGAGACCGCAGAGACCATCAGCTGTGTGGGACAGATCGGTAAAGATGGCATGAAGGAGACTGACCGGGAGATCCTTAAGATCATGCTGGAACATTAAACGGATAAACAATTATCTATCGAAAAAACCTTTCGTCTGAAGTGAAAAAAGACGAAAGGTTTTTTTGCAGCTTTTCTGTCAGGTAGAAGAGCGTTTGACTAAAAACAGTATTTCCGATATACTGTTTATAAGAGTGCCGCGGCATATATCATTTAGAAAAGGTTGGATTTATGAACAACGAATTAAGAATTGCAATACTGATCGATGCAGATAATGTATCGGATAAATATATCAAGATCATTGTGGATGAAGTAGCCAATATTGGTGTGGCGACATACAAGAGAATCTACGGAGACTGGACAAGTGCCCGCCTTTCCTCCTGGAAAAATGTCCTTCTGGAGAATTCGATCATTCCGATCCAGCAGTACAGTTATACGACCGGCAAAAGCGCTACAGATTCAGCAATGATCATTGACGCCATGGATATTCTGTATTCCGAAAATGTAGATGGATACTGTCTTGTTTCATCGGACAGTGATTTTACCCGCCTGGCAGCAAGACTTCGGGAATCCGGTATGCTGGTTCTTGGAATGGGCGAGGAGAAGACTCCGAAGCCGTTTATTTCCGCCTGCAACCAGTTTAAATATTTGGATCTTCTTTATCACAACCAGCAGGAGGAAGAGAAAAAAGAAGCCATGGCGACGGCAGGAGAGGCGAAGAAATCCGGTAACAGCGGTAATAAGCAGAATACCTCCAGCACCAGAAAGAATAAAGATCTGAAACGTGTGCGAAAAGCGATCAACGCCATTATCGAGAAATTCTCCGATGAGGAGGGATGGCTTTCATCCGGACAGCTGGGCGATCAGCTGGGAAAAAGACTCCCGGATTTTGATGTGCGTAATTATGGGTATTCCAAACTGACACCGTTTATCAAATCCCTTGGTAACTACGAGGCAGGTATGATCCCCACAGGCAGCGGTGGAAGGAAGCATATTTATTTCCGCATAAAGGAGGAGCAGTGATGAAGAATTACATGGCACCGATGGAGGGCGTTACCAACTGGGTCTACCGGAACGCCTATCATGACTGCTTTTATCCTATGGATAAATATTTCACACCGTTTATCACAGCAAAACCAAACAAAAGACTGAGCAGCAAGGAGATCAAAGAAGTATCACCGGAAACCAACGGAAGTCTTCCGGTGATTCCGCAGATCCTTACCAACAATGCAGAAGATTTTGTTAAGACTGCACATATTTTCCGGGATGAATACGGACATAGAGAAGTGAATCTAAACCTCGGATGCCCTTCCGGAACTGTGACAGCGAAAGGAAAAGGAGCAGGCTTTCTGGGAGAACCGGAGAAACTGGAGCGTTTTCTGGATGAGATCTTTGAGCATACGGATATGGAGATCTCCATCAAGACGAGAGTAGGCACCGATTACGAAGAGGATTGGGACCGGCTTCTTGAGATCTATTCCAGGTATCCCATGAAGGAGCTGATCATACATCCCCGACTCCTTAAGGATTATTATAAAGGAACTCCGCGATACGAGCTGTTTCAGAAAGCACAGGTGAGTCTTAAGGTTCCGCTGGGCTATAACGGAGATATTTTTTCTGTGGAAGCATATCAGGAAATGCGGGAAAAATTTCCGGAGGCAGACAGCTTTATGTATGGACGCGGTGTGATCGCAAGGCCATATCTTCTGGATGCGATCAAGAAAGATACGTGGGAAGGATGTGGAAGTTCTGACAGCATGGAATCCTATAAGAAAAAAATGCGTCAGTTCCATGACAGACTTTATCACGATTACCAGGGATATCTTTCGGGAGAACGAAATGTACTGTTTCGTATGAAAGAGGTGTGGAGCTACATGGCACCGGGCTTTACCAATTATACGAAATATCTGAAAAAGATCAAAAAATCCCAGCACTTTGGCGATTATGAGGCAGCAGTTATGAGCCTTTTTGGAGAACAGGAGATCACAGGAGCATGAACAAAGAAAAATTTGAAGAATTTATAGCACAGTACCCGATTTTTGAATACCGTCTTCTGAATACAGCAGATATTACCGTACAGCTCCGTGTGCGTACGATCTGCCGTGAGGAATGCGAGCGTTACGGAAGCAGCTGGGCTTGTCCCCCGGCCGTAGGAGAGCTGCCGGAATGCGAAAAAAAGATCCACAGCTATCCGGATGCAGTATTTTTCTCCAGTGTTGCGGAAGTGTCGGACATTATGAACATGGAAGAAATGCTTTCCACAAGAATGGCACATGAACGGCTTACGGAGAAAGTCCGGGATTTTCTGGAGGGAGAAGGCTATGAAACGTTCACCCTTTCTACGGAATCCTGCGATTTCTGTAAACGCTGTGCGTACCTGGACGGAGAACCCTGCCGTTTTCCGGAGCATATGCACCCCTGTCTGGAGAGCTACGGCGTAGTGGTAAATGAGATCGTGGAGCGGGAGCAGATGGAATATAATCTGGGCGGAAATACCATTCTCTGGTTTTCCATGGTCCTGATCCGGAAGTAAAATAACATACATACAGATCCCCCGGCATAGATTAGTGATAAAAGCCGGGGGATCTTTTTATGAAAAAAATAACGGAAATATGCAGGCTTCCCGGTGAAAATGTGTTTCGGGAAACACAGGTGATCCTGACCGGAAAGCGTCAGGCAGTGATCGAAAATTATAAAAATATTTCGGCATATACCGGCGAAAGGATCGAGCTTCTCACTGTCTCCGGCCGGCTGCTTATCTGTGGGAAAAAGCTGGAAATCGTAAATTATACAAAGCTGGAAATATGTATCCGGGGACGGATCGAGGGCATTACTCTGGAGGAGGGACGGAAAAAATGATTCCAGGTTTTGTGTGCCTGTCCGTCACAGGCGAACAGAGGGAACGTTTCCTGAATCTTTGCAGGGGGCGGGGAATGGAGCTTAAGAGAATTGTCCTGACCGGGGAAAAAGAGCTTCAGGTTACCATGCAGGTGAGAGATTTTTTCCGGATCGGTCCGCTCAGGCGGAAAACAGGTGTACATATCCACATCCTGAAAAAAAGAGGCCCGCTGTTTTTCCTGCTCTGGTGCAGGTTACATAAACGTCTGATGGCAGGACTTGTGATGATGCTTCTGGTGATATGTTTTCTTTCCACAAGATTGTGGAGCATTCAGATCCAGGGAAATATTATGAACCCCACGTCACAGCTTCTGGAATTTCTGGAGGATCAGGGGATTTCTTACGGAATGAATAAAAAAAAGATCCACTGCCATGCGCTTGCAGAAGCCATGCGAAGGGAATTTCCGGAGATCACCTGGGTATCCGCAAGCCTTGCCGGGACAAAGCTGAGCTTTGAGATACGGGAAGGAAATACTCCACCGGAAGAGTCAGAAGAGGACGCAGCCTGCAGTCTTTTTTCGGAGATTGACGGAGTTGTGGAAAGGATGGTCACGCGAAAAGGGACACCGCTTGTAAGAACCGGAGATACTGTAGAAAAAGGTCAGGAGCTGGTTTCGGGAATCCTGAATATTACCGATGACAGCCAGGAGGTGGTGCGGTATGAATACGTACACGCAGATGCGGATATTTACATCCGGCATAAGGTTTCCTATTATGATTCTTTTTCGCGAAATACAGAAAAAAAGATACTGAAAGGAAAGGAGAAGAAATATTTTTTCCTGCGGATAAAAAATCTGTTCCTGGATCTGTCATGGGCAAAGAAGAAAAATGAAGACAGAGTGCGTACAGAATATCCGTTTCAGGTAACAGAACATTTCTATCTGCCCCTCAGTGCAGGAATTATAACCGCGCAGGAATATACGCTTCGAAAAGAAACCCTGACAGAAAAGGATGCAAAAAAACAGGCGATTTTCCGTCTTCATAATTATGAAGAAAAATTAATACAAAAAGGGGTTCAAATATCTGAAAATAATGTTAAAATAGAAATAAATCATCAGGACTGCGTCAGCAGCGGGACTCTTACGGTTACAGAGAAAACCGGCCGGGAAGCCCCCACAGAAAAAAAGACGCAGCCAAAAGAAAGGACACCAGAGGATGGCTAGCAGCATTATCGAATTATATGTGGATGTGCCGGCAGACCGCCAGGCGAATATTTTCGGACAGTTTGACGAGCATCTGAAGCTGATCGAACGAACTCTGAATGTAACGATGATCTTCAGGGACGGATCCCTCAAGATTCTGGGAAATCAGCAGAACGCCACGCAGGCGAAGGCAATCGTGGAGGAGCTGAATACCCTTGCAGGAAGAGGCAATACCATCACACAGCAGAATGTGAATTACGCACTCTCCCTTGCCATGGAGAAGATCGGTTCCGTGATGGAGGAGATTGATAAGGATTTTATATGTAACACCATACAGGGGCGGCCCATTAAGCCCAAGACCCTGGGACAGAAGGATTATGTAGATCAGATCCGCAAGAAGATGATCGTTTTCGGAGTAGGACCTGCCGGAACCGGTAAGACATATCTTGCCATGGCTATGGCAGTTACCGCGTTTCGGAACGAGGAGGTCTCAAGGATCATTCTTACCAGACCTGCTATTGAGGCCGGAGAGAAGCTGGGATTTCTTCCGGGAGACTTGCAGAGCAAGGTAGACCCGTACCTCAGACCGCTTTATGATGCACTGTATCAGATCATGGGTGCAGACAGCTTTGCAAAAAATATGGAGAAAGGGCTGATCGAGGTAGCGCCGCTCGCCTACATGCGTGGACGTACCCTGGATAATGCCTTTATCATTCTGGATGAGGCGCAGAATACCACACCTGCACAGATGAAAATGTTCCTGACACGAATCGGCTTCGGTTCCAAGGTGATCGTCACAGGTGATGCTTCCCAGAAGGATCTCCCCAAGGATGCGCCGTCCGGTCTGGACGTAGCGATGAAGGTACTGAAGAAGATCGACGATATTGGATTCTGTCAGCTGACCAGCAAGGACGTTGTCCGTCATCCGCTTGTGCAGCAGATCGTACAGGCCTATGACGATTATGAGAAAAAACAGAAACCGGCGAAACCCCGCAGGGATGACCGGTATGCGGTTAAGAATAAGGAGTACAGACGATGACGATAAATATTGAATATGAGACAGATCAGGAGCTTGGTATTGATTATGCCGCACTTGCATCCCAGGTTGCGGACAAGGTTCTTGAGATGGAGAGATGTCCTTACGACGGACAGGTCAATCTTGTTCTCACAGATAATGAGGAGATTAAGAGAGTAAATACAGAATTCCGAAATATCCAGGCACCGACGGATGTGCTGTCTTTTCCCATGATCCCTTTTGAGATCCCGGCGGATTATTCTGTTGTGGAGGAGGACGAATCCTATTTTGACCTGGACAGTGATGAGCTTCTTCTGGGAGATATCATGATCTCTGTGCCGAAGGTTTTTGCACAGGCAGAGGAATACGGCCACAGTGTGACAAGAGAATTCTGTTTCCTGGTGGCACACAGCATGCTTCATCTTCTGGGATATGACCATATGACTGAGGATGAGGCGAAGGTTATGGAAGCTAAACAGGCAACAGCGCTTAAGGAGCTGGGGATCAACCGGTAATAGCAGCCAGGCTGGTTATAAGCATGAGATTAAGCGAGAAAATTCGCTTGAAGAAAAGGAGGTAATTATATGAGAAGGAAAAAAACAGATATTTTTGTAGGTATCATGGCAGCATGTGTCTGCATGGCACAGGCAATTCCCGCATTTGCGGCACAGCAGGATCTGGTTGGAATGAATCCGGACGGAGAGACACAGGCAGAAACCCAGGTAAAAAGCTATCTTACAGGAGAAAATGTTCCTGAGAGTATCGGACGTCGGCGACCTGTTGCTGTAATGCTGGGTAATAACATTTCCGGTGCACCACAGAGTGGAATCGGACATGCAGGAGTGGTATATGAAGCACCTGTAGAGGGAAATATTACCCGCCTTATGGGGATTTTCGAAGATTACGACGGACTGGAACGGATCGGTTCCGTACGAAGCTGTCGTGATTATTACCTCTATTATGCAAATGAATTTAATGCCATTTATGCCCATTACGGACAGGCTTCTTATGCAGTTCCGTATCTGGAGCAGCATGTAATTGATAATCTTAATGGAATCAAAATGGGAAACCTTGCATATTTCCGCACCACTGACCGGAAGGCACCACATAATGCCTACACAGATGCGGCGCATCTTCAGGCAGGCATTGATGCAATGGGTTACAGTCAGGAATACAAGGAAGACTATAAAGGCCATTATCTCTTTGCAGAAGATGGCGTGGAGATCGTTCCGGAAGACGGTATTACTGCAAATCTTGTAAAGCTTGACAACTTTACAGACAATCATCCATGGTATGAATACGATGCAGAATCTGGTGAGTACAAACGTTTTCAGTTTGGAAAAGAACAGATTGATGAACTGGATAATCAGCAGCTTACCTGCGATAATATTATTCTTCAGTATTCATCCTGCCCTCCGTACGGTACGGACAGTTATCTGAATGTTGATGCGACTTCCGGCGGAGACGGCAAATTTATTACCAGAGGAAAAGCCATTGATATCCGCTGGGAAAAAGACTCTGAATGGGGTATTACACATTACTATGATAAAAACGATAAGGAAATTCAGCTGAATCAGGGTAAAACCTGGGTGGAGATCGTGCAGAATGACAGGGTTGATTCTGTTACATATCAGTAAAGATTGGTTTGGTTCCGAAAGAATTATCAGACAGAAAATATTGAAATCATAAAGCAGAAAACGATCCGGGCAATGAAAAGATTGTCCGGATCATGCAATAAATACACAGGTATCAGGAGAAACAAAAGACATGAATGCAAATTACAGAGAACGTCTGAAAGACAAGAAACGTATCGTAATCAAGATCGGATCCTCATCTTTGATCCATGCAGAAACAGGCAGACTGGATTTTCGGAAGCTGGAGATCCTTGCAAGAGAACTCAGTGATCTGCACAATCAGGGAAAAGATGTAGTTCTGGTATCCTCCGGAGCGATCGCAGTAGGTGCAGCAGCTCTTGGGATGAAAGGCAAGCCTGCGGAGCTTGAGAAGAAGCAGGCCTGTGCGGCAGTAGGACAGGCAAGGCTTATGACTATTTACCAGAAGCTTTTTGGTGAGTATAATCAGACGGTGGCACAGATCCTTATGACCAAGAATACAATGGTTAACAATACCAACCGTAAAAATGCCGAGAACACTTTCAATGAACTTCTGGCAGTCGGTGTTATTCCTATCGTAAACGAAAACGACTCCGTATCTTCCTATGAGTTTCAGAATCTCGTAAAATTCGGAGATAATGATACTCTCTCTTCTGTAGTAGCAGCGCTGATCGGTGCAGATCTTCTGATCCTGATGTCCGATATTGACGGACTTTTCACGGATGATCCCAATTCCAACCCGGACGCAGAGTTTATTGACATTGTGGAAAATATGGACGATAATATGCGTAAGCTTGGCAAATCTTCTACCGGAAGCAATGTGGGAACAGGAGGAATGGCAACCAAGCTTACAGCAGCGATCATTGCCACGGCAGCAGGAACCGACATGGTCATTGCCAATGGAAATGATTTTCATAATATTCACAGAATCGTGGAGGGCAAGAGCTGCGGAACACTGTTCGTAGGCAACAAGAAGGAAGAATTTTTCCTGATTGATTATATCGAGAAACTGCTGTAACGAGACAGTTACCCTGACAGAGAATAGAACGAGGAGATACAGATTATTATGATGGACAATATCAAGATCGACAGAATTAATGCACTGGCACATAAACAGAAAAGCGTAGGTCTTACAGAAGAAGAGAAGGTTGAGCAGGCGAAGCTCAGAAGAGAATATCTGGATGCAATAAAGGGAAATCTGCGTGCTCATCTGAATAATATTGATATCAAGGAAAAGGATGGCAGCATCACCAACCTGGGAGAAAAATATGGAAGAAAAAAAGGCAATTAGAAAGCAGATCTTTAAAGCCAGAAAAGAACATTCCGATACCTGGATCGAGGAAAAAAGCCGCAGGATCACAGAGCTTCTGACAGCACTTCCGGAATATGAGGATGCGGACAGGATCATGGCATATGCGGATTACAATCATGAAGTGATCACACGATATATTATTGAACAGGCCTGGAAGGATGGCAAAGAGGTGGCAGTCCCGAAGGTTTTCGGCAAGGATATGATATTCTATAAACTTACAGATTTTGCCCAGCTGGAATCCGGATATTTCGGGATACCGGAGCCGAAAGAAGATGGTGAGACTGTTTCCTGGGAAGATGCGATGATGGTCATGCCGGGAGTCGCCTTTGATGAAAACTGTAACCGTGTGGGATATGGAGGCGGTTTTTATGACCGTTTTCTTGAGAAGCATCCGGGAATCCGTCGGGTAGCTGTGGGATTTTCTTTCCAGATCCTTTCGGAAGTACCGACAGAACCTACAGATATCCGTCCGCAGGTTATCGTGACAGAAGAGAAGATATATCGCGATAAACAGTAAACTCTTTGCAATACATGCGATTTAGTAAAAAAATCAGGCAGATATTGCATGGAAAGCATAAGATCAGCAGGAAGAAAGGCAGGAATATTTGGAAATGAATGAAATGCTCGAAAAACTGGGACAAAATGCCAAGGATGCAGAGACTGTCCTTCGAAATCTTTCCACAAACGACAAAAACAGAACCCTTGAAGCTGTAGCCGGGGCTCTTATTGAACATACAGAAGAGATTCTTACAGCCAATGCACTGGATGTAGAAAACGGAAAGAAGAATCAGATGCCGGAAGGTCTGATAGACCGTCTGATGCTGACACCTGAGAGAATCGAGGGAATGGCAGACGGGCTCCGCCAGCTTGTAGGTCTGGAGGATCCGATCGGCGAAGTTACCGGCATGAAGAAACGTCCCAACGGACTTCTGATTGGACAGAAAAGAGTTCCACTTGGTGTGATCGGAATCATTTACGAGGCGCGTCCGAATGTTACTTCTGATGCATTTGGGCTCTGCTTTAAAACGGGAAATGCTGTGATCTTAAAAGGTGGAAGCGATGCGCTTCATTCCAATACAGCTATTGTAAGCTGCATCCGTGAAGCCCTGAAGTCCTGCGGTGTCACAGAGAATGCGATTGCGCTGATCGAAGATACTTCCAGAGAAACAGCGGCAGAATTCATGAAGATGAATCAGTATGTGGATGTGCTGATCCCACGTGGAGGAAGAGGCCTCATTAAAGCAGTAGTTAATCAGAGTACGATTCCTGTAATTGAGACAGGAACCGGAAACTGTCATATTTATGTGGATGAGACCGCAGATCTTCGAATGGCAGCAGACATAGTGATCAATGCCAAGACCCAGAGAGTCGGCGTGTGTAATGCCTGTGAATCTCTTCTTGTGAACCGTAAGGTAAAAGATGAATTTCTTCCGGTACTGGCAGAACGCTTAAAAGAGAAGCATGTGGAAGTACGTGCAGACAGGGATGCGGAGGCGTTGATGCCGGGGGCAGTTCCTGCAACCGAGGAAGACTGGGGTACGGAATATCTGGATTATATTCTTTCCGTAAAAGTAGTAGATTCCGTAGAAGAAGCTATTGCACATATCAACAAATACAATACCAAGCATTCCGAGGCAATCATCACCAATGATTACGCTCATGCCCAGAAATTCCTGGATGAGGTAGATGCAGCAGCTGTTTATGTCAATGCATCCACAAGATTTACGGATGGTAATGAATTTGGTTTTGGTGCAGAGATCGGAATCAGTACCCAGAAGCTTCATGCAAGAGGACCTATGGGATTGCTGGCACTGACAACAACCAAGTATATTATTTACGGAAACGGACAGGTACGTCCATAGAGAAGTCTGGCGCAAAAGCATGTGCTGCATGCTTTCTGGCGCCTGCTTTACTTTTGGCAGGCGTTGTGATATACTTCTTTTAATTATTGATTTAGAGAGACTAACTCATAACAGGAGGACACATAGAAATGAAAAAAAAGCAACTTTTTGCAGTCCTGCTTGCTGGTTCCATGACAGTTGGAATGGCACCGGCCGTAGCATTTGCTGCTGAGGATACAGCTTCTGAAGCAGAAGCACAGTCTGGTGCTGAAAGCGAAGGTACAGCCGAAAATACCGGCGACAGTAACAACGCTGATGGCGCAGAAGCACAGAATCAGGACGGGGAACAGGCAGCAGCAGAGGCCCAGAAACAGGCAGAGGAGCAGGCAGCAGCAGAGGCCCAGAAACAGGCAGAAGAGCAGGCAGCAGCGGAAGAACAGAAGCTGGTTGAAGAGCAGGCTGCAGCACAGACCCAGGCTGTAACAAATGAAGACAGTCAGCAAAGTCCTATAGTCAGGAACGAGGCAGAACTGAAGACTGCCATCGAGAATGCAGCATCTGTTGATACCACAACAACGTCTGTTACAGAGGCAGAACCATCCAAGATCATAATCAGCGGAACGATCGAGCTCACAGGAACTGTGACGATTCCGGAGAATAAGAGCATTGCTATTTTCGGAGAGAATGATCAGGCTGTAATTGAACGTGCAGACTCTTTCCGAGGAAATCTTTTTGAAGTACGATCAGGCAGTGCTTTTTATATGGCCAAGAAAGATGCAGCTAATTCAGAAGGAACTGAGGGAACTCTTAAGGTTGACGGATCTGTTACAGATGGAAGTGCCGTAGACGGTTCTCTCGTATATGTAGCAAAAGGTGCAAATTTCTCTCTGACAACAGGTATTACTCTTTGCAATAACAATACAAATGCGAAGGGTGCAGCCATTTTAAACGAAGGTGGAAATGTATTGCTTACCGGTGGCACGATCACAGGAAATAAGAGTGATAATGGTGCCATTTACAGTACCGGTGTGCTTTCTCTGGAAAAGGGAAACGGAGCGGCAGATACGGAGCCGAGTATCACAGGAAACTTCAGGGCAGATAATACAACACCGGCGAATATCATTCTTTCCGGTGAGGGCAGAATTGAAGTAAAAGGTGAACTCACAGCAGCTACAGTTGGATTTTCTGTGGAAGAGCCACGTGCAGATTATGCAGCGATCGTATCAGCAGATGGTCTGGACGCAAATGTGTATGCAAAAGCTCTTCAGGTTCTTGCACCGCAGTATGAAGGAGATACGACACAGTTTACGGTAGATGAGACTACAGGTAAACTGATCTCCTCAGAGAAACCGGCTCCCAATGTCACAAAAGCAGACTTTACCAAGTGGAACAGCATAACAGAAGCGTTAGTAACGGTTCAGTCAGATAAAGCAGGCCAGTACTACTATAAATTAGTGAAACA
>NZ_JBBMEJ010000023.1:0-46922 GCF_040096615.1 Blautia aquisgranensis
AGAAGATTGAACTGGATCAGAGCAAACGCCCGAAACAGGAAGAGACCAAAAAAACAGCACCGAAGATCACCAAGGCAAGCTTCAGCAAGTGGAACAGCGCTACAGAAGCAGTAGTAACGATTCAGTCTGATAAAAATGGTAAGTACTATTATCAGGTAGTGGAACACGGAACAAAAGTCAGTTCCATCAGTACAGACGGAGACGGAAATGATATTACTGCAGATAATCCTACAGATATTACGATTTCCGATCTTGCCGCAGATAAGAACTATGATGTATATGTATGTGTAAAAGACAGCGATGGCGTCAGCAGCTTAAAGGTAATTGAGCTGGATCAGTCCGGACGTCCGAAGAAGAATTCAACTATAAAGCTGAAATGGACAGGCTTCCAGTGGACCAGCCATGAATCTGCTTCTGTAACATTAAGAGCCAATGTGACAGGTACCTGCTATTATGCATGGGCAGAACGTAATGATGACGGAACCTCTGAGCAGCCAAAGATTGATACAAACAGCAGTACCCAGTCTGTAAGCATCAGTGCAGACAGAAACTTTACAATTTATCTGAATGATCTGAATACAGACAATGGAATTGATCTTTACATCCGTATCAAAGACAGCGAAGGAAATGTAAGCGGTCTGAAGAAGCTTAAATTTAAGCAGGATACACGTCCGACAGCAGACCATACACCTATAGTACCTAAAGTAAAGGAAAGTATTTTAAAAGGTCTGGATGATGAACTGGAATTCTATCCAAACACATTCTATGACTTCACCGTTATCGGCGCAGGAACAACCAACAGTAATCCGGGTGAAGGCGATGTGAAATGGGTACCACTCTACTGGAGTACATCTTCGAATCCAAGTGATGCACAGAAACACAGCAGCTGGAAGATTGGTTCCACGAAGGGAATCACAAAGGCAGCTCCATACAATTTGTATGTATTCTTCCAGAAATGGATCTACACAGGTGGACAGTGGGTAGAGACAGATACAGTAGAGTCAGCGGTATATCAGTTCCACTCTGCAGACATTACGGTCACACCATCAGGTGCAGCTGACGGAAGCAATTCGGGCGGACAGACCGGAGCAGATCCGGAAGCAACAACTGAGGCATCAGCAACATCTGCAAACGGAGACGGAACTACTTCCAGAAGTGCAGTATCCACAGCAGATAACTCACCGATCGGAACAATGTCCGCACTTGCAGTTGCATCCCTCCTTGCAGGCGGATATGTAATTGTGAGAAGAAGAAAAAAAGACATCTGATCACAGATTGGTAAATACAGGATAAAATAAAATCACCGGTTTCTCAGAAAAAAATTGAGAAACCGGTGATTTTTTTAAAGATTTTTTTTCTTATAGATAAACCAGGAAGCAGTAACACTGAATGCTGCCAGATAAATAACCAGTATCAGAATACTGAGGTAATTTACAGCACCACCGGAAGCAATCGTACGGATCAGATGACTGGTCTGTGAGAGTGGAAGTGCAGCTACGAAATTTCCGAGAAATCCCGGGATTTTTTCTGTGGAAAAAAAAGTGTTGCACAAAAATGCCATTGGCATAATGATATAGTTGGAAAAGCGCGGTACGTCAGCATGATTTTTCGCCAGGAAAGAAACCACAACACCGATTGCTGAAAAAACAGCACCGTTCAGAAACATCACAAGAAGAGACCATCCGTTAAATACCAGACCCGTTCCGATCGGCATGGTCAGAAGCAGGATGATTCCGCCTGCATAAAGACCACGCAGGCTCCCGCCGATAATCTGTCCTGCGATAAACTGCCACAGAGGTGTGGGGGAGATCATAACCTGATCAAAAGCCTTCTCATAAAGGCGCTGTACATTCAGATTCTGCGCTATGGCGTTAAAGCTGCCGTTCATGGTTGTCAGTGATACCACACCGGGAATCAGAAAGTTCAGATAAGGTTCCCCATGAGAAGAAGTCTGGATTCCCATTCCGAAAACGATCAGATACATAAGAGGCGCGATCATCGCAGCCAGTGTGATCTTATAGAAATCTCTTCGGAATTCCACCCATTTTTCCCATAAAATAGTAAGTATTCCCATAATAATTCATCGTCCATTCTGTTTAATTGTATATCATCGTTGCATCAAATGTCTGCCTGCACGTTCCACAAAAACATCCTCAAGCGTTGTTTCGCGCAAAGTGCACTGTCCGTCCAGTGAAGACAGAAAAGAAATCGCATCCTGTCTGCTGTGAAAGTAGTGGCTTTTGGCGCCTTCAGGTGTCTCCTGATCTACGGTGTATTTTCCAAGGCTTTCGATCAGGCCGGCAGGGGTATTGATCTCTTCCAGTTTGCCGTGATCCATAAGAGCGACACGATTACACAGTGACTGTGCCTCTTCCATATAGTGGGTTGTCAGAAGAATGGTGAGATTCTTTCCATTGAGCTGACGGAGCAGATTCCACATCTGTCTTCTGGAGAGGGCGTCCATACCGGCAGTAGGCTCATCAAGAAGAAGAATCTCGGGGCTTGTAAGAAGTGCACGGCATACCATAAGCTTACGTTTCATACCGCCGGAAAGCTTACGGACGGTTCTCTTTCGGAAAGGCAGCAGCCCGCAGAAATCAAGAAGCTCTTCAGTTTTTGCTTTGATCTCTTTACGTGGCATAAAATAAAGGCGTCCCTGGTATTCCATGATCTCATCCATGTTCATATCCTGACGCATGGAATATTCCTGAGTAATCACACTGATCTTACGTTTCAGGTCCGGTCGGTTGCGTCCAAGAGTCTGTCCGTCGATAAGGATTTCACCTTCGGTGGGCAGAAGCAGAGTGGAAAGCAGACTGATCGTTGTAGTTTTTCCGGCACCATTGGGACCGAGAAGACCAAAAAACTCGCCGGTTTCTATGCGAAGATCCAGAGAATCCACGGCAGTGAAGCTGTCGAATTTTTTTGTGAGATTTTTTGTTTCGATCATCTCTGTTCATTTCCTTTCTTTTGTATGCAAATTTCTTTTTATTATACTGGAAAGAAAAGAAGATTTCAACATAATGACCAATTCTTTACAGAAAACAGGCGGTGTGATATAGTGGTAACAATAAGAAAAATCAGGGAGAGGGAGAACAGAACAATGAAACATATGATAAAAGCGATGACCGTGTTTTTGCTGACGCTGGTTCTGGTCTGTCCGCTTCAGGTAATGGCGGCAGAGAAAGACAAGGGAATGGAGACAGATCTGGCGGACGGTGAGTATTCCATTCAGGTAGACCTGGAAGGAGGCAGCGGTAAAGCCAGCGTAACTTCTCCGACACTGATGATCGTGAAGGATGGGCAGATGTATGCCAGGCTTCAGTGGAGCAGTTCCAATTATGATTATATGATCGTAAATGGGGAAAAAATCCTGAATGAAAGTGAAGAAGGCAGAAATTCTGTTTTTACAGTTCCGATCACAGTGCTGGATGATAAGATGGAGGTAATCGCGGATACACTTGCCATGGGTGCTCCTCACGAAATTGATTATACGCTGACTTTTTATGAAGAATCTATCGGATCCAAGGGGCAGCTTCCACAGGAGGCAGCCAAGAGAGTTGTTGCTGTGGCTCTTGTGATCATTGTAGGTGGCGGAATCCTGAATTATTTTGTGAATAAAAGGAATCGGTGCTAAATGCCGGTTCTTTTTTTCTGCCTTCCGTCATACATAATAATAGCAGAGTGTTGCCCGGGAACGGGTGCAGGAACGGAGGCAGAAGAAATGAAAACAGCACAGGATAAAACTTATGAGGCGCTGTATTATTCGTTGTGGGAACTGGCTCAGCGTTACAGCGGATTTACACAGTTCCGGGTAATCGGAAAAAGCCATGACGAAAGAATGATTCCCATGCTTGAGATCGGACAGGGAGAATCCTGTATTTTCTGTGTGGGAGGTTTTTCGGGAACCGATGGAAAAATGGCAGGCATGCTTACTATAACGGCAGCAGAATATTGCAGAAATTATGAATGCAAATGGATGGTGCAGGATTTTTATGATGTAAAAAAACTTCTGGACCAGACAAGGATCTGCCTGATTCCGGTAATAAATCCGGATGGATATGAAATCTTCAACAAAGGATACAATGCTGTGCGAAATCCGATTTTCCGGCAGATGCTCAAGATGCAGGATATACCCTGCGATGAATTTGTGTGTAATGCCCGTGGAATGGATCTGACACTGAATTTTCCCACAAGCTGCTGTACCAGAAAGAAGCTGTATCAGCAGCCGGCAAGTGAAAATGAGACGAAAGCACTGATCCGTATCTTTCAGGAATACGGAGGAAGGGGACTGCTTGTGTTTTGCGGTCGTGGAAAAAAAGTGATCTACTACCGGCAGACGCAGGGATTTTCCAACAGCCAGAAATGTCATCGTCTTGCAAGGCATCTGAAAAAGTGCGCGGACGGGCAGCTGGAACGTCTGTCACCGGAATGTAGTGCACATATGCGAAACAGAAGTACAGGCCGCCCGGAGCAGTACTACGGAGAATCCATAAAACGTCCGGCTTTTCGCATTGAACTTCCGGTTGGAGAAGGAAAAAAAGATGAAGAAGCAGTACAGGAGCTGATGCGTTTTCCTCTGGAATATATTTATTCTCTTGTACAGTAAACGAGGGAATTACAGCGTATCCGGAAATTTTGCCACAACCGGCAGGAGGAGATTGTCGAATCCTGTCGGACGAATTTCATTGACTTGTAAAAAAGCAGGCTTTATAATAACGGTATCTGAAACAGATCTTTTTATTTCTATCCCGTCTTTGTGAGACGGACATTTCGGAACGAATCCGTTCCATACGAGAATCCATTATTTTATCAACAGAATTGAACCTGATCCGGAACAGTATGACTGTATTATGTGATGAACAGATATGGAACTGCTATATTGTACGGTCGTATTCAGTGAAGGTAATATCCATGGAAGGAGTGTGTATGAATTTATATACATGGAGCAGGTCTCCACCGGGATTTTCTGGCTTTGAGCATGAGAAATTCATGAAAGAATGAGAAAAGAATACAGAAATGAAACTGCTTTTTCGATATGCTTTTAACACAGCTCTGGCTGTAATATTTCTGACTGCAATGGTGCTCCTCCTTCCGGGCCTTTTCGGGATCCGGCCATATGTAGTCTACTCGGGATCCATGGAACCGGGGATTCCGACCGGAGCTGTGGTTTTTGTAAAAGAGGAAAAATTTTCTCCGAAAAAAGGAGATATTATCACATTTCATAATGGTAATACCGTTATTACACATCGAGTTGTGAAGAATACAGACGGTATCTGTACCACAAAAGGCGACGCCAACAAAACAGCAGATCCTGTTACTGTAAAGGAGTCGCAGATCGTCGGGCGGGTAGTCTTTCACCTGCCTTATCTGGGCTACGTGATTCATTTTTTACGTGCCCGGATTCCGTTTACCGCCGTTGTCGTTGCGGCGGGTCTGGCCGTGATCGCAGATCTGGCATATATTCCCAAAAAAGAAAAACTAGAACAGTACGGAGGAATTGATTATGATAAAAAATAAAAAAATGGTAAAAGGAATCGCGCTTGCAGCCATGCTCGCAGCTCTGGCAGCAGGAGGAACCGCAGCATATCTTACGGATTTTGAAACAGCTACCAACAGCTTTACTGTAGGAAAAGTTGATATTGAGCTGGATGAGCCGAACTGGAAGCCGGACGATAATACAAAAATCGTACCGACACAGGTGATAAAAAAAGACCCTTTTATAAAAAATCGCGGCATTAACGAAGCGTTTGTATATCTGGAAGTATCCGTTCCGGTGCGAAACGTAATTACAGCAGCGCAGGACGGAACCCGGAATGCCCTGACAAAGACCGAACTTTTCAGCTACACCAAGAACAAAGAATGGACGCAGTTGGAACGAAAAGCGATCGGGCAGAATATGGTTTATACATACGCGTATAATCATATTCTGAAACCTGGTGAGAAGACGACAACACTTTTTAATACCGTAACCTTTGCCAATATCATTGAAGGACAGTTGGATACACAGCAGCTGGATATGCCGGTAAGAGCTTACGCGATTCAGTCTACAAATACAGGAGAAGACAAGACTACGATTCCGGAGCAGGCGGCTGCAGCATATCAGAAATATGTAAATCAGAATAAAGGACTGTCAGGTGGTGTCACAAAATGATGACATTTCAGGCTTTCGGGAAGCGGGGAATGTAAATGAAAGAAAAACTGTTGAAAGCAGCTGCAATTTTGCTCTTTGGCACAGGGATTTTCTGCACTCTGGGAACAACTGCATATTTTTCTGATTTTGCCGAAAAAATAAATATAGCAGCAGTAGGCTCTGTGACTACGGAAATTGATGAGGATTTTCCGGATCCCACGCCTACTCCCATAGAAAAAAATCCTTCCTACAAAAAGAAAATCTGGACAGGGAATTTTTCCGGGAATGAGAAAGGATTTAATGCAGATTGTTATGTGCGGATGGCGTTGTCCTATTCGGATAATGATATTGGAAAAGGAGTGGAAATTCTGGGACTTGATACCACAAACTGGGTCTATGACGCACAGGACGGATATTATTATTATCGAAACAGGGTATCGGAAGGGAAAACAACAACACCATTATGTACAGGATTTCGGATCAATGCAAAAAAGATAAATGATACATATAAAGAAAACATGCAGGATTTTGAAATCAATGTTTATGAAGAATCGGTTCAGGCAGAAGGATTTTCTGACTATAAAAGTGCATGGAACTATTTTAAAAACCCGATATCTGTAAAGGCAGAGAGGAGTGGTACTGTTGAAAAAAGCTCTTAAATTTCTGCTGGCAGGTGCAGTGGCAGCCGGAAGTATTACCCTGTGTGCTGCGGCTTACGGGAAATTCTCGGATTCGGTTACAGTGACGAATCATATTTCAACCGGTGATATCAATATCGCATTGAAAGAGCTGGAGAAAAAAGAAAATACGGAAATATCATATCAGAACCGGAAGATAATTCTCCCGGGAGATGAGATCTCAAAAATTCCGCGCATTACAAACCGATCAGAGCCTTGCTGGGTGCGTGTAAGAATTACCTACACTGACGATCTGGAAGGCGAAAAAGGAATGGATGACAGTAACCTTTCAGGAATGTCTGAACGCTGGGTGAAGAAAGGAGAATATTTTTATTATACAAGGAAACTGAAACAGGGTGAAAGTGCAGACGTTTTTACCGGGGTATCAATTCCGAGGGAATGGACAGAAGCATATCAGGAAAAGCATCTCGGGATCACGATCGTGGCGGATGCCATACAGGCCGCTAATTTTATTCCGGATTTCCGGGCAATGACACCGTGGGGTAATCAGAAGATACAGAGATGTGTTCATGATACAGATGGCCTTATTGTAAAGAAAAAAAAGCCTGTGAAACTGGGCGTGGAATTTGAAGGAAATGCACATAAACTGATTGCGGCTCCCGATGATTTCTTTTCGGGATTTTCAGCAGCCATGCCGGGAGACGTTTTTGAGGATTCGGTTGAAATCGGAAATACCACAGAGAATATGGCAGAAATCTTTTTCCGGACCTCACCGGAATGCAAATCTGTGAAAGATCAGGAATTCCTGAAAAAGCTGAAACTGGAAATATCAATGGATGGAAAGAAACTGTATGCCGGAGATATTCTTGCTGCTTCTCTTAACAAAGCGGTTTCGCTTGGAAAGTTTGCCAGGGGAAAAGAAGGCAGAATGGACTTTAAAGTTACGGTTCCGCCTGAGCTTGATAATACGTATGCACTGAGAAAAGGAGATGTGAAATGGATATTTTCGGTAGAAGAAGAAAAAGAAGTGCAGACTGTGACATCTGTGCCGGAACTGTCTGAAAAAGAGAAAGTACCGGCTGAAGAGAATTATAAAGATCGGACTGGAAAAATTTCTTCAAAAACAAAACCTGTGAAAACAGGAGATGATACAAATCTGTGGCTGTTTATACTTCTGGGAGGAACTGCGTTTCTGGTATGCTGCTTTACAATCCGGAAAGGAGGGAAAAAGGCATGAAAAGAAAAATAATGGGTATATTGCTGGCAATTACTGTTTTTACCTCCTCTGTTGCAGTGTCAGCAGGATCAGAAGCAGAGGTTTTTTCTGGAGCAGATTCAGAAACGGTTACGAAAACAGAGAATTCAGATGTGCTTTCGCAAGAGCCGTCAGCAGGTCTGACAGCAGAAGATACCGAAGCGCAGGGCGCATCTGATGACAGGACAGAAGATGCGGCAGATGACAGTGATCTGCGGAACGATAAAAGTGAAAACAGTGAGCCGGAGAATGAAGATGTGCCTGTCAGTGAGCCGGACAGCGAAGAACCATCGGATATGAAACCGGAAGAAAGTGCACCGGATAATGAAGAACCGTCAGAAGATAAAACAGAAAACAATGATTCAGAAGAGGCAGAAACATTGGAACAGGAAGAAATTCTGATGCAGGAAGATGACACATTATCCCAAAAAGAGGATTTTACATTATTTGATGAAGAAAATGCGGATCTTCTAAATGGAGAAAGTGAAGAAGACAACGAACTGATCCGGGAAATCGAAGAAGGACAGGTACTTGCATTTACACCGGCAATGTCAGAAATGATGGAGCAGAATGAAGAGGCGCAGATGATTTCGACAGAGGAGGATATTGCAGTAATGGCGCTGAAGCCGGGAGAATATTATGTGAAAAGTGGTGGAAGAGCTTATTGTGATGAAGTCTGGACGGAAGCGAATGATTTTGTATTCGGAAATCATACACGTATGGCAAGTACCTTTCGTGAGGTGCATTATATTGATGATACCGGAGTGGAAAGAAAATCACCACTGTACTGCCTGAAAGCAACGAAAACAGGTGTGGACAACGTTACACTGAAAGACGAAGCCGTTAAAGTGCTTAAAAATGCCACAATTCAGAAACTTCTGTATTTCGGTTACGGAGGCCCGGGAGACCTGGGAACAAACTATGACCCTTCATGCAGCCATATTAACTGGTCAAGATGGCAGAACCGGTATATTTTTACACATATTGCTTTGTCCAAGGTTTATTTCAATGACTGTGCATATGCGACAGCATCAGAAGTAGAACATGTAGGAATCAACCGTTTTATCAATATGATTAAAGGAATGACAATTCCGGCGAGAAACAAAGCGGCCGTGTCGGTTCTCGGAGAAGAAGGCTGGATGTCGGCATCAGGACGTACGATTCCGTTAAGTGTATACCGAAGCAGAAATGTAAACTATCCGTATGTGCCGGACAGTATGAAAGACGGTTTTCAGATGAGCACACTTATGAAAGTGACAGATGGCGCAAAAGCGGGAAACGGAATCACAGTGACCAGAGGTTCCGGGGAAAAGTGGCAGCTTGCCTACTGGAAAAATGCAGCAGAGTATAATGCTCAGAAAACAAATCCTGCAATGATGGCGGGAACGCAGCTGAAGCTGAAAGAAGGTGCTTATTTTCTGTTTATATTTCCACTGAATGCAACCACACCAAAAAAATTTCAGTGTAAAATGATGCTCCAGCCGGTTTCATACATTCTGGTAGATGGAAAAACACAAACAGGTAATGATGAGATGCAGGATTTTGGTGCATTTGTATATCAGGGAACAAGGGGCCTTATCAGCTTTACCATGAAACCATCTGCCTACGGGAGCATAAAGCTTACCAAGACAGAACCCAACACTGCGGAAAGGATCGCCGATGCAGAATATGCTTTGTATACTGCCGGTGAGATACGCTCAGGATATCGTACCATGTATAAAAAGGATCAGAAAATTGCTTCCGGGACAACAGATAAAAACGGGACAATTACGTTTGAAAAGCTGATTCCGGGTAAATATTATATAAAAGAGACAAAAAATCCGTCAGGGTATGTGCTTAACACTGCGGTGAAAAATGTTACCGTATCCGGAGGAAAAACAACCACAGCAAATGTAAAAGATATTATGGATATCAGTGGAACTGTTTCTATTACGAAGAAAGATGGTGATACTTCGGATCCTCTTGCCGGTGCAGAATTCATGCTGTATGAATGGAGCAAAAGCAACGGTACTTACAAACTTCCGGGAAAACTTCTGGAATATGATGGTCAGAACCGAATTTATGATTCGGAAAAATTTCATTACACTGAGGATAATCAGGGTAAATTTCGTATAAAAGAAACAAAACCACCGAGAGGATACACGGGAAAATGGCAGAAAGATATCAGCCTGACGGAGCCTGGTACGTATAGAAAATTCTCTTTTACAGTTTTGAATTATCAGACGAACAAGCGGAAAGTAGAAATTCGGAAAACAGATGCAGCTACCGGAAAAATTCTGGAAAATGCGGAATTTAAACTGTACGAATACAGTGCATCACAGAAAAAGTATAAAACATCAGGTGTACTGTTGAAATATGATGAGGACAGCCAGCACTATTTCAGTGAAGATCTTTTAAAGACGATTGATAATGAAGGAAGATTTCGTGTTGTGGAAACAAAAAATCCGGTGGGATACACAGGAAGCTGGGAAAAAGAAATCGATATCACGGATAAAAATGCAAGTCTGTTTTTTAAAGTAACCAATACTGAAATTCCGGATTATACAGGAACCATTTATCTGAAAAAAACGGACAGTTATACAGGCGAGGATCTGGACGATGCAGAATTCAAAGTTTATCAGTGGAATTCACAGAAAAAAGCTTATGAAGATGATCTTAAGGAAAAAAGTACACTGAAATATAACAGCAGCAAAAAAGAATATGTTTCCAGGAAACTGCTTATTACAGAAAAAAATCAGGGTAAATTCCGTGTTGTGGAAACAAAAAATCCTTTAAATTATACGGGAAAATATGAAAAAGAAATTGTATTTCAGAAAAAAAAGGATTCCTTTAATGATGAAGTTACATTAAAAGCGGAGAATACTCCGGATACAGTGCCGCTGGGAAGAATTACGATCCGGAAAAAGATCCGGGAAGAAGATATTACCTGGGCTCATGGAAATCCTACCTTTTTCTTTGCAGCAGAAGGAAAAGATCTTTCAGGAGTTTCACACAGATACGAGGATTATATAATTTTTGTACCGGATGGTTATGATGTGGATGGAAATGGATATGCCACATTGTCTGTCACTCTGGAGAATGTTCCTTTAGGACAGTATGATATATGGGAAAAGCCGGTGCTTCGTTATTATCTGAAAACTGCATGGGCAAATACAGATAATGTGCGGATAACCAAAGGAGTTTCACCGGCTTACGGAACAGACCCGAAGCAGGTTGTAAAAGGAACCGCAGCGCTTACTGTGGGAAAACGGAATGCATCACTTACCTTTGTAAATGAGAAAGCAAGATATGATAAGTATTCCCACAATGACTGTGTGAAAAATACACTTCCACTTCAGTTTTCCGAAAAATAAATATCAAAGGTGTGAGGGCAGGAGAGATTCTGCCCTTCTGGCATAAAATTCCGGAATATTTTTTTGAAAAAGCTTTTACAATAGAACAGAGATGTTTGCAGTGGGAGTGAGCCTATGAGCAAAAAGATCCGGAAAATTGTTCTGGCCTGGATATTGATCCTGAATTTTATTCTGACACCGGCAGGAATAAACGCAGAAACCACACAGGATATCGGGGACACCACAGCGCAGAATCTTGTTGAAGCACCGGCAGCAGTACTTATGGAAAAAGAAACAGGTACTGTGATATTTTCCAGAGACCCGGATACCAGAAGAAGTCCGGCCAGCATCACAAAGATCATGACGCTGATCTTAATCTTTGATGCCATACAGAACGGAAAGCTTCATCTGGACGATACCATTACAACAAGCGCCTATGCGAAATCCATGGGAGGATCCCAGGTTTTTCTGGAAGAAGGAGAGACGCAGAAGGCGGAAACCATGATCAAATGTATTGTGATCGCTTCCGGAAATGATGCCAGTGTAGCTATGGCAGAGCATCTTGCGGGAACGGAGCAGGCTTTTGTGGAACAGATGAATAAGCGTGCAGCAGAACTTGGAATGAAAAATACACATTTCACAGACTGCTGTGGACTGACAGAATCCGGGGATCACTATACAACAGCTTATGATATTGCACTTATGAGCAGGGAGCTGATCAGTAAATATCCGGAAATTCTTACATATTCGTCCGTCTGGATGGAGGATATCACCCACGTGACTAGAAAAGGTTCTTCGAAGTTTACACTGACAAACACCAATAAACTGCTGCGAAGCTATGAAGGCTGTGTGGGATTAAAGACCGGAAGCACAAGCCTTGCGAAATACTGTCTCAGTGCAGTGGCGCAGAGAAACGGGATCACGCTGATCGCTTCTGTAATGGCCGCGCCGGATCCGAAAACAAGATTCCGGGATGCAGCAGCACTTTTAAACTATGGTTTTTCAAAATGTACCTTATATCTGGATGAAGCGATGGGGCCATTGAAACCAATGAAGCTTAAAAAAGGACTTAAGGAAGAAGTAGCACTTATGTATGCGGGAAAATTCCGTTACCTCAGTACAGACGGTACCAAACCGGATCATATCGAGAAGAAAAAGATTCTTCCGGCCAGTCAGAACGCACCGGTAAAGAAAGGACAGAAAGCCGGTGTCCAGGAATATTACCAGAATGGAAAAAAGATCGGTACACTGGACATTCTTTATGCGGAAACAGTGGAGCGGGCAGGATATACAGACTGGCTCGGGCGTGTGGCGCAGACATTTCTTCTGTAAAATATATATTTTTGACAAAAGGGATCACCACGATGTATAATACAACGGAGTGAACACAGGAATATCAGAAAGAAAAAATCCTGTGTAAATAACGGAAGCAGAGAAGGGATTTTTTGATGAAAGAGATCAGAACAGAGGATGCAGTGGGGCATATTCTGTGTCATGATATTACACAGATCATAAAAGACGAAAAAAAAGGCGTTCTTTTCAAAAAAGGGCATGTGGTCAGGGAGGAAGATATCCCGCTTCTGCTCTCGGTAGGAAAAGAGCACCTTTTTGTGTGGGAAAAGAAAGAAGGAATTCTTCACGAGAATGAAGCTGCACAGATTCTGTATAAAATCTGTGCAGGAGACTCTGACAAGGTACATGGAACAGAGATCAAAGAAGGAAAGATTGAAGTTGTATCGAAAATTGATGGAATCCTTAAGATCCGAAGAGAAGCACTTGTGGCAGTTAATTCCCTGGGAGAAATGATGATCGCATCCAGACATGGGGATTTTTCAGTAAAAAAAGGAGATAAGATTGCCGGTACCAGGATCATTCCGCTGGTTATTGAAAAAGAAAAAATGGATGCAGCTGAAATGGCAGCAGGCGAAAAGCCGATTTTTGATATTCTTCCTTACCATCCGAAAAAAGTGGGAATCGTCACAACCGGAAGTGAGATAAAAAAAGGTCTGATACAGGATACTTTCACACCGGTACTGCGAGAGAAACTTGCTGAATATCCGACAGAGATCATCGGACAGGCAATGCCGGGAGATGATAAGGCAGAGATCACATCAGAGATTCTTGGCTTTGCAGAAGCAGGTGTACAGCTTATTATCTGTACAGGCGGAATGAGTGTGGATCCGGATGACCGGACACCCGGTGGCATCCGTGACACAGGGGCTTCCATCGTTACGTATGGTGCGCCGGTTCTTCCGGGAGCGATGCTTCTGGTGGCTTATCTTACGTATCAGGGCAGGAAGATTCCCGTATTGGGACTTCCGGGCTGCGTAATGTATGCAAAAAGAACTGTGTTTGACTTGATCCTTCCACGGATAATGGCGGATGACGAAATAAAAGCTGAGGAGATCGCAGGGCTTGGTGAGGGCGGACTTTGTCTGAACTGTCCGGAGTGCACCTTCCCCAACTGCGGATTTGGAAAATAGAATGGACAACAAATTCAGAATCAGACAATATGAAATTCATACTCCAAAAATCCATAACCCGAAAGGCGTTCGTTTTGTGCTGATCGCAGACCAGCATGGAATCTCTTATGGAGAGGATAACTGTCAGCTGCTGGATGCTGTCCGCAGCCTGAATCCGGACGCTGTACTGATCGCAGGAGACATGGTTGTGCGTACCGATGCAGATACGCTTACAACCGCCCGTAAGTTTCTTGATGTTCTTGCACGGGAATTTCCGGTGTATTATGCACTTGGAAATCATGAATACAAGATGTGCATGGATGAAAAATTCCGGGAATCTTACCGAACATACGAGAAACACATAAAAGAATCCGGCGTACATGTACTGCGTAATGCCCATGAATATGCGATTCTTGGCGGAGAGAGTTTTTGCTTTTTCGGACTGGAACTGCCGATTGAGTATTACCGCAAGCCGAAATCCCCGAAGCTGGATACAGGAACCATGGATGTACTGATCGGAAATCCCGGAAAAAACGGAATGCAGGTTCTGATCGCCCACAATCCCAAATATGGAAAAACCTATTTTGACTGGGGCGCAGATATGATAGTTTCCGGACATTATCACGGAGGCGTAGTGCGCTTAAGCGAACATCACGGGCTTTCATCCCCGCAGTATCTGGTACTGCCCCCTTTCTGCTGCGGCGATTTTCACAAAGGGAATCAGCACATGTTTGTCAGTGCCGGAATGGGTGAGCATACGATCCCGCTGCGGATCCATAATCCCAGAGAGCTTCTTGTGATCGATGTGAAGCCATCTGAAAACGGAAAAATGAGGAAACAATATGGCGATATCTGTTAAGCTGAATGTATTCGAAGGACCACTGGATCTGCTCCTTCACCTGATTGATAAGAACAAGATCGATATTTACGATATCCCAATTGTAGAGATCACAGATCAGTATATGGAATACCTGCATTCCATGGAAAAAGAAGATCTTGGTATCATGAGTGAATTCCTTGTTATGGCTGCAACCCTTCTTGATATCAAGTGTAAGATGCTCCTTCCGAAAGAGATCAATGAAGAAGGTGAAGAAGAGGATCCGAGAGCAGAGCTTGTGCAGAAGCTTCTGGAATATAAAATGTATAAATATATGTCCTATGAGCTGCGTGACAGACTGGGAGATGCAGCAGGAGTTTATTACCGGAAACAGGAACTTCCGGATGAGGTAAAGCAGTACACGCCGCCTGCGGATCCGCAGGAACTCCTTCGGGGACTGACACTGGAAAAGATGAATGCGATCTACCGTGCGCTGATCCGCCGCCAGGAGGATAAGGTGGATCCCATCCGAAGCAAATTCGGCCGGATCGAGAAAGAAGAAGTCAGTCTTTCCGATAAACTTCTGGAAATGAGAGAGTATGCGAAAGTACACAGGAAATTCAGTTTTCGTCAGCTGATGGAAAACCAGCATTCCAGAATTCAGCTGATCGTTACATTCTTGTCAATTCTGGAGCTTATGAAAATGGGACATATCCATGCAGAACAGGCAGAGCCTTTTGACGACATCCATGTAGAGGTAGTCACTGATCCGGATACGTGGAAGAACCTGACTGAATTTGCAGATGAATAACCAGGGAATGAGGAAAATAATTGGAAATCAAACGAATTGAAGGAGAGATTGAAGCGATTCTCTTTGCCATGGGTGAGGCAGTTGAGCTTGGGCGTATCGCAAAAGCGATTCAGCAGGATAATGCTACAACTGAAAAACTCATCCGTGATATGATGCTTAAATATCAGGAAGAGGATCGTGGAATCCATATCATAGAGCTTGAGAATTCTTTCCAGCTCTGCACAAAAAGAGAATACTATGATTCTCTCATAAGGATCGCAGCCCAGCCGAAGAAACCGGCGCTTACGGATGTTATGCTTGAGACTTTATCCATCATTGCTTATAAGCAGCCGGTAACAAAGGCAGAAATCGAGAAAATCCGTGGAGTAAAATGTGACCATGCCATCAATAAACTGATGGATTATGATCTGGTACGGGAGCTTGGACGTCTGGATGCACCAGGCCGGCCCATTCTTCTTGGAACCACCGAAGAATTTCTGCGCTGTTTCGGCGTACAGGGACTGGATGAGCTTCCGGAAATGGATCCTGTTCAGCTGGAAGACTTTAAGGCGGAAGCGGAAGAAGAGATCCAGCTGAAGCTGGACGTCTGACAGAAAGAAGTCGCATAACGAAACAAAAGAGGAGGAAAAAACAATGCCCACAACATATACGCATGATCTTTTTGGAAAGAGGGTTTACAGAAGACTTCCTGAAAAATTGCAGCATCTGATCCGGAGCAACGGAAATCTGTACCGGATCGGACAGCACGGGCCGGATATCCTGTTCTATTACTTTATTTCAAAGAATCCGGTCACCCAGTATGGGGTGAGGATGCATGGGCAGAAAGCCAGAGCTTTTTTTGAAAAAGGAATGGAGCGTGTCCGCAGGGAAAAAGATCCGGCTCTTATGGCATATATGCTGGGCTTTGGATGCCATTATATCCTGGACTCCACCTGCCATCCATATGTAAATCAGGTGGCTGAAGAAGGAAAGGTTTCCCACACACTTCTTGAAAAAGAATTTGACCGTATGCTGATGTACGAAACGGGCAAAAATCCTCTTCGTTTCTATCCGTCGCATGGCATCCGGGCAAAATATTCCGCGGCAAGAAAGATTCACGAAGTCCTGCCACAGATCCGGACCGGCAACATTTATCTTTCTCTCAAAATGATGAAGATCTTTACCTGTATTCTTGTATGCGATGACGGAGGCCTGAAGAAACGCCTTTCCGAGCACGCACTTTCTCCGGCAGGAAAGAAACGGGCGGCCTTTATTACAGAATTTTTTATGAGTCCGGAACCGGAGGTAGACTGCAGGGAGGAGCTTCTTACACTGGATGACCGGATGGCAGAAGCCTTGAAAAAAGCTCCGGATATGCTGATCGAGCTGGCAGAACTGGCAGTAAGACCGGGACATCTTTCCGACAGGTGGAATCTCACCTTTAATGGTTGATAAGACAGATAAATCAAAAGTTATATATACCATATCTTTCCGCATAAAATTAAAAATATAACAGTTACTGCAAACAGTCATAAGAACAGTGTGCGGAGGGATATTATGCAAATCAGGCGCATGGCCGCTGTCGTTTTTGTGACAGCGGTCCTTATTATTGGACAGATTTTTCCGGTACAGGCCATGGAAGAAGAGAAGCTTCATGCACTTTCGGCAGTACTGATGGATGGAGAAAACGGTCGGGTTCTGTACGGAAAAGAAGAATATAAAGCCCGGCCCAATGCCAGCACCACAAAAGTTATGACCTGTATTCTTGCACTGGAACTTGGAAAAGGAGATGATTATGTCCAGGTTTCAAAAGAGGCGGCATCCCAGCCACAGACCAGGCTTGGAATGAAGGAAGGACAGCAGTTTTATCTGGAAGACCTTCTCTATTCCCTGATGCTGAAAAGCCATAATGATACAGCAGTAGCAATCGCAGAACATATCGGCGGCTCAGTGGAAAAATTTGCAGCTCTGATGAACAGAAAGGCAAAAGAGCTTGGATGCACAGATACGCATTTTGTGACACCAAACGGTCTGGATGCGGAGGATGAAGGCGGAATCCATCACACCACTGCAAGAGACCTGGGACTGATCATGGCTTATGCAGTAAAAAACAGTACTTTTGTTCATATTACCCAGACCCGGGATTACACCTTTTCGGATATCTCAGGAAGAAAACATTATTCCGTCCATAATACGAATGCGTTTCTGGATATGGAAACCGGCGTGATCTCGGGAAAAACCGGATTCACAGGAAATGCAGGATACTGCTATGTCTGTGCGGTGAAACAGGATGAAAAGTTCTTCATTGTTGCACTTCTCGGATGTGGATGGCCCGGAAACAAAAATTATAAATGGGAAGATGCGAAAAAGCTGTTATCTTATGGACGTGACAATTACAGATATGTGCTTCTTCCGGAAGTTCCCAGCCTGCCGGACATTCCCGTGACAGATGCCATTCCTGAAACGGAAGATTATTACCCGGAGAAAGATTCTAAGACAACTGTCATGCTGAAAATACACGCAGCTCTCCCGGAAAAAGAACAGACGAAAAAATATCTTCTGAAGAAAACCGAGACCGTCACCTGGGAGACTTCTCTTCCCGAGCAGCTAAAAGCACCGGTACAGAAAAATCAGAAGATCGGCAGTCTTCACGCAAAGCTTGACGGGAAAGAAATCCTGTCCTGTCTCGTGACAGCGGATACAAAAATCAGCAGGATCACCTATAAATGGTATGTAAACAGAGTTTTTCAGGATTATTTTCATTAAATCAGTGGCCCCTGGCATATGTCAGGGGTTAATTTTTTAACATTCATGACGAAAAGTATTGAATTTTTGGTCAGAAAAAGGTACAATTATACTCGGCTGAATTTTTGGTTATATTAATAATAAAAATGGAGGGCATAGTATAATGAGTAATGCGACACAAAGCGTAGCGGCTGCAAGGATCAATTCCCTGCTTGACGCCAACAGTTTTGTTGAGATCGGACAGACTGTTACAGCCAGAACAACAGATTTCAACATGACTGAGAAAAAGGCACCTTCAGACGGTGTGATCACCGGATATGGTGTGATTGACGGCAGCCTGGTGTATGTATACAGCCAGGATGCATCTGTACTGAACGGAACAGTTGGTGAGATGCATGCCAAAAAGATCGCCAAGATTTATGATCTCGCTCTTAAAGTAGGAGCACCTGTTATCGGTCTTGTAGACTGTGCAGGACTTCGTCTTCAGGAGGCTACTGATGCACTTGAGGCATTTGGTGAGATCTATCTGAAACAGACACTGGCATCCGGTGTTGTTCCGCAGATCACAGCTGTATTCGGAACATGCGGCGGTGGAATGGCAGTTGTGCCGGCTCTTACAGACTTTACATTCGTAGAGGCTAAGAAAGGTAGACTGTTTGTAAACACTCCGAATGCACTGGAAGGAAACAGAGTGGAAAAATGCGATTCAGCTTCCGCACAGTTCCAGAGTGAGGAGACAGGACTTGTTGATGGTATCGGAACAGAAGAGGAGATCCTTGGACAGATCCGTACACTGGTCAGCATGCTTCCGGAGAACAATGAAGACAATGACAGCTTCAAAGAATGCACAGATGACCTGAACAGAGTATGTGATGATATCGCAGGCTGCACAGGCGACACAGCTATTGCGCTTTCAAGAATCGCTGACAATGGTGAATTTTTTGAAACAAAGGCAGCTTACGGACAGGATGTCGTAACAGGCTTCCTTCGTCTGAACGGAGCTACTGTTGGCGCTGTTGCAAACAGAAGCGAGTCTTACGATGCTGATGGCAATAAGACAGAGATTTCCGACGGAACTCTTTCTGCCAGAGGCGCAAGAAAAGCAGCAGATTTCGTTAAATTCTGTGATGCTTTCGAAATTCCGGTACTTACACTTACCAACGTGACAGGATTTAAGGCTACTCTCTGCAACGAGAAGATGATGGCTAAATCCGTAGGTGAGATGGTACATGCTTTTGCATCTGCAACTGTACCGAAGGTAAATGTTGTAGTTGGTAAAGCTTACGGAACTGCATACGTTGCCATGAACAGCAAATCTGTCGGAGCAGATATGGTTTATGCGTGGGATACAGCTGAGATCGGTATGATGGATGCTTCCCTTGCAGCAAAGATCATGTATGAGGGAGCTGACGCTTCTACACTGAATGAGAAGGCAGCTGAGTACAAAGAAATTCAGAACGGTATCGCATCTGCAGCAGCAAGAGGATATGTGGATACTGTGATCAAAGCAGAAGATACAAGAAAATATGTAATCGGTGCTTTTGAGATGCTGTTCACAAAAAGGGAAGACCGTCCATCCAAAAAGCATGGAACAGTCTAAGTGAGGTGAGCGTATGAGACAGTTTTATAAAAAGATCTCTTCTGTCTGCATGGCACTTCTTTGCGTGGCTGCACTTCTGATCGGCTGCACAGCTACTGCATGGGCTGCTGACGAGGTTGATGATTCTGTAAAGAGTCAGCTTGTCACAACAACCAAAGGTCTGACGGAAGCGATCATCGCAATGTCCGAGGATGATATCCAGGGTTATATGGAATCAGAGGATGCTTTTACACAGAGCGCAGCAAGTGCGTGGGATGGCTCCAGAGAAGAGCTTGGTGAGAAAAAAGGTGATATCAATGAGAAAGATATCACAGTAGAGTATTCCGATGATCAGTATACCGTTGTTGTTCCGGTATCCTTCGAGAAAAACAAAGCGAATTTCACTTATGTATTTGATAAATCAGGAACCCCGACTTCTGTTTCTGTTGATGTAAATTATACACTGGCACAGAACATGGAGAAGGCAGCCATGAACACAGTGATGGGTCTTGGAACCGTATTTGTGATCCTGATATTCCTGATCTTCGTGATCTCTCTTTTCAAATATATTCCCGGACTTGTGGAGGGAAAGAAAAAAGAGAGTGCACCGGCTCCGGCAGCCGCAGCACCGGCTCCGGTTGCAGCACCAGTTGCTGAGCCTGCTGTTGAGGATGTGACAGATGATGGTGAGCTTATTGCCGTGATCGCCGCAGCGATCGCTGCTTCTGAAGGCAAAACAAGCACAGACGGATTCGTAGTACGTTCCATCCGTAAGATCAACCGCAGAAAAAGATAATCATTATTTAGGAGGATTTTAAAATGAAGAGTTATACAATTACTGTTAACGGAACAGCATACGAAGTTACTGTAGAAGAGAACGGAAACGCAGCAGCTCCAGTTGCAGCAGCAGCTCCGAAGGCAGCTGCACCTGCACCAAAGGCAGCTCCTGCAGCAGCACCGAAAGCAGCAGCTCCTGCAGCAGGCGCAGGTTCTGTTAAAGTTTCTGCTGCTGTTCCGGGAAAAGTTGTAAAAATCGTTGCATCTGTTGGACAGAGCGTAAAAGCCGGTGACAGCGTAGTGATCGTTGAGTCCATGAAAATGGAGATCCCGGTTGTTGCTCCTCAGGACGGAACAATCGCCAGCATCGATGTTGCAGAGGGTGCTGCCGTTGAAAATGGAGATACTCTTGCAACAATGAACTAAACAGGAGGTAGACAAATGTCTTATGTAACAAATACCCTGTCAAACCTGATCCATCAGACAGCATTTTTCAACCTTACCTGGGGAAACTACCTGATGATCGCAGTGGCATGTGTGTTCTTATATCTTGCCATTAAACATGGTTTTGAGCCGCTGCTGTTGGTTCCGATCGCTTTTGGTATGCTTCTGGTAAATATTTATCCGGACATTATGCTGAGCATTGAGGATTCATCCAATGGCGTTGGCGGACTTCTTCATTATTTTTACTTAATGGATGAGTGGAGTATTCTTCCTTCACTGATCTTCCTGGGTGTCGGTGCGATGACAGACTTCGGTCCGCTGATTGCAAACCCGATCAGCTTCCTGATGGGAGCAGCTGCACAGCTTGGTATTTACCTTGCATACTTCCTTGCAATTTTCCTTGGATTTAATGGTAAAGCAGCAGCAGCGATCTCTATCATTGGTGGTGCTGACGGCCCGACTTCCATTTTCCTTGCAGGTAAGCTTGGACAGTCTTCTCTTATGGGACCGATCGCAGTAGCAGCATATTCATATATGTCTCTGGTACCGATCATCCAGCCTCCGATCATGAAGGCATTTACAACAGAGGAAGAGCGTAAGATCAAAATGGCGCAGCTTCGTCCTGTTACAAAACTTGAGAAGATCCTTTTCCCGATCGTTATCACAATCGTTGTTTGCCTGATCCTTCCGACAACAGCTCCGCTTGTTGGTATGCTGATGCTCGGAAACCTGTTCCGTGAGTCCGGAGTTGTTAAACAGCTTTCTGAAACAGCTTCCAATGCTCTTATGTACATCGTAGTAATCCTTCTTGGAACATCTGTAGGTGCTTCCACAAGTGCTGAGGCGTTCCTGAACGTAGATACACTGAAGATCGTAGTTCTTGGTCTTGTTGCCTTTGCCTGCGGTACTTTTGGTGGTGTTATGCTTGGTAAGCTTCTCTGCAAGGTTACTCACGGAAAGATCAATCCTCTGATCGGATCAGCCGGTGTTTCTGCCGTTCCTATGGCAGCCCGTGTATCCCAGAAGGTTGGTGCTGAGGCAGATCCTACAAACTTCCTGCTGATGCATGCGATGGGACCGAACGTTGCAGGTGTTATCGGTACAGCGGTTGCTGCCGGTACATTCATGGCGATCTTTGGCGTCTAACCCATTGTCTTATAAAAATTTGTAAGGAGAATAATTATGGCAGAAATAGAGAAAAAACCTGTGAAAGTTGTGGAAACGATCCTGCGTGACGCTCATCAGTCCCTGATCGCTACACGTATGAGCACAGAGCAGATGCTTCCGATCATTGAGAAGCTTGATAAAGTCGGCTACTATGCAGTAGAGTGCTGGGGCGGTGCTACTTTCGATGCTTCCTTACGTTTCCTGAAAGAGGATCCGTGGGAAAGACTTCGTAAACTCCGTGACGGCTTCAAAAACACAAAGCTTCAGATGCTGTTCCGTGGACAGAACATCCTTGGATATCGTCCATATGCTGATGATGTAGTAGAGTATTTTGTTCAGAAATCCGCAGCTAACGGTATTGATATCATCCGTATCTTTGACTGTATGAATGACCTTCGTAACCTTCAGACAGCTGTAAAAGCAGCAAACAAGGAGAAAGCACATGCACAGGTTGCAATGGCTTACACACTTGGTGATGCTTACACACTTGATTACTGGACAGATCTTGCAAAACGTATCGAGGATATGGGCGCAGATTCCATCTGCATCAAAGATATGGCAGGACTTCTTGTTCCGTACAAGGCTACAGAGCTTGTTCAGGCACTGAAAGATACTGTTAAGATCCCGATCGATCTTCATTCTCACTATACATCCGGCGTTGCTTCCATGACATACATGAAAGCAGTTGAGGCAGGCGTTGATATCATCGATACAGCAATGTCTCCATTCGCTCTTGGTACATCTCAGCCTGCAACAGAGGTTATGGTTGAGACCTTCAAGGGAACACCGTATGACACAGGATTTGATCAGCAGCTTCTTGCTGAGATCGCAGATTACTTCCGTCCGATGCGCGACGAGGCTCTTGATACAGGTCTCTTAAATCCGAAGAACCTTGGCGTAAACATCAAGACTCTTCTGTATCAGGTACCAGGTGGAATGCTTTCCAACCTGACATCACAGCTGAAAGAGCAGCATGCTGAGGACAAGTTCTACGAGGTACTTGAGGAAGTTCCGCGTGTTCGTAAAGACCTTGGTGAGCCGCCACTTGTTACACCGTCCTCTCAGATCGTTGGTACACAGGCTGTATTTAACGTGATCATGGGCGAGCGTTACAAAGTTGTGACAAAAGAGACAAGAGACGTATTAAGTGGTAAATACGGTGCAACAGCCAGACCATTTAACCCGGAAGTACAGAAGAAGTGCATCGGTGATGTAGAGCCGATCACATGCCGTCCTGCAGACCTTCTGGAAGACGAGCTTGATAAGCTTGAGAGCGAGATGGCACAGTACAAGGAGCAGGATGAGGATGTTCTGACATACGCACTGTTCCCACAGGTAGCTATGGACTTCTTTAAATATCGTCAGGCTCAGAAAACGAAGGTTGATGAGACTGTAGCTGATACAAAGAACGGCGCATACCCGGTATAAAGCACAGAGAGAATGTTTTACATTCAGATACAACAGAAGGAGCTTGCTGTATGCAGGCTCCTTTGTGCATAAAAAACGAAAAAGGCAGGATAACAGGTAATGTCCAAGGTTGCGATCGTAGGCGGTGGTGCCGCCGGAATGCTCTGCGGCGTTTATGCTGCGCGCAGAGGACACCAGGTTCATATCCTGGAAAAAAATGAAAAACTTGGAAAAAAACTTTTCATCACAGGTAAGGGAAGATGTAATGTCACGAACGATTCGGACACAGAAGAGCTTTTTCCGGCAATAATGTCAAACCGCAAGTTTCTTTACAGCGCTTTTTACACATACGGAAGTCGTGATGTGATGAATTTCTTCGAGGAAGCCGGTGTGCCGCTGAAAACCGAGCGTGGAAACCGTGTATTTCCGGTATCTGATCATTCATCTGATATTATCCGCGCACTGGAACGGGAACTGAAAAAAGCCGGAGCGCAGGTGCATCTTCACACAGAGGTAAAAGAAGTATGTGCAGAGAACGATAAAGTAACAGGCGTGCTTCTTGCGGATGGTTCATTCTTTAAAGCAGATTCCGTGGTAGTTGCCACAGGAGGGCTTTCCTATCCATCCACAGGATCTACCGGTGATGGCTATCGCTTTGCTGAGGAGACAGGACACAAGGTTGTGGCGCAGTCACCGTCACTTGTTCCTCTGGTTGCCAGGGAAGATTACGTTTCCAAGCTTCAGGGACTTTCCCTTCGGAATGTGGAGCTGACCATAAAATCCGGTAAAAAAGTTCTCTATAACGATTTCGGAGAAATGATGTTCACACACTTTGGTGTAACCGGTCCGCTGATCCTTTCGGCAAGCGCCCAGATTGGCAAAAAGCTGGAAAAAGAACCGCTGCAGGCTTTTCTGGATCTGAAACCGGCCCTGGATGCAGAACAGCTGGATGCAAGGATCCTGCGTGAGTTCGATGCAAATCCCAATAAACAGTTCAAAAATGTGATCGGTGTTCTTTTCCCGTCTTCATTGACTCCGATCATGATCGAGCTGGGAGAAATCCCGGGAGAGAAACCGGTACATGAGATCTCCAGGGAAGAGCGTCAGGCTTTCGGCCGACTGATCAAGGCTTTTCCGTTTACGATCACAGGAATGGGAGAGTTTAAGGAAGCGATTATCACAAGAGGCGGCGTGTCAGTAAAAGAGATACAGCCATCTACGATGGAATCCAGAAAAATAAAAAAGCTCTACTTTACAGGTGAGGTTCTGGATCTGGATGCAGTCACAGGCGGCTATAATCTTCAGATTGCATGGTCTACCGCATACGCGGCGGCACAGGCAATCGAATAACAGAAAAGAAGAAGGAGTAACAATTATGGGTATTAACATTGCGATTGACGGACCGGCAGGCGCCGGAAAAAGCACAATTGCAAAAAAAGTGGCAAAGGAGCTGTCTTTCATCTACGTAGATACCGGAGCCATGTACCGTGCCATGGCACTTTATCTTCTGGAAAAAAATATCCAGGGAGATGAGGCTATCGCCACAGCATGTCATGATGCGGACATTTCCATCCGCTACGAAAACGGAGAACAGCAGGTGATCTTAAACGGTGAGAATGTAACAGCCTTCCTTCGAAGAGAAGAAGTAGGAAATATGGCATCTGTAAGCTCTGCCAATCCGGAAGTACGTGCACATCTTCTGAAACTGCAGAGAACTCTTGCAAAAGAGAACGATGTTGTCATGGATGGAAGAGATATCGGAACCACCATTCTTCCGGACGCAGAAGTGAAGATCTTTTTAACTGCAAGTCCTGAGACACGTGCGAACAGACGTTATCTGGAACTTACCGAAAAAGGTGAAACCTGTGATATGAATGAGATTCTTAAGACCATCATAGAGAGAGATGTGCGTGACATGAACCGCGCGGTTTCTCCACTGAAGCAGGCAGAAGATGCAGTTCTCGTGGATTCTTCCGATATGGGAATTGATGAGGTTGTTGAAAAAATTCTTTCTGTATACAGAGAAAAGGTGACCAGATAAATGAATGTAAAAGTTGCAGAAACCGCCGGCTTCTGTTTCGGCGTACAAAGAGCAGTGGACCGGGTTTATGATCTGATCGGTTCCGACGCTGCACCAATCTACACTCTGGGACCGATCATCCACAATGAAGAGGTTGTCTCAGATCTGGAAAAAAAAGGTGTTGCCGTAATAGGAGAGGAGGATCTTGCCACTCTTAAAGGCGGCACAGTTGTGATCCGTTCCCACGGCGTAGGCCGTAAAGTCTACGACAAGATCAAAAAATACGGCCTCGGTTATGTAGACGTCACCTGTCCTTTTGTCCTTAAGATCCACAAGATCGTGGAGCGCGAAAGCGCAAAAGGTGTCCACATCGTGATCATCGGAGATCCGGATCACCCGGAAGTGCAGGGAATCTGTGGCTGGTGCCAGGGTCCGTATACAGTGATCCGAAATGCGGAAGATGCTGAAAAATTCACCATTTCTCCTGGAAAAGAAGTGTGTGTAGTTTCACAGACGACATTTAATTACAACAAATTTCAAGAATTAGTTGAAATTCTCCGCAAAAAGAGTTATGATAATAATGTTTTAAATATTTTAAATATTTTAAACACTATTTGTAATGCTACCGAAGAACGGCAGAAAGAAGCAAAAGCGATAGCCGGAGAGGTAGACACTATGTTAGTCGTAGGTGGCCGACATAGCTCCAATACTCAAAAGCTGTTTGAAATATGTAAAAAGGAATGTGGAAATACTTACTTTATACAAACACCTGTAGACTTGGATTCTGAAATGTTCCAATGCAGTAGTTTTGTAGGTATTACAGCAGGGGCTTCCACCCCAAAGAAAATTATTGAGGAGGTTCAAGAACATGTCAGAGTTAAGTTTTGAACAGATGCTGGAAGATTCCGTAAAAACAATCAGAAATGGAGAGATCGTACAGGGTACTGTCATCGATGTTAAAGATGATGAGATCATCCTGAATATCGGCTATAAAGCAGACGGTATCATCACAAAGAACGAGTACACAAACGATTCAAGCGTTGTGCTTACAGACGTTGTTAAACCTGGCGATACCATGGAAGCAAAAGTTCTCAAAGTAAACGACGGAGAGGGACAGGTTACACTGACCTACAAACGTCTTGCAGCAGAGAAAGGCAACAAACGTCTTGAGGAAGCATTCGAGAACCAGGAAGTTCTGAAAGCTCCTGTAACACAGGTACTTGATGGTGGCCTTTGTGTTAACATCGAGGAGGCAAGAGTATTCATTCCTGCAAGCCTCGTATCCGACACATATGAGAAAGACCTTTCCAAATACGCAGATCAGGAGATCGAGTTCGTTATCACAGAGTTCAACCCGAGAAGACGCCGTATCATCGGTAACCGTAAACAGCTTCTTCTTGCTGAGAAAGCTGAGAAACAGAAAGAGCTTCTTGCTAAGATCAACGTTGGCGACAAGGTTGAGGGTGTTGTTAAGAACGTTACAGATTTCGGTGCATTCATCGATCTCGGTGGAGCAGACGGACTTCTTCACATCTCTGAGATGTCCTGGGGCAGAGTAGAGAACCCGAAGAAAGTATTCAACGTTGGCGATAAAGTTACAGTTCTTATCAAAGACATCAACGGAGATAAGATCGCACTTTCCCTTAAATTCCCGGAGGAGAACCCATGGCTTACAGCTGCTGAGGACTTCGCAGTAGGAAACGTAGTTAAAGGTAAAGTTGCACGTATGACAGATTTCGGTGCATTCGTAGAGCTTGCACCTGGAGTAGATGCACTTCTTCATGTATCCCAGATCTCCAGAGAGCACGTTGCAAAACCATCTGATGTACTTTCCATCGGTCAGGAGATCGAGGCTAAGGTTGTTGACTTCAACGGCGAAGACAGAAAGATCAGCCTCAGCATGAAAGCGCTTGAGGATCATTCTGCAGAGCAGACTGAGGAGTAATTTTTACTATATCTTATACTGGTCATTATTAATAAAAAGAGTGTAAAAAATAGAAGGACTGCCTCCGAAAGGAGACAGTCCTTTTTTGCCATTTACATGTTTCACATATTAGTGGCCAGGAAATTTGTTATACAAGTCAATATTAATAAATTGCAAAGTTTCACTTCAATATAGACAGATAATACGGCAGACAATGCCTGAGATAAACTTTCTGTTTCGACGGATCCTTCAGGAAATCCTCAGTAACAGAAAACCACGTATAACAGGTATCTTTTTTGGCCGGCTTACGGAGCTTTTTATTCATGCAGGCGCTTAAGGTTTTGGGTATAGCAGTGTCCTCCGAAGGAATATAATCATAATCCTTATAATTGGAATAATACTGTTTCAAGCGTCCGTTCTGAGGTTTTACAAGGAAGCGGACGAGATTTTCGGAGCCTGTTATGTAGAATTCTTCACTAAGATTGGAGAATTTCGCAGGCAGATTGCAGGAAAGAGCAAGCGTAAACACCAGATTATTGTCTTGAATTTCACAATTTACAGGCTCATATTCCTCATGAAAAAGTGCAAGATAAGACAGCATGGAAAAGATCTTTCCAAGCCCAATGAGATCCTCCTTGTTATGTCCGAGAACAATATCACCAGCCTCACTCTTTTTGCCGGAAGCGAACTGCTTATAAAGACGGATGCAGGCACCACCGTCGCAGTAAGTGCGGTCATCAATACCAAGAAAAGCTTCCATGGACGGCTGGTTCATCCTGGAAAGTTTCAGAAGCCCCTTCAAAGGCTTCAACTGCTTGTAAATATCCAGCGCAGGCAGGTTTTCAAAAGGAGATGAAAGTCCGTGAACCTGGTACCGCGCTTCCAGATAAGGCTGATCAAAGCTGTCTCCGTTATACTGGATTGTGCAGGAAAAGCCTTTCAGAAAATCAGAAAAAGTACGAAGAAGTTCCGGTTCATCGCCCGAATTTTCCCCCAGCCACTGATACATCTGCCAGGTTTCGTCCTCAAAAGCCACTGCTCCGATCAAATACAGAAAAGTAGAATTTCGTGATAGTCCGGTGGTCTCGATATCATAAAAAACCGGTACAGAATGCTCTGAAAAATCCGCATTTTTAGTCATTTTTTTAACAGTCTCAAAGTCCGGAAACCCTTGTAAAATCGGCATTTTTTTAACGATCATGTTAATCTTCCTCCTTCATGGATTGTATCTGATTATACACAAAAAAATTAATTTTCTCTAGTGCAATTTAATGTGAAATGAGTTATAGTATATTGGTAGAGTTGATGAAAAAAACAGGAAAGGACACTGGAATTATGTGGGAATTGACAGTGAGGGGGATAGACTTTTATCACCTCATAAACTGGTTTTTCGCCTACAGTTTTCTTGGCTGGCTCTGGGAGACCTGCTACGTTTCTGCAAAGCAGGGAACGCTTATCAACCGAGGATTCATAAATGGTCCCCTATGTACTATTTATGGCTGCGGAGCACTTTCCGTATATCTGATCCTGGTACCTGTGCAGAGCAATACGGTCATCCTCTTTTTCGGAGGAATCGTGGTATCTACTGTACTGGAGTATATCACAGCATGGCTGATGGAATCAATCTTCCATACATCATGGTGGGATTACAGTGATAAGAAATTTAATCTCCACGGCAGGATATGCCTGGGAGCTTCCCTTGGCTGGGGATTTTTCACTGTAATGCTGTTTCGAGTGCTACAGCCAGGCGTGGAATATGTGACCGGCCTGTACCCGAGACGCGTAGGTGAGATAGGTATCTGTGCGATCACATGTGTTTATGTTGTTGACTTCTGTTTCTCAGCAGCTGCGGCTTTCCATCTTCACGAGCGTATTCCTTTCTGGGAGCAGTCCCTGGAGGAGATGCAGGCTGAGCTGATCGTAAAAGCCAGAAAGCGTATGAGTGAGCTGGAAGCGAACAGAGGCTTTGCCCTTGATGAGGTGAAGGAACGTATTGAAGACCTTAATCTTGTCAGAGAACTGGAAGAGAAGCGTGCGGCCATGATGCAGGATGTATCTGCAGAACTTCAGAAACGAAAAGAAGCCATGGCAGCCAAATTTGGTCACAACATGCAGCGTTTCGTTCATGCATACCCGAATCTGAACAGAGGATACCGCATCCATCTGAAAAAAAGAGAAGAAAAGAAAAATCAGAAACACTGAAATCAACTTTGAAAATAAGTACAGATGCAGTACGTAAGAAGTATGCGTCTGTACTTGCAAAGAATAAAGGAGGAGATGAGATCTATGGCAATTTTAACCTTCAGGGGTGGTGTTCATCCTTATGACGGCAAAGATTTGTCAAAAAACTGTCCTGTTGAGAAGTACCTGCCAAAGGGAGACCTGGCATATCTGGTATCTCAGCACATCGGAGCTCCGGCCAAGCCGATCGTACAGAAGGGCGATCACGTGCTTGCAGGACAGAAAATCGCAGAAGCAGGAGGATTTGTTTCCGCGCCGATCCACGCATCGGTATCCGGAACTGTGAAAGGAATAGAGAAACGCCTGACAGCAACCGGTTCCATGTGTGATGCGATCATTGTAGAGAATGACGGTTTATATGAAACAGTTGAATATACACCGGCGAAGCTTTCTGACCTTTCCAAGGAAGATATTCTGAAGCGCATTCAGGAGGGAGGAGTTGTCGGACAGGGTGGTGCAGGCTTCCCGACCCATGTGAAGCTTTCCCCTAAGGAACCGGATAAGATTGATCATATTCTGATAAACGGCGCTGAGTGTGAGCCATACATTACCAGTGACTACCGCAGAATGCTGGAGGAGCCTGAGAAGGTCGTAGGCGGTCTGGAAGTGATTCTGAAGGCTTTCCCGAAGGCGCTGGGCTGTATCTGCATCGAGGACAACAAGCCAGACTGTATCGCCAAGATGAAAGAAGCCATCAAGGGCAAAGAGCGTATGGAAGTAAAAGAGCTCAAGACCAAATACCCGCAGGGTGGTGAGCGTACACTGATCTATGCTGTTACAGGCAGAGAGATCAATTCCACCATGCTCCCGGCAGACGTGGGATGCGTAGTAGACAACGTGGAAACCGCAGTTTCCGTTTATAATGCAGTTATCCTCGGACAGCCGGTTATCGGTCGTAACCTTACCGTTACCGGTGACGGAATCCGTACACCGAAGAACTTTGCAGTTCTCACAGGAACAGATATGTCAGAGCTTGTGGATGCTGCAGGTGGTCTGAAAGAAAAGATCGCAAAACTGATCTCCGGAGGTCCTATGATGGGATTTGCTCTGTATGATCTTCATATTCCGTGTACCAAGACAACCTCTTCCCTGCTTTGTATGGAGCATGATGCAGTTGCAGAGGCGAAGGAGATCCAGACAGCATGTATCAACTGCGGACGCTGCGTTGGTGTCTGTCCTGGACATGTAGTTCCTGCCCGTCTTGCCACACTTGCAGAGAATGGTGACATGGAAGGTTTCGAAAAAATGGACGGTATGGAGTGCTGCGAATGCGGATGCTGCAGTTATATCTGTCCTGCCAAACGACCTCTGACTCAGAGTATTAAATCTATGAGAAAAATGGTTCTTGCAGAGCGCAAGAAAAAGAAATAGGGGGAGGAAAAACAATGGAACAAATGTATAACGTATCATCTAATCCCCATATCAGGGATAAAATGACCACCAGCCGTATCATGCAGCTGGTAGTGATCGCACTGATGCCGGCAACCCTGTTCGGTATCTGGAATTTTGGATTACATGCACTTCTTGTAATACTTGCAACGGTTGCATCCAGTGTATTTTTTGAGTGGCTTTATGATCGTCTTATGCACAAGAAGAATACAACAACCGATTTCAGTGCGGTTGTAACCGGACTTCTTCTGGCACTGAACATGCCGCCACAGATCCCAATCTGGATGCCGATCCTTGGCAGTGCTTTTGCAATCATCGTTGTAAAACAGCTTTTCGGCGGACTTGGACAGAACTTTATGAACCCGGCCCTTGCAGGAAGATGCTTCCTTATGATCTCCTTTGCCGGAAAAATGACAAATTTCGCAGTTTCCAAGAGCTCTCATGCGATCGTGGATACGGTTTCCCAGGCAACACCGCTGGCAGCTCTTAAGAATCAGGGCTTTATCGCAGGAACATCTATTCCGGTGAAGAACCTCTTCCTTGGAAACATCCAGGGTACTATCGGTGAGACTTCCGCACTGGCAATCCTTATCGGTGCAGTGATCCTTCTTGCATTCAAGATCATTGACCTGAAAGTGCCGCTTACATATATTGGAAGCTTTGCTGTATTTGTGATCCTTTACATGCTGGGAACAGGCAAAGGATTCGATGTGAATTATCTTTTCAGCCATATCTTCGGCGGCGGCCTGATGCTGGGCGCATGGTTTATGGCAACCGACTATGTAACAACTCCGATCACACCGAAGGGACAGCTTGTTTATGGATGCTGCCTTGGTATCGTGACCGCAGTATTCCGTCTCTTTGGCGGCTCCGCAGAGGGTGTTTCCTATGCGATCATTTTCTGCAACCTTCTGGTTCCGCTTATTGAAAAAGTAACAAAACCAGTTGCTTTTGGAAAAGGAGGCAAGAAATAATGGGTAAGATTATCAAAAATACATTGATCCTTACGATCATTACCGTAGTTGCCGGCCTTGGCCTTGGTCTGGTTTACGAAGTAACCAAAGAACCGATCGCAAGAACAGAAGAGCAGGCAAAAAAAGAAGCATGGCAGACAGTATTCAGTGATGTAAGCCTGGAAGACTTCAAATCTGTTGATGTAGATCAGGATGCAGCAGATAAGGTTGTTGCAGACCTTGGTGTGAAAGCAACGGTAGACGAAGTCTGTGAGGCAGCTGATGAAGGATATGTAGTGACAGTTACCGATAAAGAAGGTTACGGCGGTGACATCCAGATCACAGTAGGCGTAACAAAAGACGGTACCGTAAGCGGTGTTTCCATCCTGTCCATCAGTGAGACAGCAGGACTTGGAATGCGCGCCACAGAGGCACAGTTCCAGGAGCAGTACGTAGGCAAAAATACCGATAAATTCTATGTATCCAAGGATGGCGGCGAAGGCGAGCCGATCGATGCCATCAGTGGTGCGACCATTACATCCAGAGCTTTTACCGGTGCAGTCAATACAGCTATCGGCTATTGCAAAAACGCATTTTAGGAGGGTAGTTGAATATGAATAAATGTGGTGAAAGATTAAAGAACGGTATTATAACCGAAAACCCGATCTTCGTTCTGATGCTGGGTATGTGTCCGACACTTGCCGTAACAACATCTGCGATCAATGGTATTGGTATGGGCCTTTCCACAACGGTAGTTCTGGTCATGTCCAACATGCTGATCTCCCTGCTTCGAAAAGTAATTCCGGATTCTGTCAGAATGCCGGCATTCATTGTAGTTGTAGCATCTTTTGTAACCATCGTGCAGTTCCTTATGGAAGGCTTTACTCCTTCTCTTTATGACTCATTAGGAATTTATATTCCGCTGATCGTTGTTAACTGTATCATTCTGGGACGTGCAGAGAGCTATGCTTCCAAGAATCCGGTTCTTCCGTCTATCTTCGATGGAATCGGTATGGGACTTGGTTTTACTGTAGGTCTTGTTGCCATCGGTCTTGTAAGAGAGATCCTTGGTTCCGGAAAAGCTTTCGGAGCACAGATCATCCCGGTTGCTGATGCAGCTACAGGCGCTGCCGGATATACCCCGATCACTATTTTCATCCTGGCTCCTGGAGCTTTCCTGGTTCTTGCAGGTCTTGCAGCGATCCAGAACAAGGTGAAGATCAACATGGCAAAGAAGGGCAAGGATGTATCCAAGATCCAGTCCGGCTGCGGTTCCAACTGTGCAACCTGCGGTGGATGTCCTTCCGAGAAAAACTAAAAGGGGGAGTAGAAGATGGCAAGTTTGATGTTAATCGCAATAGGTTCTGCACTCTGCAGTAACGTTGTGCTCAGCCAGTTCCTTGGTATCTGTTCTTTCCTTGGCGTATCCAAGAAAACAGAGACAGCTGCAGGCATGGGCGGAGCGGTTGTATTCGTTATCACGATTGCTTCATTTGTGGCAGAACTTCTGTATAAATTTATCCTGGTACCAACTCATTTTGAATATCTGAAAACGATCGTATTTATCCTGGTTATTGCGGCTCTGGTACAGATCGTAGAGATGTTCCTTAAGAAATTCGTACCATCTCTTTACAAAGCACTTGGTGTATACCTTCCACTGATCACAACAAACTGTGCAGTTCTTGGTGTGGCACTGAACAACGTAAAATATGAGTACAGCATTCTTGAGAGTGTTGTCAACGGATTTGCAACAGGCGTAGGTTATCTGATCGCGATCGTACTGCTTGCAGGAATCCGTGAAAAAATGGAATACAACGATATTCCGGAATCTTTCCAGGGTATGCCGATTGTTCTGCTTACAGCAGCTCTGATGGCAATTGCATTTATGGGATTCTCCGGAATCGTATAGGAGGAAGAGAAGCATGAGTATAACAGGAATTATTATGGCTGCAGTCATTGTCGGCGGTACTGGTTTATTCATTGGTATCTTCCTTGGACTGGCAGACAAGAAATTAACCGTTAAGGTAGATGAGAAGGAAGAAGCCATTCTGGGCGTTCTTCCGGGAAATAACTGTGGTGGCTGCGGATATCCGGGATGTTCCGGACTTGCAGCAGCTATCGCAAAAGGCGAAGCACCGGTGGATCAGTGTCCGGTTGGCGGTGCTCCGGTTGCAGCAAAGATCGGTGCGATCATGGGACAGGAAGTAAAAGAAACTTCCCGTCAGGTTGCATTCGTGAAATGTGCAGGTACCTGCGACAAGACAACTACGAAATACAAATACACAGGCGTGGAAGACTGCGAGATGATGACATTCATCCCGGGCAGCGGTGAGAAGAACTGTGCATTCGGATGTATGGGTTACGGAAGCTGTGTAAAGGCCTGTCCGTTTGATGCGATCCACGTAGTAAATGGTATTGCAGTTGTTGATCAGAAAGCATGTAAAGCCTGCGGCAAATGCGTTGCAAAATGTCCGCGTCACCTGATCGAGCTGGTACCATATGAGAAACAGACACGCGTAGCCTGCAGCTCCCATGCAAAAGGCAAGGCTGTTACAACTGCCTGTGAGCTTGGCTGCATCGGCTGTAAGAAATGCGAGAAGAACTGTCCGTCAGAGGCAATTACAGTTACAGATTTCTGTGCACATATCGATTATGATAAATGTACAGGCTGTGGTAAATGTAAGGAAGTATGCCCGAGACATGTGATTCTGTAAAAAAATAAGAAAAAGATCGTTGTTATGGTTAATTGAAGAAAAGTCCATGACAGCGATCTTTTTTTATTTCATAGGAAATTACTCCGTAATGTTCCAATAAAATAAAAAATCTCTCCGGAGCAGGATTCTTTCTTGTGTAGAAAAACCGATTGACAAGTACTCTGTTAATTTGTATAGTGACATTAAATAAATTGAAATATACTTAAATTAATTAGATAAACGGTGGAGCAGTTATTCGGTGTAGAGTTACGCAACAAAGGTGGATTGCGGATATCCGCTTAATTTAAAAAAACTAAAATAAACAGGAGGTACAGAAAAATAGGATTTGCAAAAGATTTCGTATGGGGCGCGGCAACCAGTTCCTGTCAGATCGAAGGCACAGGAGAAAACTCCGGTAAAGGTCTGAACATCTGGGACGTATTTACAAAAGAACCAGGAAGAATCTACGAAGGACATACAGGTGACGTAGCCTGTGACCACTATCAGAGATTCAGGGAAGACGTAGCACATATGAAAGCACTTGGCCTGAAAGGCTACCGCTTTTCCATTGACTGGTCCCGCGTACTTCCCGAAGGAACTGGCCGGTAACACCGGAAGCCCTTTACTGGGGATCGAAATTCCTTTACGAAAGATACCAGAAGCCGATCTATATCACAGAAAACGGAATGGCCTGCCACGATACCATCTCCCTGGATGGAAAAGTCCACGATCCCAACCGGATCGATTTCCTTGCACGGTATCTTAAAAAACTGAAACGCGCAACAGAAGAAATCGACGTACGCGGATACTTCCAGTGGTCCCTGATGGACAACTTTGAGTGGGGCAAAGGTTACGCAGAACGCTTCGGAATTATCTACGTGGACTTCGAGACACAGGAGAGGATATGGAAAGATTCTGCATATTGGTATCGGGATTTGATAGAGAAAAACGGAGAATTATGATTTGGTGCGGAAGATTAATTGATTTTTTGTATTTTCTGTTAGGGATTATTCTGAGCTATGTTGTGGAAAGGTATTCCATTCTTGCGGGATTTCTGTTATCTTTTAATATGGAGATGAATGCAATATGGTCATATATGCAAGGTAGAAAGAGAGGTTGCATAAAATGAAAGAATACTTTATCAGTGAAATAAATATCAAGAAATTATACCATCTATCAGATATAAAAATAAAATTGAATTCAATGAAACGTCAGCATTTGTTACTGACGGGGAAAAACGGATCAGTAAAAAAAGGATACTTCAGGAAAACAGCTGAAAGGTAAAAATGACTATGGATGAGAAGCAGGAGAAACAGGATGTGAGAAGATCAGAAAAGAGATGAGACAAAAAAGAAAAGTGTTGTATAGAGCTTTTAGAAACCTTTTTATGGAACAGAAAAGTTTTCTGTTTTGCACAAATATCAGGATTAGCTGGGACTGTCAGGTGTGATATCGTGGATGACCGGGTCAATGGAGAATCCCTGTATTAGCCAGTGAAACTGTTCTGCAGATAGACATCTGAGTTCTGCAGAAGACCGGGGGCATGTGAAGTGACTGGACTCAGCCACGGAATAATCAATATTAGAGTGTGTTTGAAAAATATTTCGAGTTGTTTATTTTAACCAAATTAATATTGAGACGATGCATACGAAACCCAGAAAAGTGGAAGCCAGTTTATCATAACGTGTGGCTATTCGGCGAAACGCTTTTAATTTGAGAAAATAGTTTTCTACTAAATGTCTCTCTTTGTAAGGCCACCAATCACAATGACGGTCAAATTTTGCTCCCTTTCTGGAAGGAATTGTTGGTTCTCCACCATGGTCGTAGACATAATCAAGTAATTTATTACTATCGTATCCTCGATCAGCTAATACATTGCTTCCGATTGTATTCACATGTTCGAGCAATGGAAGTCGTAATTAATATCATTACGCTGACCTTCACTAATCATAAAATATACCGGATAGCCATAGGCATCCACTACGGCATGGATTTTTGTGCTTGCTCCACCTCGGCTATGTCCGATTTCGTTTGGAGGCCCCCTTTTTTTGCACCTGCACTGTGCTGATGAGCCTGAACAATAGAAGCATCTATAGATAGTTCTGTTAATTCAGCATCAAGGCTTAAAACACGAAAAATGTTATCGATGATGCCATCATCAATCCATTTTCGAAAACGGGAGTAGACGGTTTGCCAGGCACCATAACGTTCTGGAAGATCACGCCAGGGTGCTCCACTGCGGGCAATCCAAACAATTCCGTTAAGAATTGTCCGATTACATTTTTGGGGGCGGCCCTGTTTTCCAGTATTTTCAGGTGGCAGTAAAGGAGCAATGCGGTTCCAGTCTTCATCAGTTAACTCGTATCGTCTCAACATAGTAAACACCCCTTTTTCTTTATTTTAACATGAAAAAGGGTATTAGAATATATGTTTTGTGCAACTTTTATTTTTCAAACACGCTCTAGTGCAGTTTTGGAGGAGAAGTTTATGTGGGTTATTTACATTACGATTTTAATATTGGTGATTATAATAGGAATTTGTAGTTTCTTTTTACATTTTTATAATAAAAGAGATTTGGGGAAAAAGTTTTTTGAGGACAGTGAAAAACCATATAATAAAAAAGCTCCGGAAATGTATTATCATAAACAACGTATGTTTCGACTTAGCTATGGCTTTTTTATAGGTGTACATTATTTCCTGGTTATTATGTCTGTAAGTCTTACAACTGTAACTATTTATATGGTAATGGATAAAAAATTGGCATTGTATATTAGAATAATTGTATCGGTAATGGCATCAATAACAACTACTTTACAAACAATATTGCGATTTGATAAAGTAGCTGAAGGATATATTTGTGCAATGCGAATCATTGAGCAAGCTATATTAGAATATGAAGAAGTGGAAAGTAATGGCTTGGATATATTGTTACAGGCGAACATAGAAGCTGAGAGAGTAATACATAATATGTATCAGTAATGATGCATATTGGTATTATGATTTAAATGTGAAATTCTTAGAAGATGATCTTTCAATTATAAAAATAGAGTATCTTCAACATTTTTGTAGAATTTATAAAAAATTGAGAGATTATTAACCTTAAAAAATGATTTAATTATCAGCAATTAGCGCAGTCAGAAACCAGAAGTATTATGTGTAGCGGTATGAAGGAAACCTGAATGGTATCGAAAATGCGGTTGTTCTTTTAATTTATGCTGAAAATGCATTTGGAAATCTCAAAGTATTGCATGCTTTTATCAGCACAAATGTGGCATTATCAACATTGGAGATCCTTTCTTGTTATGTAGTAAATGGTAGAACCTGAGTACCTTTTTATTCACTTCAAGTTATGCCATAATCATATTCAACAAAATAACATAATCAGTAAAAAGTTTAGTACTTAATTTTTTAATTGAATATGATCCAGAAGAGAAATATGATGGTTACGCAAACCAGCCTTGTGGCTCAGCAGGTTAGGATCAGACAATGGACAGAACAAATCCGGAACTGTCAGAACCGTCCTAAAGGAATGAATGTTGAAATACCTGTTTTTATTTTGCGTTCAAAAATGAATATGAATTGAGCGAATTGTACGAAATCATGTTAGAAATGTTGTTGGAGCGATTATCTTAGAAATGTGATAAGATGAAAAAATACTGGTTATTGAGGATTAACGATTATTTTTAGGATTATGAAAGAAAAGGTTAAAATAGGTGAAGAGGGAAACTATTGAATATATGCGGGATTATATTGTGTTCTTTGCTTGCAAAGCATTATGGAAAAAAAGTAATTATTCTGCTCGATGAATATTTTGGATTTACAGATAAAGAAGTGAAAGAAATGCTGGAATACTATGGACTTTCGGAACATTATGACACGATGAAGGAGTGGTATGACGGGTATCTTTTTGGAGATACGGATATTTATTGTCCATGGGATGTGATCAATTATTGTGATCTGTTGCGGTCAGATCCGTCTGCGCGACCGCAGGATTACTGGTCTAATACCAGTGGGAATGCGATGGTGCGGCGTTTTATTGATAAAGCTGATTTTCGGATAAAGAATGAAATTGAACAGCTGATTGAAGGTGGGACTATTGTAAAGGAAATTCACCAGGATTTAACGTATAATGAACTGGATACGTCTATAAAGTATTACACAGATTCGTGAGTGGTTCAGGGATACAGCAACAGCGAAAGACAAAAAAGAGAATTATGATAGGAAAGGAAATCTTGTATGCTGAATATTTTTTATGGCGATATGAAAGAAGCTGTTTATAATACAGCTGCTTATTTTAAGTATGATTATGAAGATGATTGGATCACAGATCCGTTTGTAAAAGAGATGATTCAGGATGTAGATCAGTCCACTGTTCTGGATAGTGGAGTAATAGACAGCCCGGTTCTGGGAAAAATTCCGCCAATTGGTTTATCTGGCGGTGTGAAAACGTTAATTCTTGTGAAATTTGATAAGGATAAAATATTTAATGCTTCAACCTGTGGAGACAACTGTGCGAAATGGTTGTTAAAAATTGCAGAATCCGAGGATAGAACTATTAATCTTCATCATTTAATGAGGTTTGGGTCAGAACCATTTACTGTGCGTGTCTTGAATACGGATCAAATTGTTCATTCGACAGAAGAATTGGTGTCAATAGCTGGGGAGTTTGTCTGATTGCAGGGGGGATTGTGTGATGAGGGGAAAACATAGAATTATAGTATCAACAAAACGATTAAAATATGATTTTGAACTGCGGCGAAATTTAACCATTATTCAGGGGGATAGTGCAACTGGAAAAACTACATTGGTGGATATGATTCGGGATTTTATAAATAATCCTTCGGGAACACCTGTGGAGCTGAACTGTGATAAGAAGTGTTATGTGTTGGAGGGAGCTTTGTGGAAACAACAGTTAGCTGGCATTTCAGCTGGCATTGTTTTTATTGATGAAGGTAATGAATTTATAAAGTCAACAGATTTTGCTCAGGAGATCCAACAGACCGATAATTATTATGTAATCATAACCAGAGAAGCTTTGCCTGCCTTGCCATATAGTGTAGAAGAGATATATGGAATCCGTACATCCGGGAAATATGGAACTTTGAAACAGAGCTATCATGAGTTTTATCGTTTATATGGTGAGGATACTTATGAAAATGTGGTAAAACCAGAACTTGTTATAACAGAGGACAGTAATTCAGGCTATCAGTTTTTTTCTCAGATTTGTAAAGAAAATCAATTAAAATGCGAGAGCATGGATGGAAAATCAAATGTATTTCACTATTTGAACAAGCATAGAAATGAAAAAATTCTGGTAATTGCTGATGGAGCTGCGTTTGGATCGGAAATTGATAAGGTTCTTCAATTAATTTATGGAAGAAAAAATGTGGCAATATATTTGCCGGAATCGTTTGAATGGATGATTCTTTCCAGCGGAACTATTAAGAGTAGTACGGTAGATGAAATGTTAAGTAATCCATCAGAGTATATAGAAAGTAAAGAATATTTCAGCTGGGAAAGGTTTTTTACAGCAGTTTTGATTGAAGAGACAAAAGACAGTTACATGACATATGCAAAACGGAAAATAAATCCTGTATATTTAGAGAAAACAATACGGGACGCTATTTTAAAACAGATGAATAAAATTGAGTTAAATGTAATGAAAGAGAATTAAAGAAACAAGGGGATATGGAGCAGCGTATAAGATGTTTTCTCTTGGTGTCGAAATTTGTCGATAAAAAAGACGTGTGCCTAATGATAGAGAGTAGTATAATAGTTATTAAATATATTTATTGGTGTGAAAGCGATAAGTATATTATAGCAATCCAATAAATTATTGCACATAATTACACGAATGAAACCACCCTATGCAGTTCTTTGGACGAATTGTTAAAAATCCTTTTGAAATAGCTGATGGTAATTCCGATGCCATCCGTATCTTTTCTTTCCTTAAAAATGCTTTGAGTTTTGACCACATTTTTTCAATCGGATTCAGATCTGGACTATATGGGGGTAAATACAGATAGGTTACTTTTGAGCTGTCCAGTAGCTGTTTCACCGCTTTTGCATGATGGGAACGCATATTATCCATAACGATAATGTCTGCTTCTGAAAGCGTCGGCAGCAACTTTGTTTTCAGGTATTCTGCAAACCGCTCTGCAGTAGTTCCTCCTTCCGGCCAATTTCCTGGAATCGATCAGCGCGCTCCGTACCAGAGTTGAGAAAGAAATGCGGGAAAAAAATCTCCGCACGATCCTGATCTCCAGCTCCCTTCCGGGAGAGGGAAAGACAACCGTATCTTTGAACCTGGCATTATCCCTTGCGCAGCGTGATAAAAAAGTACTGCTGATCGACGGAGACCTTCGAAATCCGTCTTTGCATACCAATCTTAATATCCTTCAGAAAGATATCAAGATCGGTATTACAGACGTACTGAAGGGAAAAGAAAAAGCAGGAGAGGCGATCATAAATTTCGAGGATTCCAATCTGGATCTCATTCTTGGAAGAAAATCTACAGGAAATGCTTCGGAACTACTTTCTTCCCACCGGATGCAGGAGGCAATAGATGAACTGGTAGATTATTATGATTATGTGATCATTGATACACCGCCTGCTGCAATGATGGCAGATGCTTCTGTGGTTGCTGCATTTATGGATGCGGTACTCTACGTGATCCGTCAGGACTATGCAAAAGTAAAATATATTACTGAGGGAATCGGTCTTCTTGCGGACAGTGATGCACATGTGCTCGGATGCGTGCTGAACTGTGCGGAAAACGGTTTCGGAGGCTACGGCAAATACGGCAAGTACGGCTATGGATATACGAAGTACAGTCCGGAAGATGAGTAAATAAATGTAGATTTATGTAAATTTTCCGAAATTTATATAAGAAAAAGGTTTAACTTGACATATAAAATCGAAAATGATATCCTTTTCATAAAAGGCAATTACAGTTCGAGTAAGTGAAGAGGAATACACATGATAAGAAATATGAAGAATATTATCTGAAATTATATCTATACACTGGGGTTATGACTGCACAGGGGAGCGCGATTATAATCACAGTGTATTCTTTTGTTCTTTTCATTTACAGAAAATGTCCGCCTGATATATAGGGTTGGAAGCGGCCCAATATATAATGTAATGGAAGGGAAATGTTTTTATGTACAGAAAAGACTCGGAAAGCTGGTTAAAACATGCAGATTTTATCATACTGGACATGATCTGCCTTCAGTTGGCATATGTACTGGCTTACATAATCAGGTTACAGGGAATCTGCCCGTATGGAAATATTATTTATCGCAACATGGCCGTTTTTCTTGAACTGGCAGATCTGCTTGTCATATTTACGACCGGCACTATGAAGAGTGTCCTGAAACGGGGACATTACAGCGATTTTATCGTAACACTGAAACACTCTGTTATAGTAGGAGCACTGGCAATCCTGTATCTGTTCATGCTCCAGCAGGGACTTGCTTTTTCGAGACTGACATTAATACTTACAATAGTCCTTTATTTTATACTTACATATGTGGTAAGAGAACTCTGGAAAAATCTTCTCCGCAAAAAGATGGAAGATGGCGGAGCGCGCAACCTGCTTATTGTTGCTTCCAGGGATAATGCAGAACAGGTTGTACAGAATATGCAGGAAAATAACTATGCAAGATTTACACTGGCAGGCGTTGTAGTCACAGATGAAGACTGGACCGGAAGAGAAATCCATGGTGTGCCGGTAGTTTCCGATGAAAAAAATGCTGCCATGTATGTATGCCAGGAGTGGATCGATGAAGTCCTGGTAGCAGTACCGGACTCACTTCCATATCCGGACAAACTAATCAGTCAGCTGACGGAAACCGGTGTAACCGTACATCTGAACCTTGCCAAAGTTGCAAATGTGCCCGGAAAAAAACAGTTCGTAGAGAAGGTGGGTAATTATACTGTTCTTACCACAAGTATCAACTCCGCCTCAGCCGGACAGCTGATGCTGAAACGTATGATGGACATTGTCGGCGGTCTGATCGGCTGTATTTTCACTGCAATTATCTGCATTTTTGTGGGACCGGCAATCTATATTGCATCACCGGGTCCGATCTTTTTCGCGCAGGAACGAGTAGGAAAGAACGGAAAGAAATTCAAGATGTACAAGTTCCGCAGCATGTATATGGATGCCGAAGAACGCAAGGCTGAGTTAATGAAGGACAACAAGCTGGGCGATGGAAAGATGTTCAAACTGGATTTCGATCCCCGTGTAATCGGAAACAAAGTACTTCCGGATGGCTCACACAAAACAGGCATCGGAGACTTCATCCGAAGAACAAGCCTGGACGAGTTCCCGCAGTTTTTCAACGTATTAAAAGGCGATATGTCAATTGTCGGAACACGCCCACCCCTTCTCTCGGAAACCTCTCTGTATGAGCTCCACCACCGCGCACGCCTCGCCATCAAACCAGGTATCACCGGCATGTGGCAGGTAAGCGGCCGAAGCGACATCACAGATTTCGAGGAAGTTGTAAGACTGGATAAAGAATACATCGAAAACTGGAACATCGGACTGGATATCAAGATCCTGTTTAAGACGGTACTGGTGGTGTTCAGGAAAGATGGGTCGATGTAAAAATTCTGAAATGAATTTTTTGTTAACAGAGTGGTGTATGTAAGAGATTAGTAAAAAGTGAAGGAGAAATTAGAATGAGTAGTATTGCTTTAGAAAATAAAACAATTTTGGTTACAGGGGCAGCAGGATTTATAGGATCCAATCTTGTAAAACGAATTTATCAGGAGACTTCTTCTGCAACGGTCATTGGCATTGACAACATGAATGCCTACTATGATGTTGCACTGAAAGAGTTTCGTTTAAAAGAACTGGATAAATATTCTACCTTTACTTTTATCAAAGGAAATATTGCTGACAAAGCATTGATTACAGAGACTTTTGAGAAATATAAACCGGATATTGTAGTAAACCTTGCAGCGCAGGCAGGTGTGCGTTATTCTATCACGAACCCTGATGCGTATGTGGAATCCAATCTCATTGGATTTTTTAATATTCTGGAAGCGTGCCGCCATAATCCGGTGGAGCATCTGGTGTATGCTTCTTCTTCCAGCGTTTATGGATCAAATAAAAAAGTTCCTTACAGTACAGAAGATAAGGTTGATAACCCTGTATCACTTTATGCAGCAACAAAAAAATCCAATGAGCTGATGGCTCATGCATATTCCAAATTGTATAATATTCCATCTACAGGTCTGCGATTCTTCACAGTGTATGGTCCTGCCGGACGGCCGGATATGGCATACTTCGGATTTACCAATAAACTGGTGAAAGGAGAAACTATCCAGATCTTTAATTATGGTAACTGTAAGCGCGATTTTACATATGTAGATGACATAGTTGAGGGTGTTGTCAGGGTAATGAAAAAAGCTCCGGATAAGAAGAATGGTGAGGATGGTCTGCCAATTCCTCCATATGCAGTTTACAATATTGGTAATCAGAATCCGGAAAATCTGTTAGATTTTGTTCAGATTCTGAGTGAGGAACTGGTAAGAGCAAAAGTCCTTCCGGAAGATTATGATTTTGACGCACATAAAAAACTGGTTCCCATGCAGCCAGGAGATGTACCGGTGACTTATGCGGATACCAGTGCGCTGGAACGTGACTTCGGGTATAAGCCATCAACAAGCCTGAGAACTGGCCTGAGAAAATTTGCTGAATGGTATGCGGAGTTTTATAAATAAGATTTTTCAAATCAGTACTGGACTGATTATAAAATGAAGAGGAGATAAATATTATGAGAGAATTTAAAGATTTAAAAATTGCAGTTGCAGGAACAGGTTATGTCGGACTTTCTATCGCTACGCTGCTTAGCCAGCACCATCAGGTTACAGCGGTGGACATTATTCCTGAGAAAGTTGACCTGATCAATAACAAAAAGTCTCCGATTCAGGATGACTACATTGAGAAATATCTGGCAGAAAAAGAACTGAATCTGACCGCAACACTTGATGCAAAGACTGCATACAGTGATGCGGATTTTGTTGTTATAGCAGCACCTACAAATTATGATTCCAAAAAGAATTTCTTCGATACATCTGCAGTTGAGGCTGTTATCAAGCTGGTTATTGAATATAATCCGGAGGCCATTATGGTTATCAAATCCACGATTCCGGTCGGCTATACCTCATCTGTGCGTGAGAAATTCCACTGTGATAATATCATCTTCAGTCCGGAATTCCTGAGAGAAAGTAAGGCACTCTATGATAATCTCTATCCAAGCCGTATCATTGTTGGTACAGACGTGGAAAATGCCAGACTTGTAAAGGCTGCACATACTTTCGCAGAACTTCTGCAGGAAGGCGCAATTAAAGAAGACATTGATACACTGTTTATGGGCTTCACCGAGGCAGAGGCAGTTAAGCTGTTTGCCAATACATATCTTGCACTGCGTGTATCCTACTTCAATGAGCTGGATACATATGCGGAAATGAAAGGATTGAACACACAGCAGATTATTAATGGTGTCTGCCTTGATCCTCGTATTGGTACTCATTATAATAATCCGTCTTTCGGCTATGGCGGATATTGTCTGCCAAAAGATACAAAACAGTTATTGGCAAACTATGCAGATGTTCCGGAAAATCTTATTGAAGCAATCGTTGAATCTAACAGAACAAGAAAAGACTTTATTGCAGATCGTGTATTAGAAATTGCCGGAGCCTATGAGGCAAATGATGACTGGGATGAAAGTAAAGAGAAAGAAGTTGTTGTCGGAGTGTATCGACTGACTATGAAGAGTAACAGCGATAACTTCCGCCAGAGCTCTATTCAGGGTGTTATGAAGCGTATTAAAGCTAAGGGAGCAACGGTTATTATCTATGAGCCAACTCTGAAAGATGGAGAGAAATTCTTTGGCTCTGTAGTTGTAAATGATTTGGAAGAATTTAAGAAACAGAGTCAGGCTATTATTGCAAACCGCTATGATAAGTGCCTGGATGATGTGAAAGAGAAGGTTTATACGAGAGATATTTTCCAGCGCGACTGATAGGGGATATGTGAAAATGAAAATAGCAATAATTGGTCATAAAAGAATACCGTCAAATGAGGGCGGAATAGAAAAAGGTGTCGAGCAGCATGCGGTGCGTATGGTAAAAAGAGGAAATGATGTTACTGTATACAATCGTGGAGGACATAATGTATTTGGGAAAGAGTTTGATGGAAAGAAGTTGAAAGAATATAAAGGTATTAAAATAATAACGGTTCCAACTGTGAAAGGAGCTGCATGTGTGCCTATTTATTCATTTCTGGCTACTATTCACGCGGCAATTGTAAGATATGATTGTGTGAGTTATAGAGCTTCTGGATCATGCGTGATGATACCGTTGGCAAAATTATTTGGACTGAGAGTTGTTGCATCACTTCATGGAATAGATAGTCAACGAGATAAATGGGGTGGTTTTGCATCAAAGTATCTTGAATTTGGCGAAAGAATGGCTGCTAAAAAAGCGGATGTATGCTTGGTCCTTTCTAAGAATATGAAACAGTATATCGATACAAAATATGGTGTGAATTCTGTCTTGTTTGCGAATGGAGTAGATCGTCCTCAAAAAAAGAAGCCGCAGTTGATAAAAGAAAAATTTTCACTGGATAAGGATGAATATTTGCTGTCTTTGGGCCGAATTGTACCTGAAAAGGGAATTCACTATCTTATAGAAGCATTCAAAAACTGCAAGACCTCAAAAAAACTGGTGGTTGCAGGCGGAGCAGAAGCAAATAAAGAGTACTATGATAGTTTGGTCAAGTTGGCAGATGGAGATTCGAGAATTATTTTTACAGGGTATGTATATGGTGATACGATTTCTGAACTTTATAGCAACGCATATACTTTTTTGCTACCAAGTAATTTGGAGGGAATGGCAAATGCTCTCTTGGAAGCAATGAGTTACGGAAATTGTTGTCTAATAAGCGACATTCCAGAGAACACAGAAGTAGTAGGAGAATATGCTGAATGGTTTAAAAAGGGAGACTCAAAGGATCTTCAGATGAAATTGCAATATCTTTTGGATAATGAAAATGTAGTAAACGTGTTGCTAGAATATAAATAGTACAAGCCAAAATGAGAAATTCCAAATACACATAAGCATGGTACAATAGAAACATGC
>NZ_JBBMEJ010000024.1:0-41372 GCF_040096615.1 Blautia aquisgranensis
GTGGAAGTGTGGTAACACATGGAGCTGACTGTTACTAATCGGGTGAGGGCTTGACCAAAAAGCCGAGGAAGCGGGCAAGACAGATAAGGATCATACGGGAGCAAACTTGCTTGTGGACGTATGAGCATTAGCTGAATTGGACATTTGCGAAGCAAATGACATTGAATGACGAAGTCATGAGATGACCGCTGGAGTATCGGTACGCAGGTTAAAACTTGATTTAACGATTAACCATCAACAAAGCATGTATGTAGTTTTGAATATACAATCAACAAAAAGTGGCTAATTCAAGCCACTTTTTTTGTACCCAAAAAACAATAAAAATAATACCAAAATCATCTTCAAAAAAATACCTATTTCCAAACCACACATTTTATGATATCATATAGCTTAACCTGCGGAAAAAGGAGGTTGTGCAACATGAATCACATAGAAGGAAAAATCATTCATACGATAGATGAACATAGAGACGAGATCATAGCCTTTGCGAAGGATATACAGAGCCATCCTGAACCAGGGTTTTATGAGGAGAGAACAGCCGCACACGTAGCGGCTTTTTTGCGTGGGCTGGGACTTCGCGTACATGGAGGACTTGCACGCACAGGGGTCCGCGCTGAATGGATGGAACAGGACGGACCAAACGTTACAATTGTCGGAGAACTTGACGCCATTGGATGCAAGTCGCATCCGATGGCTGATCCCGTTAACGGGACAGCACATGCATGCGGACACCACGCACAGATTGCAGCCATGATTGGCGCAGCATTGGCATTAGCCGATGAGGAGGTTCAAGCCTCTCTGTCTGGGTCCGTATCTTTTTTTGCCGTTCCGGCGGAAGAATACATTGATGCAGACAAGCGTACGTGTCTTAGAAAAGAAGGAATCGGGTTTCCGGCCTCCGGAAAAAGTGAGCTGATCCGTCTGGGAGAATTCGATGATTCTGATATTATTCTGACAACCCACGTGCATATGATGCCTGTGGAAGAAGATTTTTACCTGGGCAATGCAGCCTGCAATGGCTTTTCTGCGGAATGTGTGACTGTAAAGGGAAAAGCTGCCCATGCAGCAATTGATCCCTGGGACGGAGTAAATGCTTTAAGCATTACTTCAAGTGCGATTCAGATGATGGGCCTGATGCGCGAAACATTTCGTGAGGAAGATCATGTACGTCTCCATAATGTGATCCGGAAAGCGGGAGATGTGATCAATGCAGTGCCGGATGAAGCCGTGATCGAGACGAAGGTCCGGGCAGCTTCCCTGGATGCAATTCGCGCCACACAGGAAAAAATGGACCGGGCTTATGACGGAGCTGCCTATGCTTTCGGCGGAAAGATCGAGAGGGAGCCTTTGCAGGGCTATATGCCGGTCATTCACAGAGAAGCAGACGAAGCTATGAGAAGATCTGCAGAGCTTCTGGGAGTAACCTATCGTTGTTCAAAACCGGAAGATTTCAACAATGCCTGCACAGATGTGGGCGATCTGACGCACCTTTTTCCGGTGCTGAACTTCACATTCGGAGGATTTGAGGGAAAGCTTCACGGTGCAGATTTCAGGATCGTGGACGAAGAACTGGCATATATCAAACCGGCGAAGCTGCTGGCACTGACAACGTATCACCTTCTCTGTGATCACGCCCGGGAAGCAGAAAAAATATGCAGCGAATTCCAACCGATATTTGATAGAGAAAGTTATTGCAGATACATTCGGGAAAATTTAAGCAAATAACTACTGCTTTGCAGCTATAAACTATTTTGTACTATTAGGTTAATAGCCAAATAGAGAAGAGGATGCCTGTATCTGAGTAATTTGAATAAATTGTTTTGAAGTTACCTGGTTAAGTGTCAGGAAGAAGAGGATATTGTAACAGAGAGAAAGACAAGGAGAAATAAATGTCCGAAATTTCATTAGAACTGAAAAATATAAAAAAGAGCTTCCAGGAAGGGGAGGACGTCCTGGAAGGCATCTGTCTTACCGCCCGAAAAAGTGAATTTGTTACATTGCTGGGTTCTTCCGGCTGTGGCAAGACAACGACTTTGCGTATTATAGCAGGGCTGGAACAGCCGGATTCCGGGCAGGTTTTTCTGAATGGAAAGGATGTGACATCTCTGGAACCCAATCAGCGCAATGTAAATACCGTGTTCCAGAATTATGCACTTTTTCCCCATATGAATGTTGCTGATAATATAGGCTACGGGCTGAAGCTGAAAAAAACACCTAAAAAAGAGATCAACCAGAAGGTAAAAGAAATACTGGAGCTGGTTCAGCTTTCCGGATTCGAGAAACGTAAACCCTCTGAGCTTTCCGGAGGACAGCGACAGAGAGTAGCCATTGCAAGAGCTCTGGTCAACAATCCGGAGGTGCTTCTTCTGGATGAGCCGCTGGGAGCACTGGACCTGCAGCTGCGCCGTGCTATGCAGCATGAGCTGAAGCATTTGCAGAAAAAGCTGGGAATCACTTTTATCTATATCACGCATGACCAGGAAGAGGCAATTAACATGTCGGATACCATTGCAGTGATGAATCATGGACGTTTTGAGCAGATAGGAACCCCGGATGAGATCTACAATCATCCAAAGACCAGTTACGTTGCGACTTTTGTGGGAAATGCAAATATACTTAAAGGTGTTGTAGCAAAAGAGCCGAATAATGACAGCAGTAATCGTTGTATTAGAATAAAAACCGAAAGCGGAGAAGTACTGGTGGATATATCCTCAGAAAAAAATCCGCCGAAGTCAGGAGAAAAAGTCACATTTGCAGTAAGAAGCGAAAACATTCATCTGAATAAATATTCTGAAATTCAGACGCAGAGAATACACGTCCTCCAGGCAGAAGTCACCGAAAAAACCTTCGCAGGTGGTCAGCTCCGCGTAGTCCTGAAAATATCAGAAAAGCAGAATGTTGTAGCCAGCCGTTACGGCATCGACATGAATGTAAATGTAGGAGAAAAAGTATTTTTAAGCTTTCAGCCCCAGGATGCTGTGCTGGTAGACCGCGAGGAGCAGAATGCAGATGAGGGACACAGTAGTTCCCATGGAGGCATCAATGCGTAAGCGAAAAGCAGGCTCCGTATGGATGATCCTGCCACTGTATATTTTTACGCTGATCTTTGTTGCACTGCCGCTTCTGTATGTAATTGCGCTGAGCTTTTCCACAGCAGATGGCGGTTATGGCGTAAACTGGAAATTTACCCTGGATAATTATAGGCAGATCCTGGAGCCGGTATATCTGCAGACTTTTACAGGCTCTTTTAAGCTTGCCATCACCAGTACAGTGATCATCTGTCTGATTGGATATCCTTTCGGGTATTTTATGGCAAAGCTTTCCGAGGGAAAAAAGAAGCTGGCGATGCTTCTTCTGATGCTTCCGTTCTGGGTGAATTCGCTGATCCGTCTTTACGGCTGGATCATTATCCTTCAGAAAAAAGGCCTTCTGAATTATATTTTACTGAAAATCGGAATTATTCAGGAACCTCTGAAAATTCTGTACAGTTATCCGGCTATCGTGATCGGAATGATCTATGTACTGCTTCCTTTTATGGCATTGTCCGTGTATTCCAGTGCGGAAAAACTGGACTGGTCACTGATCGAGGCAGCCAGAGATCTGGGAGCCAGCAGCTGGCAGGCATTCTGGAGCGTTACGTTTAGGCTGACCCTGCCGGGACTTCTGTCGGGAATTATTCTGACCTTTATTCCGTCAATGGGACTGTTTTTTATCGCAGATATTCTTGGCGGAAATAAGATCGTACTGGTGGGAAGCCTGATCCAGGAGCAGATGACAAGAGGAAATAACTGGCCGTTTGCGGCGGCACTGGCAGTTGTTCTGATGATACTGACTACGCTGATGATCGTTATTTACAGAAAAGTTACCAATGTAAAAGCACTGGAGGGAATGGGATGAAAAAAAATTCTAAATTATCAGGATTATACTTAGGCATTCTGTTTTTTCTGATGTATCTGCCCATTGGGGTGGTCGTGGTATTTTCTTTTAACGAGTCACGGCTTCCGGTACATTTTACAGGATTTTCGCTGAAATGGTATCAGGAACTGTTTCGTGACCGGGATATGATCCAGGCTTTGAAAAACAGTCTGGTCCTTGGTGTGGCGAGCTGCGGGGTATCTGCAGTGATCGGAACACTGGGGGCTGTAGGAATGTCCCGGATCCACTGGAAAACAAAGGGAGTGATGGAATATATATCCATTCTTCCGCTGATGATCCCGGAAATTATTCTGGGAATGGTACTGATGGCATTTTTCTATATGCTGAATCTGCCATTTGGAATGCTGACACTTCTTATCGGACATACGGTTTTCTGTGTGCCCTATATATTAATGGAAGTGAAAGCAAGGCTTGTGGGAATGGACCCGTCCCTGGAAGAGGCTGCCAGAGATCTTGGCGCCAGCTCGTTTCGGGCGTTTTGGGACATTACCCTGCCACTGATCATGCCGGCTGTTATATCCGGCTCTTTGCTGGCCTTCGCCATGTCCATGGATGATGTGGTGATCAGCATTTTTGTGACCGGTCCGCGTGTATCCACGCTGCCGATAAAAGTTTACACACAGATGAAAACAGGCGTTACGCCGGAGATTAATGCACTTTGCACGATCATGCTGGGAGTGATCCTTCTTGTGCTGGCTGTGTATCTGATCCTGGGAAAACGCGGGAAGGGGAATAAGAGATGAGCAATAAACTGATCGAGTTAAAGAATCTCACAAAAAACTTTGATGACCAGCAGGTGCTTCGTGGTATCAATCTGGACATCCACGAAAACGAATTCCTTACGCTTCTGGGACCCAGCGGCTGTGGAAAAACAACAACCTTAAGAATTATCGCAGGCTTTGAGGAGCCAAGCGGCGGAGAGGTGCTTTTTAACGGTATTGAGATATCCAAGCTTCCTCCATATAAGCGAGAAATCAACACTGTATTCCAGAAATACGCACTGTTTCCGCATCTCAATGTTATGGACAATATCGGTTTCGGCCTGAACCTGAAAAAAGTGGATAAATCCGTGATCGAGCAGAAAGTAAAAAGAATGCTGAAGATGGTAGGTCTGGAGGGCTTCGAAAAAAGAGATGTCACCCTTCTTTCCGGAGGCCAGCAGCAGCGAGTTGCCATTGCGAGAGCACTTGTCAATGAGCCGAAAGTCCTTCTTCTGGATGAGCCGCTTGGTGCTCTGGATGCAAAGATCCGTAAGCAGATGCAGTTTGAACTGAAAAAGATCCAGCAGGAGGTTGGAATCACATTTATCTATGTCACTCATGACCAGGAGGAGGCACTTTCCATGTCCGATACCGTGGTTGTCATGAACAATGGTGAGATCCAGCAGATCGGAAACCCGACGGACATCTATAATGAGCCGGGGAACCGTTTTGTGGCAAGCTTCATCGGGGAATCCAATATCATTGAGGGAACCATGATCAAAGATTTTCTCGTGGAATTCGATGGTTTCCAGTTTGAATGCGTAGATAAAGGCTTTGAGGACAATGAAGCGATCGAGGTAGTTCTCCGTCCGGAGGATCTGGATATCGTAGAACCGGATCAGGCCAAGATCCGTGGAATCGTCAAGAACATTACGTTCAAAGGCGTGCATTATGAGATCCTGATCGAAACGGAGCTTCGCACATACATGGTACACACTACGGACTATGCGGCAGTGGGACGTGAGGTAGGACTGAAATTCGGTCCGGAGGATATCCATGTTATGTGCAGAATGGGAGGATACTAATGAAACAGTTCAAACATCTGATCAAGCCATATATCATCTGGTCTCTGATCCTGATCGTAGTGCCACTGATCCTGATCGTGCTCTACGCCTTTACCTCAGATGGAAATGAGGTGCTGACCCTGCACTTTACATGGGCGAATTTTGCAAAATTCCTGGAAGCTACATATTTAAATGTAATTCTGAAATCTTTTCGTCTGGGTATCGTGACGACAGTTATCTGCCTTGTATGCGGATATCCTCTGGCCTATATTATTTCAAAATATTCCGAAAAGGTGCAGAGCTTTCTGATCCTGATGGTAACGATCCCCATGTGGATCAATATGCTTTTGCGTACTTACGCATGGATGAATATCCTTTCAGATAACGGACTGATGAACAGTCTTCTGAAGCTTCTCGGCATTTCACCGATCACCATGATGTACACAGATTTTTCTGTTATCGTGGGACTGGTATGTAACTTTATGCCATTTATGATCATTCCGATCCACACATCCTTAAGCAAAATGGACAAGTCACTGATCGAGGCAGCTAATGACCTTGGAGCCAATCCGTTTCAGACTTTCTGGAAAGTAACCTGGAAGCTTTCCATGCCGGGTGTGGTGAATGGTGTTATGATGGTATTCCTGCTGGCAATCTCAAGCTTCGTTATTCCGAAGCTTCTCGGCGGCGGCCAGTATATGCTGATCGGTAACCTGATCGAGTCACAGTTTATCTCTGTAGGTGACTGGAACTTCGGAAGTGCCATCTCTCTGATCCTGGCTGTGATCATCCTGATCTTTATGAGCCTGATGAAGAAGATGGATACCCAGGATGATTAAAGGAGGCAGGAGATGAAAAGAAAAAATACCATATTTTCAAAATTATATATTGTGCTGTGTCTGGCATTTTTTTACCTGCCGATTCTTGTGACGATGATATTTTCCTTTAACTCATCCAAGTCACTGACAAGATTCACAGGCTTTTCCCTGCGCTGGTACGGTGAACTTCTTAATAACATGGAGATCAGCAAGGCTGTCTATGTTTCTGTGACGATCGCGATCATTGCAACGATTATCTCCACAATACTGGGAACTATCACTGCCATCGGACTTTCCAAAAACCGGAAAATTCTCAAGGAGATGGTACTTACCATCAATAATTTTCCGATTCTGAATCCGGATATTGTTACAGCAATCGGACTGATGCTTCTTTTTTCCTCACTGGGAATGACGAAGGGATATCTGACCATGCTGTTGGCACATATCGCGTTCTGTACGCCGTATGTGATCACCAGTGTATATCCGAAGGTGCGTAATCTGGACCCGAACCTTGCCAATGCTGCCATGGATCTTGGTGCAACGCCATACCAGGCCCTGACAAAGGTTATCGTACCCATGATCAAAGAGGGAATTTTTGCGGGAGCGCTTCTGGCATTTACCATGTCCTTTGACGATTTCGTAATTTCCTACTTTGTTTCCGGAAACGGAGTCAAAAATATCTCCATCGTTGTATATAATATGACGAAGCGTATCAACCCGACCATCAATGCGTTGTCCACGATCGTGATCCTGGTTATTGTGCTGGTGCTGCTTTTTGCAAATCTGGTACTGCCGAAGCTTCAGGCGTCCACCGTCAAAAAGCTGAAACCAAGAACAAGAAAAATCGTAGCAGCGGTGACAGCAGTGGTTATAGTTGTCGGTCTTGGAAAATGGACCATTGTAAGCCAGGGAAATCATGTACTTCGTGTATACAATGCAGGAGAATACATGGATCTGAATCTTATTGATAAGTTCGAAAAAGAGTTTAACTGTACCATTGTGTACGAGACTTTTGAATCCAACGAGATGATGTACACCAAGCTTGCAAGCGGCGAGAGTTATGATGTGCTTGTGCCTTCGGACTATATGATCGAGAGACTGATTAAAGAGGAATATCTCCAGGCTCTTGACTGGAAAAAGATTCCGAACAGCAAAAAACTTATGAAGGAAGTGCAGAATAAGGAATATGATCCGGGCAACCGTTATTCCTGCCCGTATTTCTGGGGAACTGTAGGAATCCTTTATAATAAGAATGTTGTATCACAGGATGATCTGAAAAATGAAGGCTGGAATGTCCTGAAAGATACCAAATATAAAGGAAATGTTTACATGTATGATTCCGAAAGGGATTCCTTTATGATCGCACTGAAAGCGTTAGGTTATTCTATGAATACCACGAAACTCAGTGAGATCGAGGAGGCTTATGAATGGCTGATCCAGCAGAGAGATACCATGGATCCGATCTATGCAGGCGACGATGTGATCGATAATATGATCTCAGGAAACAAGGCTATGGCCGTTGTTTATTCCGGAGATGCTTCCTATATTATCAGCGAAAATCCGGAGCTTGATTATTACACACCGCAGCAGGGAACCAACACCTGGTATGATGCAATGGTCATCACAAAGGACTGCAGTGAGGTAGATCTGGCACATGCGTTCATCAATTTTATGCTGGATGATGAAAATGCTCTTTCCAATACCGAAGAGGTAGGATATACTTCTACTGTGAAGAGTGCATTTGAGGAGATGAAGAACGGAACCTATGAGGGAATTGATTCCTACATTCCGCAGATCGACAATCCGAAGAATGAGATCTTTGCATACCAGAAGCCGAAGATCAAACAGAAATTCGCAGAGCTCTGGACAAAAGTAAAAGCAAAATAATAACACAGACATAATTAAGGAGGTCCTATGAAAGCAAAAAAAGCAGCAGCGATTATGTTATGTACAGTTCTTGGCGCGTCCGTGATGACGGGGGTAAGCGTCAGTGCAAAGGATAAAGACGAACTGGTACTTTACACATGGGAAGGAATGTTCCCGCAGGAGGTACTGGATAATTTCGAAAAAGAAACCGGAACAAAGATCATTTACTCTAACTTTGATACCGATGAGACCATGCTTGAGAAGCTTTCCCAGGCAAAGGGCGGAGATTACGATGTTGTCATTGCAGACGACTATATCATTGAAAACGCAGTAAAAGAAGGCCTTATCCAGAAGATCGATAAGAATACTGTTACCAATTTCAAGAATATCAATCCACTTTATCAGGGACAGTTCTATGATCCGGACGATGAATATACCGTACCATATGGTGCTGGAATCCCGCTGATCGTCTATGATCCGGAGCAGGTAGACATAGATATCAAAGGATACAAGGATCTCTGGGATCCGTCTCTTGAGGACAGCATTGCAATTATTGGAAACTATCGTGTTATCTGTGGAATCACCCAGATGTCCATGGGAGAGAGCATGAATGAAGAGGATGTGGATGTGATCGACAAGACCGGTGAGAAGCTGAAAGAGCTGGCTCCGAACATCCGCATGATCCAGGATGATAATACACAGAATGCACTTCTTAACGGCGAGGCCAGTGTGGCATTTCTTTATACTTCACAGGTAACACAGGCACTGAAGGATAATCCGGATCTTGAAGTTGTTTATCCGGAGGAGGGACTTGGCTTCGGTATCATGGGAATGTTCGTTCCAAGTGATGCACCGAATGCAAAAGCAGCTAATGAGTTCATCAATTATATTCTGGAGCCGGAAGTATCTGCACAGTGTATCAACTATATCGGATATTATAATACAAACAAAGCAGCTGATGACCTGGTAGATGAGAATCTGGTTGTTCCGGATGATGTGACCAAGGGTGAGATCGTACAGAATGTAAGCCAGGAGGCAGAGCAGGAATACAATAAGATCTGGACAGAATTTAAGGCAGCCTGCGACTAAAGCAGACGCGGCAGTAAGGGGGTTTTAGGATGGAAATTTACAAGGGTGTATCCGCCTTTGCCGGCATAGCTATCGGAAAGATACTGTATTATCACAGAGGTGAATATCAGATCCGCCAGTCCATGGTAGACAATGTAAAAAAAGAGCTCGATCGACTGGATAAGGCGAGAACAGCTGTTAGGGAACAGATCCAGCATATGTACAAAAACGGCTGTCCTCTTCCGAAGGAACAGGAGCTGACGCTGAAACGCCAGATCCGGCTTTTGAGCGGAGGAAGCTTTCAGCGGGCCGTGGAGAGCATGATCACGACAGAAAAGGTCAGTGCAGCGTATGCGGTCCAGACCACAAGAGATGAGCTTGCCAATGTGTTCCGAAACCTGGAAGATGAGGCGGTGAAGGAACAGATCGAAAACATCCGCGAGATCTCCGAGCTGCTGATCGGTGCCATGGGTGGTTCCCATGCCCGCATCAATCTGGGAGACGAGCCGGTGATCCTGGCAGCAGAGCAGCTTTCACCAAATGAGCTTCTGGAGATGAATAAATCCAGACTTCTGGCAGTTGCTATGCATCAGGGATCCATTATTTCTCATGTTTCGATTATGGCGAAATCCATGGCAATCCCTACACTGGTAGAGGTAGAGATCCAGAAGGAGTGGGATGGACATCTGGCCATTGTGGACGGTTATACAGGAACACTTTATATTGATCCGGAACCGGAGCTTCTGAAAGAATACAGGATCCGGCATCAGGCAGACACGGAGGAGAGAGAAGAACTGCTCAGGCTTCGGAATCAGGAGGATGTCACAGCCGATGGCAGAAAGATCAAGCTCCTGGCAAACATCGGAAATCTGGATGATCTGAACACAGTGCTCTATTATGGGGCAACAGGCATCGGACTTCTCCGAAGCGAATTCCAGTATCTTGGAAGAGAGAATTATCCAAGAGAAAATGAGCTTTTCCGCGCATATAAGAAAGTTGCGGAGGATATGGAAGGCCGCCCGGCCGTGATCCGTACCGTGGACCTTGGGGCAGACCGTCAGGCTGATTATATGGCGATTCCGGATGAGACGAACCCGATGATGGGAAACCGGGGAATCCGCCTCTGCATTGACCGCAAAAAAATGTTCAAGGCTCAGCTTCGTGCCATTTACCGTGCAAGTGCATATGGTAACTTAAGCCTGATGTATCCGATGATCACCTCCGAGGAGGAGCTGGACGAGATCGAGGAGCTGATCCGGGAAGTAAAAAAAGGTCTCAATGAAAAAAATATCCCGTACAAAAATATCCGTACAGGAATTATGATCGAGACACCGGCAGCTGTAATGATCAGCGAGGAGCTTGGAAAACGGGTGGATTTTCTGAGCCTTGGAACCAATGATCTGACACAGTATACACTGGCTATGGACAGACAGAACCTTCTTCTGAAGAATAAATATAATGATCATCATCCTGCCCTTGTAAAAATGATCCGCATGGTGACAGAGGCAGGACATAGATCCGGCTGTAATGTGTACATATGTGGAGAGCTGGCAGCAGACTCCAATCTGACAGAGAAATTTATCCAGATGGGAGTGGACGGACTTTCCGTTGTACCGGCCTGTGTGCTTCCAATCCGAAAAGCCATCCGCGCAGCGTATGCAGATGAAGCCAACCGGCCGACAGAACAGAATAAAACAGAATAAATCAGAAAATCCCGGGAACTTTGTTTCCTGTCTGCATTTGACAGGAGAGATAGAATTCCCGGGATTTTTTATTGAATAAATTATGAAGCTGAGTCAGGTTTCGAAATATGAATCCCTGCGCCGGATAATCTCAGATAACTTAGTGCAGTCCAAGTACCTGTGCAGTCTCAGCGATAAATTCCGGCGTCGTACCGCAGCAACCACCGATCACAGAAGCACCGTTGTCCACCAGAACCTTCATATAGCCTGCGAAATCAGCAGGTGTCATGTTGTATACAGCATTTCCATTGTCATCGATCTGTGGCATACCGGCATTCGGTTTGGCGATGACCGGAATGGAAACGTTCTCTTTAATATTGCGAACAACAGATACCAGCTGATCCGGTCCCACAGAGCAGTTGATACCTACCGCGTCAGCACCGGCAGCTTCCAGAGACATGGCAGCCTCTATCGCATTACCGCCGCTGAAGATACTTCCATCAGCTTCCACAGTTACGGTGCAGATGATCGGAAGGTCGCAGACGCTCTGGCACGCGTCTACAGCAGCCAGTGTTTCTTCAATGTTGATCATAGTTTCAGCAACGATCAGATCAACGCCTGCATCGCGGAGATAACCAATCTGTTCCTGATATGTCTCAAATGCTTTCTCATAAGTCATATCCCCTGCCGGTGCCATCATCTTACCGGTAGTGGTGATATCACCTGCAACATAAACACCTGCCGGTGCGATCTCCCTGGAATAACCGGCCAGGGTATGGTTGATCTCTTCAATCTGTCCGTCCAGACCATGCATGGTCAGATTAATACGGTTTCCGCCGAAGGTTGGAGCATAGATAATATGGCTTCCGGCCTCGATGTAAGCCTTCTGGAGAGACTGGATCACATCCTTATGTTCAATTACCCAGCTCTCTGTGCAGACACCTCGTGGCATGCCTGCCTTCATCAGATTGGAACCTGTTGCACCATCCAGCAGCAGGACACCATTCTGTGTCAGTTCATGAAATTCCTGTTTCGTCATGTTTATATCCTCCTTATGGCAGCCAATCACAGTTGGCATAAAATCTGGCTCCTCCTGTAACCGCTGCACTCATTGCCGTGGGTTTATTTTAACACAGGAAGGAGGAATAATCCATCCTGTTTCTGCCAGGTGAGGGGAAAATGGTAAAAAATACGGAAAATATACATATTTAATGCATTTTAAGTTCTATAAAGAACTTGCAGAAAGAGAAGGGGGATTGTATAATAACAAGTAAATATGTCCGGATGAAAGATGGTCGGTAGTCTGATTATGGACATTAAGATGAATTAAAAAAATATGATGAAAGTAGCAGGTAAACAGATAAGAAAAGAGAAAAGAGCAGGTTATTTTTATGAAGGGACTTTATGATATTCATTGTCATATTCTTCCCGGGGTAGATGATGGTGCACGAAATATGGAGGAATCCCTGTGGATGCTGAATAAGGAATACAGGGAAGGCGTCCGAAATGTGATACTGACACCACATTTCCGATATGATATGTTTGAGCCACATCTGAATATTGTGACACGACAGTTTATGCAACTGCGAAGAGCAGCTATGAACATAGGTGAAGAAGGCATGCGGCTTTATCTGGGATGTGAGCTTCATTCCAGCATGGATATGGTAGAATGCCTTAAAAAGGGGCGACGGCTTACATTGGCCGGCTCCAGATATGTACTGGTGGAATTCAGTAATGAAGATGAGAAAAGCTATATAGAAGAAAGAATCAGAAATCTTCTGATGAATGGCTATATCCCAATTATAGCTCATGTGGAGCGCTATAAGGCGACACGGAATGATATCGGTTTTTTGATGGAGCTGAAACAAATGGGAGCATATATCCAGATCAATGCAGACACAATCAGTGGGCAGGAGGGATTCGGAGCCAGAACATTTGCGAAAAAAGTTATGAAACAGGGAATCCTGGATTTTGTAGGATCTGATGGTCATAGAAAAAATGAACGAATTCCGGAAATTGGCAGGTGTGTTGCAAAAATGGAAAAAACTATGGGAAGTGAATATGTAAAGAAGATATTTATCGGGAATCCTCGAAAAATTACAGGATGACGTAAAAAACGGGCATTTTCCGCAAAGGGATGTTTGAAGAATCGCCTGGAAGCCCGAAAAAAACAGTAAGTGTAGGAAGGTGCAGAAAAAAACATGTATCAGAAAGAAAACAGTAGCTGGGTGAAACACGCGGATTTTACCATTTGCGATATGCTATGTCTTCAGCTGGCATTCATATTAGCATACTGGATTAAAAACGGAGTGGGACATCCATATGAGACAGAGCTCTATAGAAATGTAGCAGTAGTAATGATTTTTATACAGCTGGTGTGTACGTTTTTCAATGAAAGCTTCAGTGGTGTATTGCGAAGAAATATGCTTGAAGAACTGAAAAAAACTTTTGAACAATGTACTCTGGTATGTCTTCTAGTTTTGGTATATATGTTTCTGATGAGGGTTGGAAGCGATTATTCCAGAATGATTCTGCTGGTTAGCTATGTATTTTATATAGGATTCAGTTATTGCAGCAGACAGATGCTGAAAAAATTTTTGAAAAACCGCAGGTATGAAGAAGGCGAAAAACGCTCTATGCTGATTGTGACAGTCAGCAGCAATGCAAAAAATATCGTAGAGACTATTCGTAAAAATAATTACGGAACATATCATCTGGCCGGAATTGTTCTGATGGATTGTGATAAAAAGGGTAAAACCATCGAGGGAATACCGGTAGTAGCAGGTTCTGAAGACATTATTTCCTATATACACAAAAACTGGGTAGATGAAGTATTTTTTGCAGTGCCGAAAGAAATTACCATACCGGAGCAGATCATTAAGGATTGTTCTACAATGGGTGTGGTTATTCATATGCAGCTTGCAACAATGAAATCGCTTGGTAAAAATCAGATTGTGGAAGAAGTGGCTGGCTATACGGTTCTTTCCAGCAGTATTCGAATTGTAACACCACGGCAGATGTTCATAAAAAGAACAATGGATATAGTCGGTGGTCTGGTAGGGTGTCTGTTTACCGGAATAGTAGCATTGTTTCTGGTTCCGGCTATCAAGATCAAATCTCCGGGACCTGCATTTTTTTCACAGGTCCGGGTGGGAAAGAACGGACGTCCATTCAAGATCTATAAATTCAGATCTATGTATATGGATGCTGAAGAACGAAAAAAAGAGCTTATGAAACAGAACAATGTAAAAGACGGAATGATGTTCAAGATGGATGATGATCCGAGAATTATCAAAGGAGTAGGACATTTTATCAGAAAAACATCATTGGATGAATTTCCGCAGTTCTGGAATATTTTGAAAGGTGATATGAGTCTTGTCGGGACAAGGCCACCGACAGTAGATGAATGGGAAAAATACGAACTCCATCATCGCAAACGTCTTGCAATCAGACCTGGACTTACAGGAATGTGGCAGGTAAGCGGACGAAGCGATATCACAGATTTTGAGGAAGTAGTGGAATTAGATACAAAATATATTTCTGAGTGGTGCCTTAAACTGGATGTAGAAATACTGTTTAAAACAGTTATGGTTGTATTTATGGGAAGTGGTGCGAAGTAAAATTATTGCTTTTATCCCCCAAAAAGCGTAAAATGATTGAGACATATGAGATAAAAGATGGAGGTTTGCATATGAGAAAAATGGGAAAACATATTCCAGGTTTGATCGTAACACTTGTAGTTCTGATCACTGCAATTGTGTTTGCGGTACTGCTTATGAATATGAACATGGTTCCGACAAAGTTTCTGGCAGGAATTGGTCTGATTATACTGATTCTGGTATTGATTGTTGGAGTGCTTGTATGGAATACACATAATGTGATTCGATTTGCTGTGGGAGTAATTTTTGCGGCAGTATTTGCGGCTGTATTTATTCTTGGCAGTATGTATGTGTATAAGACGCATTCCACATTGACAGATATTTCCGGTGTGAATACCGAGGTAACAGAAGTGGGTATTTATGTCCGTGCAGATGATTCTGCGGAAGCCGTATCTGATACTGCAGATTATGTATATGGTGTACTTACAGATCTTGACCGGGAAAATTCTGATAAGGCGATTCAGGAGGTTGATTCCGAAACTGGTAAGAACGTTCAGGTACAGGAATTTGCAGGTCTTACAGATCTTGTTGACGGGCTTTTGAACGGACAGGCAGGAGCTATTGTACTGAACAGCGCATATCTGAGTGTCATTGAAGAAATGGATGGATATTCCGATATTTCTTCCAGAATCAAAGAATTAACGGTAAAAAAAGTTGAAACAACGATTGAACCGCAACAGAGCGAGGCAGCACAGAACACAAATGATGGTTCTGTATATACAATTTTTGTCAGTGGTATTGATAGTCGAAGCGGTCTTGTAGCTAAAAGCCGAAGCGATTCTAATATTGTTGCTACAATCAATACAGCTACCAGACAGATTTTGCTTGTTTCCACACCAAGAGATTACTTTGTTCCGCTTTCTATTTCAGGCGGACAGAGAGATAAGCTGACACATGCCGGTATTTATGGTATCAATGTATGTATGGATACTTTGGGAATGCTTTATAATGAAGATATCAATTATTACTTCCGAATCAATTTTGCCGGATTTGAGCAGCTGATAGATGCCCTTGGCGGAGTTACGGTTTATTCTGACTATGAGTTTGATTCCAAAAATGTAGAAGGATATCATTTTAATCAGGGAGATAATTTCCTGAATGGTGAGCAGGCACTGGTATTCAGCCGTGAACGTTATGCTTTCCAGGAAGGTGACCGTCAGCGAGGTAAGAACCAGATGGCCGTGATCAAAGGTATTATCAACAAGGCTCTTTCACCGGAACTTCTGAAAAATTATTCTTCTGTTCTTTCCAGCATCCAGGGATGCTTTGAGACGAATATATCTTATGAAGAGATTGCAAAACTGCTTCAGCAGCAGTTAAACAATGGCGGTGACTGGAACATTGTAAGTTATAGTGTCGATGGTACAGGAGATACACAGAAACCATATTCGATGAGTCAGGCAGCTTATGTTATGATTCCGAATGAAGCTACCGTTCAGAAAGCTGAAACTATGATGAAGAAGGTTCGTGATGGAGAAACAGTTTCTCAGGAAGAAGCGGATGATTCTACGGCAGACAGTTCACCAGCAGAAAATGTTGTAGCTGCTGATGCAGCACAGGATAGCACAGGAGACGCTCAGACAGCAGATGACAGTGCACAGCAACAATAAAAAACAATAAATAGTACAAAAAAAGATCCGCAGGTGTTAACCGTGCGGATCTTTTTTTTACAGGATTTCTTTCAGATATCGTTTTAGTGCATCCTGCCATGTTGGAAGTGGCCGGAAACCGTTTTTTACAAGCTTGGATTTATCCAGACGGCTGTTAAATGGTCTGACAGCCTTGGAAACACCGTACTCTGCAGTTGTGACAGGAGAAACCTCAACTTTTGCATATTCTTCATGACCGAGGGCGGCAGCCTGACGGAAGATCTCTTTTGTGAAATCATACCAGCTGATGAATCCGCCTTCGTTGGTTGCGTGATAGTAGCCGTATTTGTCTGTCTCAAGCATATCGATCAGGAGACGGGCAAGGTCATAGGTGTAGGTCGGAGTTCCGATCTGGTCACTGACAACGGTAAGCTTGTCGTGAGTTTTTCCGAGATTTACCATGGTGCGGATGAAGTTCTTGCCGTTTTTGCCGAATACCCATGCAATACGGACAATAAAGAACTTGTCGACTGTGCCAGATACAGCCAGCTCACCGTCAAGCTTAGTCTGGCCATATACATTCTGTGGGGCATAGTCCTTGCAGTCCGGATCCCATGGAGCAGTTCCCTGACCGTCAAAAACATAGTCTGTGGAGATGTACATCATCTTAATGCCAAGCTCCTTGCAGATGTCTGCGATATTCTGTGTTCCTACAACATTGACGAGACGGACCTTTTTGCGGTTTTCCTCATCCTCGGCAGCGTCTACAGCTGTCCATGCGGCACAGTGTACAACTGCATCCGGATTGACTTCGCGTATCACTTTTGCAACGGCTTTTTTATCTGTGATATCCAGCTGTACATACGGCATAGTCGTCACCGGTGTGCCATCTGCGATGCCACTGTAGGAAGGAGCAATGTCGCTTCCTACGCCTTCATGGCCACGGCTGGAAAGTTCATTCATTACGTCATGGCCAAGCTGGCCGCCAACGCCTGTTACGAAAAATTTCATGCTTTAACCTCCTCGCGGTTTCCATACATTTTTTCGTAGTAGTTCTGGTACTCACCGGAAATGATTGTTTCCCACCATTCTTTGTTGTCGAGATACCATTTGATGGTTTTCTTGATGCCATCAGCGAATTTTGTCTCCGGAAGCCATCCAAGCTCGTTGTGGATCTTGGTCGGATCAATCGCATAACGCATATCGTGGCCTTTACGGTCAGCAACGTGTGTGATCAGGCTCTCTGGTTTGCCGAGCTCTTTGCAGATCAGCTTAACAATGTCGATGTTTTTCATCTCGTTATGTCCGCCTACGTTGTAAACCTCACCAACACGTCCCTTGTGGATGATCAGGTCGATAGCACGGCAGTGGTCCTCAACATAGAGCCAGTCACGAACGTTTTCACCTTTTCCGTAAACAGGAAGCGGTTTGTCATTAAGCGCGTTGGCAATCATAAGCGGGATCAGTTTTTCCGGGAAATGATATGGTCCGTAGTTGTTGGAGCAGCGGCTGATGGTTACAGGCAGGCCATAAGTTCTGTGGTATGCAAGAACAAGAAGATCTGCTCCGGCTTTGGATGAGCTGTACGGGCTGCTTGTGTGAATCGGTGTTTCCTCTGTGAAGAAGAGATCCGGTCTGTCAAGAGGAAGATCTCCGTAAACCTCATCAGTGGAAACCTGATGATAACGTTGGATACCGTATTTGCGGCATGCGTCCATAAGTACAGCAGTTCCTTTGATGTTTGTGTCAAGGAATACCTCCGGGTTTTCAATGGAACGGTCTACATGGCTCTCAGCTGCGAAGTTGACAACGATATCCGGATGTTCCTCCTCAAAAAGCTTATAAACAGCGTCACGGTCTGTGATGCTTTCTTTTACGAAGCGGAAGTTCGGCTTGTCCATAACCGGTGCGAGAGTGGAAAGGTTTCCTGCATAGGTCAGGCAGTCCAGGCATACGATACGATAGTCAGGATGAGCTTCCATCATATGAAAAATAAAGTTACTTCCGATAAATCCGGCACCGCCGGTAACAATAATAGTCATGTAAAAAAATCTCCTTTTTATAATTTAGTGTGATTCAGAAGCTTCAGGGTCACAGGTTTTTTGAAATATATCCGTACAGATTGTGTACATCCGTATGGAATCAGTGAAGTGCGTCAAGATATTTACCGTCCAGAACATCCTTCAGATACTGACCATACTGGTTTTTCTTAAGAATCTCATAAACCTTGAGTACATCGTCTTTTGTGATCCAGCCGTTTAAGTATGCGATCTCTTCCAGGCAGGCGATTTTGCGGTGCTGATGCTGCTCTACAGTTTTTACAAAGTTGGTAGCCTCAACAAGGCTTTCATGTGTACCGGTATCCAGCCATGTGAATCCCTGACCGAGAAGCTCTACATTCAGCTGGCCCTTTTCAAGATAGATGCGGTTCAGATCTGTGATCTCAAGCTCGCCTCTTGCGCTTGGCTTCAGGTTTTTTGCATATTCAACAACCTTGTTGTCGTAGAAGTAAAGACCTGTGACACAGTAGTTACTCTTAGGCTTCTCGGGCTTCTCCTCAATGGAAACAGCCTTGCCGTTTGAATCGAATTCTACGATTCCGAAGCGCTCCGGATCGTCTACATAGTATCCGAAAACAGTAGCTCCCTTTCCGGTTTCTGCATTATCTACGGCAGCTTTCAGACGTTTTGTAAGGCCGTGGCCTGCAAAAATATTATCACCGAGAACCATGCAGACAGTATCGTTACCGATGAATTTTTCACCAATCACAAAAGCCTGTGCAAGTCCGTCGGGACTTGGCTGTACAGCGTAGGTAAGATTTACACCGAACTGATGACCATTGCCGAGAAGTTCTTCAAACCGTGGTGTATCCTGTGGTGTGGAAATGATCAGGATATCACGGATGCCTGCATTCATGAGAACGGACATCGGATAGTAGATCATAGGTTTATCATAGATCGGCAGAAGCTGTTTGGAAGTTACCATGGTAAGTGGATAAAGGCGTGTTCCGGAGCCACCGGCTAAAATAATTCCTTTCATATCGTTTCTCCTTTGTGTTATGTTGTGCAGTGTTTTGAAACTGCATATTTTCATATTATGATTTTATTATAAAAGGTGACGTAAGGTAATCTTCAAGAAGATTTTTATATATTTTATATTTTTGGCTATTTTTCACAAAGAAATACGCCTGCGTCTTTTGTAATGCGGAAACCTTTGGTAGTTTTTCTGGCTGTAAAAGAACGAAATTCCTTATAACGGTCCAGAATATATTGATTCTGATTGCCATGACAGGAAAGTACATAGGAAATCAGAGGCTCTGCATCCTGGACAAGGAGAAAATCTTCATAGGACTGCCATTGAACTTTCCGGAAAAAAGACTCCAGAAGCTGCCCACCGTTTTCGCGTCCGAATCGTTCATATAGTTTGTCTGCTGAGAGTACGATACGGTTGTCAAAATCCTGTACGAGCTGACCGACTTCCTGCATATGTGCCTGTCCGTAGGCACTGCAAAGAAAGTGACCACCTGGAGAGAGCACACGACTGACTTCGCGAAGAACAGAAGGAATGTCGTCACAGTAAAAAAGTACATGGTTGGCAATCACCAGGTCAAAGCTTTCATCTTTATAGGGAATCTTTTTGCAATCAAAAGCCCGGAAAGCGAAACGGGTATCGGAAGAGCCGATGGCACGCCTTGCATCGCGGAGCATACCACTGGAAATATCAGAAAGCGTGATGGAAACATCTTCCGGGATCAGAGCAAGATTTTCAGTCCATAAGGTTCCGTCACCGCAGCCAAGCTCCAGAATCCGAAGTCCGGGATGAATCTGACAGTTCTGGAAGATCCATGGAAACCAGCCTTGTTTGTTTTGCGAGTAAAGACTGTGAAGGTTGATCCTTGAGGAAATGTTAGTGGCATTCTGATACTGGTTTTTTAGACTTTTTTCCATGCCGGTAAGGTGGATCAGGTTCAGCATCTGACTCCAGTCTATGGTGTGCTGGTCCTGAATCACCTGGGCAGTATCCTGGATGGCTTTTTCCACAAGCTGCATCTGCTCAATCCGGTCGCGCACAAGGCGGAGCTGGATATTAAGAGAATTCAGCATGAAGTGATAGTCGGAATCACCGATAGTCATTTCCCGGATATCATCCAGAGAGAAGCCTAAATATTTCAGAAGGAGAATCTGCTGAAGCCTTGCAAAATCCTCATCTGTATAAAAACGCGCACCGGATTCGGTGACAAGAGAGGGCTTAAGAATGTCCTGTTTATCGTAGTAGCGGACGGTACGCAGGGTCACGTGGGCCATGCGCGCGAATTCGCCGGAAGAGTAGTAGCCGTCTTTTTTCATTATGGAAGGATCCTTTCGTACTTTATTATAGTTATTATAATTCAGACGAAAGTGTCAGGCAAGCACAGGCAGAAAGGAAAATCACATATTGCATCCGACTTGACAGAATCCAGCATGTTTGCTACCATAGCTGTTCGAAACAGGGCGTGTCGTCTGATTTCGGAAAAATTGAAACAGCTGGCACGCATAAAGGAGTGAAATTTATGCGAAATCGTACGCTGGACATGGTGAAAGCTTTATGCGCCTACGCAGTTGTCCTTCTTCATATACGTTTTCCGGGAACAGCCGGGGATGTGGCAAATGTGCTTGCGCGATTTGCTGTGCCGGTATTTTTTATGGTTTCCGGGTATTTCTGCTATCGGAGCGATGGTATGGAATTTCCGAGAACTGGAAAGAAGATCCGACATGTGCTGGTGCTGATCCTGGTGGCTTTTCCGGTCTGTACTCTGTGGGAACTGATGCAGAATCATATTGACGGGGACAGTCAGACGAAGTGGATTAAGGAGCTTGTCTCCGGAGAAAATATCCGGGAGTTCTTTCTATATAACAACAGTTCGCAGGTAAAGTGGCATCTGTGGTTTCTCCCGGCACTTCTGTACTGCTATCTTCTGTTTGCCCTGGTGGCGAAATTCCGGCTGTACAGACTGGCTTATATGCTGATTCCGGTACTGCTTTTCATCCATTTCGGAATGGAGGAATTTTCCCCATATCTGGGAGAGCATTTCCGGGTGATGCAGTTTCGGAATTATCTGTTTACCGGTTTTCCGTTTTTTATGGCTGGACATCTGATCCACAGATACCAGCAGAAGCTGAATCTCTGGTTTTCCGGGAAAAAAGAGCTCTTTTTGTATGCGCTGGTGGTAGTGGGGGCCTTGTGCAGCCTTCTGGAATACCGGATTTTCGGAAAACAGGAACTGTTACTGGGATCGGTATGTATGGCAACAGGAATTTTTCTTATAGCGCTGACCAGACCGGATATAAAGGCACCGGAGAGCCTTTCTGCGGTGGGAAAGAAATATGCCTTTTTTATCTATCTTTTTCATCTTTGCGTGGCAGATATTCTGAAGGATGTTTTCCGGATGGAGGGGCTCAGTAAAAATGTGCTGTACCTCTGGGCAAGACCTGTGCTGGTTTGTGTGCTTGTGACTGTGGCAGCAGTGATATATTTTATGATATTTTCATATTTGAAATCTGTCATTCTGCACAAAAATATGTTAGAATAACCTTTATCAGTGAATGGGAATAAATAAAAAATACCGAAGATAAAGGAGCAGAAGCGATGGATTTACGAAACAGAGCTGAGGCGGGCAGCGACGGGCGCGATGAGAGTGTACTGAATCCGGAGATGCCTAATGAGACAGACCTGACGAAGAAAGAACGTCGAAAGATAGAGCGAGAGAAGATTAAGGGGATGGGCTTTCGAAAGAAACTCCAATACATCTGGATGTATTATAAGCCACATATGTTTGGCGTGGTTGCCCTGATCGGACTTATCTGCCTTGGCGTGAACCTTTATCATCACGCACAGATGCAGACTGTGCTTTCCATTGCAGTGGTAGATAGCGGCGATTTTGTAGCAGACACCGTAGAAAAAAACATCCTCGACATTCTGGATATCGATAATAAATTTGCTGAGGTCAGCGTGGCACAGAATCTTACCACCGATGAGACTGGTGATCTCGATTATTATGCGAGAATGGCCTATGTCACAGAGATCCAGTCAGCAACCATCGATGTGGTAGTCATGCCGAAGGAGCTTTATGACATCGAGAAGGATAAAGGTATGTATGCAGATTTAAAGGAGCTTTTTGGCGATGAGGTCTATGAGAGTCTGGGAGCTGCCGATGAATATCATCTGGAGCTTGATGGCGGTAAGGTGGCGGAAGAGCTGGCGCTTCCGTATAAGACGGTATGTATCTGCATTCCGGTAAATGTGAAGAATGAAGAGAACGCTCTGAAGTGGATTCAGTCGATCCTCTGAGAGATATGAAGAATGAAGAGAAGGTACGGAAACGGATCTGGTCACTCTTCTGATAAGAACACAGAATGAGATATGCTTATAAAAGGGAGAAGCCCGGCGGTTCATATTTTAAGAACCGTCGGGCTTCTTTTATATGAATATTACAGAGTATCGTTACGTTTGATGTAACCTGGCTCCTCTGCAGGAGCGATGATCTCCTTTGCGTGGGTGATTTTCGCATGCTTGTCTACGACCAGATTCTCGATGTGCACGTTGGCACCGATGGTACAGTCAGCAAGAACAACGCAGTTTTTGACAACAGCACCTTTCTTGATAGTACAGCCACGTCCGATAATGGAGTTCTCTACAGTACCTTCGATCATGGAACCGTTGGAGATAACGGAATTGGAAACATTGGCTGTATCGAAATAATGAGTCGGACAGGAGTTGTTGGTGCGCGTATAGATCGGCCAGTTATCATGGAAAAGATCCGTTGCAGTTTTGTAGTCGATCAGATCCATATTTGCATCGTGATAGCTCTTGAAATCAGTGATCGATGCAAAATATCCGCGATGAGATATACCACGCACATCCAGCTCACCGTCTCTGCAACCGGCATTGATCACGTCTGCAAGGGTATAAAGAGAGGAAATCTCTTTTGCCTTATGGATGAGGCTGATGAAAAGCTCCTTGCTCATTACGTAAGTATCCATGAAAATGTTGCGGTTCTTTGCATTGCCGTGGTTGTGCTCAATGGAGAGAACACCCTTCTGACGGTTCAGGTTCAGGATGTGGCAGTTCAGATGGTTCTCCTTGGCATTATCAACGGAATGATAAAGCATGGTCACATCCGCGCCGGATTCGATATGGGCATCGATCAGCTTGGAGTAGTCGGTGGTGTAGATCATGTAATTCGGAGCGATAACAACATACGGATAATGAACTGCTTCGATGCACTCCAGATTGGAGTAGTAGTTGTCGATATCGGTGTTATAGATATCGTTGACTCCGGAATGCTCTGAAAAGAGGATCTGGAGATTACCGCTCTTGGAGTTGATGTTGTAGTGACGTCCGGTTCCGAGATGTTCCACAAGAGAACGGGGTTTGTTCTTTACATAGACCTGAATGTACTCGATCCCGCTGTTGGTCATATTTGAGATCGGGAAGTCGATGACACGATATCTTCCGAGAAATGAAAAGGCGCCGATCGCACGGTAGTCCTGAAGCCCCTCCACATGGATATTTCTTTCTGAGGAATTCACGATTCCAAATGCTTTAAACATATTACTCAGCCCCCTTTACACGTTTTGATACAAGTTCGATGTGCTCACTGTCTTTGGAACCGACACGAGCGTTGGCACCGATCACGACTCCGCCTGCAACGAGAGCACGCTGGACAACGGCACCTGCTTCAACAACAACACCCGGCATCAGGACACTGTCGATGATCTTGGCACCAGGACCGACCTTGACGCCTGTGAAAAGTACGGAGTTGGTGATTTCACCTTCTACAACACAGCCCTGAGTAATGAAAGCAGTGTTGATCACAGCGGTATCACAGATATACTGTGGAAGAGAGGTAGCATCCTCAGTGTAGATTTTCCAGGTAGGATCGTTAAGATCCAGTTCACTGTTAGGACTGAGAAGATCCATGTTTGCTTCCCAGAGGGAATCGATGGTTCCTACATCCTTCCAGTAGCCTTTGAACTTGTAGGCGTAGAGCGCCTTGTCCTGTGCAAGGAGTGTAGGGATGATGTCTTTACCGAAATCGTGATTGGAATCCGGATTCTTGATATCTGCCAGCAGGAGCTTACGCAGAAGCTTCCAGTTGAATATGTAGATACCCATAGAGGCAAGGTTGCTCTTCGGGTGTTCCGGTTTCTCCTCAAATTCCACGATGCGGTCATCTTCACCGGTGTTCATGATACCGAAACGGCTGGCTTCCTTCATGGGAACCTCGATAACTGCAATAGTCGCATCTGCCTTATGCTGGATATGGTCATCAAGCATCTTTGCATAATTCATCTTATAGATGTGGTCACCGGAAAGGATCAGAAGGTATTCCGGGTTCTGTGAGTCGATGAAATCAATATTCTGAGAGATCGCATCAGCTGTTCCACGGTATACATCCAGACCGGCATCAGCCTTCTCACGTGGAGGAAGTACATAAACTCCGCTGTCCTTGGCATCAAGGCCCCAGCGGCCACCGGCTGCTACATAGCTGTTCAGTAAAACTGATTCATACTGTGTCAGTACACCTACGACATCAATGCCGCTGTTGGCACAGTTACTGAGCGGAAAATCCACGATACGGTATTTACCGCCATAACCAACGGCTGGCTTGGCAACTTTATTCGTCAACTCGTGAAGACGACTTCCTCTTCCACCGGCCAGGATCATTGCTAACATACTGTTTTGTTTCATGGCGAATCCTCACTTTCATTTCTTGTTTATTGTTAGGAAATATTTAACCTTGCAAACAATAAACTTTGTTCATATTATACACCTTTAGAGCTTGAAAATCCAGTTTTTTGTGCAAAAAAGCATTATTTTTATGCTGAAATTTTGGACGAATAAGTAAAATTTAAAAGAGGATATGTCAAAAAAGAAAGAAACGTTCAAAGTCAATTTTTTTATATGAAAAACAGTTCAAATTCATCCAGAATACAGGGCGCTTGCGGAAAAACACGAAAGCATGTATTCTGAAAGAAGAATTCGAGGCGAAGGCAGAAATATTAATGCTTTGCAGAATAAAAGTGTAAGAGAACAGACCGGAAGCTGCCGGACGGATACCAGGAGGAGAGAAAATGCGGGAAGAAAAAATTTCCAACTATGTGAAGCTTTGCATGGAATGGGCAGATAAATTTATGAAAATGGATCAGGAGGAGCTGCGCAGGCGTGTACCGGAGTTAAAGGACGAAAACGGCTTTCTTGCGATCACGCATTTCGGCCGGAAATTCGGAATCAGCAAAAAGGATGGAAGTATCCATAGTCTTGACGGACAGAGCGAACCGGATACAACAGAACAGCTGAATATCTACACACTTCTGGGCTACGCAAAAGAAGGTGCTTTTTTCATGGAAAAATGGGTACCTTTTGCAGAGCTTCGAAATGCAAGACCTTTTGCACCGGCGTATAAGATCGGAGAGACAGATGTTTTCAGTGCTACATTTTCCGGACACGCTAAGGAACTTCGACACGCATTGTTAAGCCTTGGTGGACGTGAGCTTCCTCAAGGTGATGTAGGCTATGAGATCAAAGCCTTTGAGTGCATGCCGATGCGATTTTATTTCTGGGATGCAGATGAGGAATTCGAGGCACAGGGAAATATTCTTTTTGATTACAGTGCAACGGATTTTAACCATATAGAAAGTGCGGTTTCCATCGCAGATGTGGGAATTAAGCGTCTTGCAGAGCTGGCGGGAGTGCCCGTACGTGGGAAATCTTTTCAGATGCGTTGAAGCAGACAGATACAGTTCGTATGCCTGCAATAAAAACAGAAACCTGTAAAAAATATAGAAAAAAGGTTTGCTATTACCAGAAAAAGAGTATACAATTATGCCATAGTTATGAATTTGGGTGACCGTTTCTGGAGAAGTACAATGGTCCTGGAGGTGTGTAAGATGGGCAGGAATGCGTCGGGAATGTATGTGATAGATGCAGAATATAATATAGTCAGCTATAACCATGCTGCGAAGACCATGTACCCGGAACTGAAAAAAGGTGAGAAGTGTTATCAATGTCTGATGAAGCAGGATGTACCCTGTGAGAACTGTCCGGTAGCGAATGGAATTGAGGGGCCTGAGAATTATCTGGAGCCCGGAAGTAATATGCTTCGTGCAATTGATGCTATAGAGATTGAGCTGGAATCAGGAGAGATGGGACATGCTCTTGTATTTTCGGCAGCAGAAGCTACACAGGATGTTTACAGTGAGCTGACCAATAATGGCGAGAATCCGCTTCTTCTTGGAATTGTTAATGTACTGGGCAAGAATTACACGAATATTTATTCCGTGAACCGTAGGACACATAAAATCAGCGTATGCCGGTTCCATAACCGTATGCTTGGAGGAGTAGGAGAGAGTCTGCTCCGTAATGATTCTTATGACAAGGTAATGGATATCTATATAGAAGATAATGTTGCAGCAGAGGATAAACTGCGTATGCATCAGGCGATGGATTTTGAGAAGATCTGTGACCGACTGAGAAAGGTTCCGCAGTTTAAGGTGCACTACAGAGTGTACCGGAATGATACGATTTATCACTATTATGTGAAATGTGCAAGAATCGGGGAAGCAGACAGTTTTGAAGATGTGGTTCTGGCGTTTGCCAATGAGGATTCCGATGTCCGTCACAGTGAGATGGAATCGATTTTGGAGCCGGGAGGAACAGCTTCCAGAAGGAAACTTCTTATTATAGAAGATAATGAGCTGAACCGAAAACTTCTTACAGAGCTTCTGGAGGACAGCTATGATGTTATGACAGCATGTGACGGTGAAGAAGGTCTGAAGCTTCTTGGGGAAAATTACCGGGATATTTCAGCAGTGCTTCTGGATGTGAGCATGCCGATCTGTGACGGTTTTCAGTTCCTGGAGCGGATTCAGGATGATGTGATGCTTTCCTCTGTCCCGGTAATTGTAATAACCGGAAGTAACCGGCCGGAAGATGAGGTACGCTGTCTGGAGCTTGGAGCGGTAGATTTTATCCGGAAGCCTTATAATATCCGCATTGTCAAGGGGAAGATCAACAGTGTGATCAAGCTTCGGGAATCTGCGATCGTTCTGTCTGCGCTGGAATACGATGAGCTTACGGGAATCTATATCCGGCAGGCATTTTTCCATCACGCAAAGACTCTGATGCGATTCAAACAGGATGAGAAATTCCATGTGATTGTGGCAGATGTTAAGAATTTCAAGTGGATCAACGGCACTTACGGTGAGAAGACAGGAGATCAGGTGTTGCAGTATTTGGCAGATACATATAAGAGCCGGATACATAATGGCATGGTAGCCAGATATGGCGGAGATCAGTTCGTTACAATCATGTATGGTAATCTTCCGCTGGAAGCAGAAACTGTGGACAAAGCCATCCGCAGAATCGAGGAAGAGGCTCCGGTTCCCAAGCTGGCAGTGAATTATGGTATTTATAAGGATGTGGATAAGACATTGTCACTGACGCTGATCTGTGACAGGGCGTTTCTGGCGATGAAGAGTATTCAGGATGACTATGAGCATCCGTTTGCGTTTTATGATGATGAGATGGGACGGAAGCATATCCGAGACCGGATGATGGAGAATGAGTTTGAGAAAGCCATCCGTAATGAGGAATTTGTAGTTTATCTGCAACCGAAATATAATGTGGTCACAGAGGAGATCGCAGGAGCGGAGGCGCTTGTCCGCTGGCGCAAAAAGGACGGTTCCATGGTTTCTCCGGGAGAATTTATCCCGCTTTATGAGAAAGATGGTCTGATCGTCCGGCTGGATGAATATGTGTTTCAGAAGGTCTGCGAAATTCAGAAGAATCATATGGAGACAGGTGGAAAACTGCTTCCGATTTCTGTGAATCTTTCAAGAGCCAGTATTCATTATGAAAATATGATCCTGCGTTATGTACGGATCGTGGAGGAGCGAGGAATTCCTTTTTCGGCGGTTCCTATTGAGCTGACGGAGACGGCTGCTCTTTATAATGTGCAGATCAGGGAGCTCACAGAGAAGATGGTTCATGCAGGATTTGAGCTTCATATGGATGATTTTGGATCCGGATATTCTTCCATGACGAGTTTGAACCAGCTTCCGTTTGATACGCTGAAGCTGGATAAGAGCCTGATCGATTACATAGAGAATACAAGAGGTATGGAAGTTATCCGCCACACCATTGCACTTGCTCACAGTCTTGGAATGCAGGTGCTTGCGGAAGGCGTGGAGACTGCAGGTCAGGTGGCACTTTTACGGGAGCTGGACTGTGATGAGATTCAGGGCTTCTATTATTCCAGACCGGTACCGTGGGAGGAATTTGTGGATAGATTTATGAAGAAATCAGATAAGTAAGGCTGCTGGTTACAGAGTGAACAGCAGTTGAATAAAAAGAAAGTGATCAGCCAGGGACATATGTGGGATATGCATATGCACCTGGCTGCTTTTTATAGGTTGTTTTTGGGATTAATATTTCCATACCCGTTTTTCAATAAAATTCAGGATTCCATACAACACCATAGCGATTACGCACAGGATTACAATGGACATCAGAACCCAGGTGAGCTTGAAAGTCTGGCTGCCGTAGATGATCAGATATCCGAGACCTTTTCGGGCACCGATAAATTCTCCGATGATCACGCCTACCAGACAGAGACCGATGTTGACCTTCATTACACTTAAGATCAACGGGACGGAAGAGGGCAGAACGATCTTGGTCAGTTTTTCTTTTTTGTGTCCGCCCAGGGTTTCGATGAGCTTTAATTTTTCAGGGTCTGCCTGGCAGAAGCCGGAGTACAGATTGATGATGGAGCCGAAAATGGCGACAGACATACCGGCCACAACAATGGTACGTTCATTGGCACCCAGCCATACGATGAGAAGAGGAGCGAGAGCGGATTTTGGCAGGCTGTTGAGAACGACCAGGTAAGGCTCGAGAATCCGTGAAGCTTTTGGGGAGCACCAGAGAAGTATTGCAGTTCCAACTCCAAGGAGTACAACAAAAAAGAAACTGACAAGAGTTTCTGTCAGTGTGACTGCAATATGTGAAAAAAGAGACTGATCCCGACACATCAGGAAAAAGGTTTTTGTGATCAGGGAAGGACTGCTGAATATAAAAGAATCAATCCAGTCCCATTTTGCGGACACTTCCCAGAGTCCCATAAAAAGGACAAAGAGCAGAATGCGCGCTGCCAGGACTATGTGCTTTTCTTTTTTCTGCTGTGCGAGATATTGTTTTTGCCGAGGGGAGAAATCAGGCATTTTTGTTCAGCTCCTTCCATATAAGGTTGAAATATTTTTTGAAATCCGGAGCATTTCTGGAGGAAAACGGTGTGCGGTCTTTTATATCAAGATGGATGGGAACGATTCTTTGTACTGTAGCGGGACGGGCGGAGAGGATCAGCACCCGGTCAGCCATGCTGATGGCTTCGGAAATATCATGTGTGACAAGGATCGCAGGCTTGCCCGATGTTTTGAGGATTTTTCCGATGTCATCACTGACATTCAGCCGGGTCTGATAATCCAGCGCGGAAAAAGGCTCATCCAGAAGAAGAAGCTCCGGTTCCAGCACAAGGGTCCGGATCAGGGCTGCTCTTTGCCGCATGCCACCGGAAAGCTGGGATGGTTTTGCATCCCGGAAACGGTCAAGACCGTAGGTTTTAAGAAGCGCTTCCGTGTTTGCAAGCTTTTGGGGAGTGAGCTCCTTACGGATTTCAAGGCCAAGGAGAATATTCCGGTAAATACTGCGCCATTCCAGAAGATGATCCTTCTGGAGCATGTATCCTACTTCAGTGCTTCCGGCAGAGATTTTTTTTCCATCTAAGGTGACGGAACCACTCTCAGGAGAGAGCAGACCGGCGATCAGATTGAGAAGCGTGGATTTTCCGCAACCGGACGGACCTACAATGGACAGAAATTCGCCAGGCATGAGATCAAAGGATATATGAGAAAGGGCGGGGGTCTCTCCGGATAAGGTGTGATAGGAAAGACACACATCCCGTACCTTTAAGACAGGCTTCATGAATATTGCCTCCGTTTCGTAGATAGTGGTATAATATCATCATATGTCTGAGAAATGCTGACTGATAAAGGAAATCACAGCAATTCAGAAAATCAGTGTATCAGAAGAAGGGAGCATTTGTTTGAATAAGAGAAATTACCAGAAAGAGCTGGATAATCTGATAAAAAATATACAGAAGGATGGAAAGGTGCCGAGGCTTTTTCTCCATGCCTGCTGTGCACCTTGCAGCAGTTATGTGATGGAATATCTTTCACAGTATTTTGAGATCACAGTGTTTTTTTATAATCCGAATATTGCACCGGAGGAAGAGTATGTTCATCGTGTGGAGGAGATCCGCCGCCTGATCGGAGAAATGGATTTTGTTCATCCGGTGACGCTGGTGGAAGGCCGGTATGATCCGAAGGAATTCTATGATATGGCAAAAGGTCTGGAGGACATCCCGGAGGGTGGAGAGCGGTGCTTCCGGTGTTACCGCCTTCGTATGGAGGAGGCTGCGAAGCTGGCAGAAGAGGGTGGATATGATTACTTTACGACTACGCTCAGCATCAGTCCTCTGAAAAATGCCGGAAAGATCAATGAGATCGGTGAGGAGTTATCCGGAATCTATAAGGTAGAGCACCTGCCATCGGATTTCAAAAAGAAGAATGGATATAAACGTTCTATTGAATTATCACATGAGTACGATCTGTACCGCCAGAATTACTGCGGCTGCGTTTTCTCCAGAAGAGAAGCCCAGGAAAGAGACCGCAAAAAAGCAGTTGAAAATTCAGAGACAGAAGAATAGTAAGATTTACAGAATGTATAAGTATGAAAAACTTTGCATTTTTATAAAAATATGATACACTAACACAGAAAAGTGCAGAAGGCCGGGACGAGGCTGTACGTCGGTGCAGAACAGGCTATTCTGCCGCAAAAAAGAAAAAGTGAGGAACAGAGATATGGCACAGTTATGGGGAGGCCGTTTTACAAAGGAGACGGACAAGCTGGTTTATAATTTTAATGCATCGATTTCTTTTGACCAGAAATTCTATAAACAGGATATCCGCGGAAGCAAGGCACACGTTGCCATGCTTGCAAAACAGGGCATCCTGACAGAGGAAGAGAAGAATCAGATCACAGAAGGCCTGGACGGAATTCTTGCAGATGTGGAGGCTGGAAAGCTTGCGATCACATCCGAATACGAGGATATCCACAGCTTCGTGGAGGCGAATCTGATTGACCGCATCGGTGACGCTGGTAAGAAGCTGCACACAGGAAGAAGCCGTAATGATCAGGTTGCACTTGATATGAAGCTTTATGTCCGTGATGAGATCGATGAGACGGATAAAGAGCTGAAAGCGCTTCTTGTTGCACTGCAGAAGATCATGGAAGAGAATGTGCACACCTACATGCCTGGATTTACCCATCTTCAGAAGGCACAGCCGGTCACACTGGCACATCATGTAGGTGCTTATTTTGAGATGTTTAAGAGAGACCGCGACAGACTTTTTGATATCCGTAAGAGAATGAATACCTGTCCGCTGGGTGCAGGCGCACTGGCAGGAACGACTTATCCACTGGACCGTGCTTACACAGCAGAACTTCTGGGGTTTGATGCGCCGACCAGAAACAGCATGGATTCCGTATCAGACAGAGATTATGTGATCGAGCTTTTGAGTGCTTTTTCCACGATCATGATGCATCTGAGCCGTTTTTGCGAGGAGATCATCCTGTGGAACTCCAATGAGTACCGTTTCGTGGAGATCGATGACGCATACAGCACAGGCAGCAGTATCATGCCACAGAAGAAGAATCCGGATATCGCAGAGCTTGTCCGTGGAAAAACTGGCCGTGTTTACGGTGCGCTGACATCTATTCTTACAACCATGAAGGGAATCCCGCTTGCATACAATAAAGATATGCAGGAGGACAAAGAGCTGACCTTTGACGCGATCGACACAGTAAAGGGCTGTATCGCGTTGTTTACAGGTATGGTTTCCACAATGCAGTTCAATAAGGCGAACATGGAGGCGAGCGCAAAGAGAGGCTTTACAAACGCCACAGATGCAGCTGACTATCTGGTAAATCATGGAGTACCGTTCCGTGATGCCCACGGCATTGTAGGAAGACTGGTTCTTTTGTGCCTGGACAAGGGAATCTCCCTGGATGAGCTTCCTCTTGAGGAGTACAAAGAGATCAGCCCTGTCTTTGAGGAGGATATCTACGAAGCGATCAGCATGAAGACCTGTGTGGAGAAGCGTGTGACTCTGGGAGCACCGGGACCGTCCGTTATGGAACAGGTAATCGCTGAGAACAGGGAATATCTTGAAAAAAATTAAGATAATGCTTGCATTTTTTGAAAAATTGGTATAGTATTTACAGAAAAGACAAATGTGTGCCATAGAGGGACACAAGATGAGGAGAAATTTTATTATGAGCGAAAAACTTAGAGTCGGTATTTTAGGTGCAACTGGAATGGTTGGACAGAGATTTATCTCTCTTCTGGAGAACCATCCGTGGTTTGAGGTGGTTACTGTAGCAGCAAGCCCGAGAAGCGCAGGCAAGACATACGAAGAGGCTGTAGGCGGCAGATGGAAGATGGATACTCCGATGCCGGAGGCAGTGAAGAAGCTTGTTGTTATGGACATTCATGAGGTTGAGAAGGTTGCAGCTACTGTTGACTTTGTATTTTCCGCAGTGGATATGACTAAGGAAGAGATCAAGGCAATCGAGGAAGAGTACGCGAAGACAGAGACACCGGTTGTTTCCAACAATAGCGCACATCGCTGGACACCGGATGTTCCGATGGTAGTTCCGGAAATCAACCCGGAGCACTTCGATGTAATCGAGTTCCAGAAGAAACGTCTCGGAACAAAACGCGGTTTCGTAGCTGTTAAGCCAAATTGCTCTATCCAGAGCTACGCACCGGTTCTTACTGCATGGAAAGAGTTCGAGCCATATGAAGTAGTTGCTACTACATACCAGGCTATTTCCGGAGCAGGTAAGACCTTCAAAGAGTGGCCGGAGATGGAGCATAACATCATTCCGTACATCGGTGGTGAGGAAGAGAAGAGTGAGAAGGAGCCGTTAAGACTCTGGGGTAAGATCGAGGACGGCGTGATCGTTCCGGCTACTACACCAGTTATCACATGCCAGTGTGTACGTGTTCCGGTTCTCAACGGACATACAGCAGCTGTATTCGTTAAATTCCGCAAGAAACCGACCAAAGAGCAGCTGATCCAGAAGCTTGTTGAGTTCAAGGGACTTCCGCAGGAGCTTGAGCTTCCGAGTGCTCCGAAGCAGTTCATTCAGTATCTTGAGGAGGACAACCGTCCGCAGGTACAGATGGATGTAAACTATGAGAACGGAATGGGAGTATCTGTAGGACGTCTTCGTGAGGATACTGTTTACGATTACAAGTTCATCGGACTTTCCCATAACACAGTAAGAGGAGCTGCAGGCGGAGCTGTTCTCTGTGCAGAGACTCTGAAAGCTAAGGGATATATCCAGGCTAAATAATCAGGTAAATCTTCATATGAAATAAAAAGTATCAGCAGAACGGGATATCGGAACTTTTCGGTGTCCTGTTTTTGCGTCTCAAAGGAAACTTCTGAAGGGGTCTGTAAAGAGAATGCCTGTGAAGTGTCCGTGCGACAGGATCGTATATTAAGGAGCAGAAGTAAATGCGTAAGAAAGAAATTCGAACAGTAATTACCTTTTCTACCACAACAGCAGCTATGAAGATGGAAAAAACGTCTAAGGAGTCGGGATTTTCGGGAAGGCTGATTCCGATCCCGTCTGAGATCAGTGCCGAATGCGGGCTTGCCTGGAAATGCGAGAAGCAGTCTGAGGAAGAGACAGAGATTTTTTTGCAGGAAAAAGAACTTGCATGGGACGGAATCTACCGGGTTCTGATTTAACTGAATGCAGAGTGAGAATATCCGCCTGACAGAGATTTTGTTTGTTGTGTGTAACAATACATGATTTTTCAGAAATTTTCCCATTTTTGTTGTGAACTATTTGATAAAGTGTTACAATATGAAGAGCAGATTTCCGTAAAGCGTGCTGCTGTGAACAAAGAAGCAGCAGCAAAGTGCCACGCTTGCTAAAAAAATGTGGAGGTGCTATTTATGAACAGGGAGGATGTAGAGAAATTGTCAACCGCTGCGAAAGGTAAGAGCAATCTCTTGAACAGCAACTTTGGAAAATACTTTATGCGGGCGATCATGGCTGGATTTTTTATTGATGTGGCGATGATCTACAGTAATGTTGTGGGAAATGTATTTTCCAAGACATTCCCGGAATGGGGGAAATTCCTTGGAGCCATCGTGTTCTCCATCGCGGTACTTCTGATCGTGATGGTAGGCGGAGAGCTTTTTACCGGTAACAATCTGGTAATGGCGTTTGGTGCGTATGACAAGAGCGTATCATGGAAAGACGTTGGCAAGGTATGGGGAGTCAGTTATATCGGCAATTTTGTGGGATGCCTGATTCTGGCATGGATTTTTGTAGGTGCCGGAGCCTCCGGTACTGCAGATTATTTTGCCGGCTTTATAAACGGAAAACTCAGTATTCCGGCAGGACAGATGTTTTTCCGTGCAGTGCTTTGTAATTTCTTTGTCTGTCTTGCAGTGCTTTGCGGCATTAAGCTTAAGAGTGAGTCAGGCAAGTTTCTGATGATCGTGATCTGTATTTCAGGTTTCGTTGTCAGCGGATTTGAGCACTGTATTGCAAATATGGGCATCTTTACAGTTGCGTACTGTATGGTTCCCGGATTGTCTGTCGGTGCCATGCTTAAGAGTATGGTGATCGTAACATTAGGAAATATAGTTGGTGGAGCTGTGCTTCTTGCATGGCCGCTTAGAAAGATGAGTGCAGATAAATAGTATGGCAAAGGCTTTATACATAGCAGAAAAGCCCAGCGTGGCACAGGAATTTGCGAAGGCTTTAAAGATTAACGGACAGAGAAAAGACGGATATCTGGAATCACAGGACAGCGTGGTGACCTGGTGTGTGGGGCACCTGGTCACCATGAGTTATCCCGAAAAATATGATATGAAATATAAAAGGTGGAGTTTTGATACCCTGCCTTTTTTGCCGCGCGAATTTAAATATGAGGTGATACCGGGAGTAAAGAAACAGTTCGATATTGTAAAGGGACTTTTGAACCGCCCGGATGTAGAGACCATTTATGTGTGTACTGACTCCGGACGCGAGGGAGAATATATCTATCGTTTGGTGGCACAGATGGCAGGCGTGAAGGGAAAGGTCCAGAAGCGTGTGTGGATCGACTCCCAGACAGAAGAGGAGATCTTAAGAGGAATCCGGGAGGCAAAGGATATCTCGGAGTACGATAATCTGGCAGCATCTGCGTACCTCAGGGCAAAAGAGGATTATCTCATGGGAATTAATTTTTCAAGAGTACTGACTTTGCGCTATGGCAGCAGCGTGACCAATTATCTCCATTCTAAGTATCAGGCGATCGCAGTGGGACGTGTGATGACCTGTGTTCTTGGAATGGTGGTTCGAAGAGAAAGGGAGATCCGCGTCTTTGTGAAGACACCGTTTTACCGGGTATTAAGCAGTATCGCCCTTGCGGGCGAGAGCTTTGACGGAGAATGGAGAGCTGTGGAAGGCAGCCGGTATTTTCAGTCCCCATATCTTTATAAAGAGAACGGCTTCAAGAAAAAAGAGCACGCCAAGGAGCTGATCGACCAGCTGATGCAAAATCAGCCGCTTCAGTGTACTGTGGAGAAGATAGAGCGGAAGAAGGAGAACAAGAATCCACCGCTTCTGTTCAACCTTGCGGAGCTTCAGAATGTCTGTTCCAAGCTGTTCAAGATCAGTCCGGATGAGACGCTGCGGATCGTGCAGGAGCTTTATGAGAAGAAGCTGGTGACGTATCCGAGAACGGATGCCAGAGTTCTTTCTACAGCAGTGGCTAAGGAGATCTATAAGAATATTTCTGGTCTTCGCAATTATCCCCAGGCCGGGGCTGTGGCAGCGGAAGTTCTTGGAATGGATTCCTGGAAAAATATTTCAAAGACGAGATATGTGAATGATAAGCAGATCACGGATCATTATGCGATCATTCCTACAGGTCAGGGTTTAAATGCATTGGGTAGTGTTTCACTTACCGCGCAGAGAGTATATGAGACGATCGTGCGGAGATTTTTGTGTATTTTTTATCCGCCGGCTGTTTATCAGAAGGTGAGTCTTGTGACGAAGCTTGACGGGGAGGCTTTCTTTTCATCCTTTAAGGTGCTTAAGGAAGAGGGATATCTTAAGGTTGCCACGAATTCTTTTGCCTGGAAAAAGGCTTCCGACAGTGACAAGAGTGGAAATGGTGAGGAAGAAGAGGTTTCCTGTGATACGGTGCTTCTGGATGCGTTGCAGAAGCTGAAAAAGGGTGATATACTTCCTGTGAACGGGCTTTCGATCAAGGAGGGCGAGACTTCACCGCCGAAACGATACAATTCCGGTTCCATGATCCTTGCCATGGAGAATGCAGGTCAGCTTATTGAGGATGAGGAGCTTCGCGCCCAGATCAAGGGCAGCGGGATCGGTACCAGTGCTACCAGAGCCGAGATTCTGAAAAAACTTGTAAATATCAAGTATCTTGCATTGAATAAAAAGACACAGGTGATCACGCCTACGCTTCTTGGTGAGATGATCTTTGATGTGGTGAACTGTTCGATCCGGCAGCTTCTGAATCCGGAGCTTACTGCGAGCTGGGAAAAAGGGCTCACGTATGTGGCTGAGGGCAGTATTACAGAACAGGAATATATGGACAAGCTGGAGCATTTTGTGAGGGTGCGTACCCAGCAGGTCGAGGCCAGCAATTATCAGTATAACCTGCGGCAGTTTTTTGATGCGGCCGCTGTAAATTACAGGAAGCCGGAGCGTGCTTCCGGACAGGGAGGAAAAAAATCATGATGAAGGATTTTACGATCAGCAATCTTCTGAATCTTAACGAGACGATCGCTGCAGAGCTTTTTGAGGGAAAGACTTATCCGTGGGAGGTGCTTCCGGATATCGGTGATTTTATCATTAAGCTTGGTAAGACTCTGGATCCTGCTGAGTATGAGCAAATAGGTGAGAATGTATGGATCGCAAAGTCTGCAACGGTTGCGCCGACTGCCAGCATTACAGGCCCAGCGATCATCGGTAAGGATGCGGAGGTTCGTCACTGTGCGTTTATCCGTGGAAATGCGATCGTTGGCGAGGGTGCTGTAGTTGGTAATTCTACTGAGCTTAAGAATGCAGTGCTCTTTAATAAGGTGCAGGTTCCGCATTATAATTATGTTGGTGATGCTGTGCTTGGTTATAAGTCTCATATGGGGGCCGGATCGATCTGTTCTAACGTGAAGTCAGATAAGAAGCTTGTGGTTGTGAAGGATGGTGAGGAGAAGGTCGAGACCGGGCTTAAGAAGTTCGGGGCTATGCTTGGGGATCATGTTGAGGTTGGATGTGGTTCTGTGCTGAATCCTGGTACTGTGATCGGACGGAACTGTAATATTTATCCGCTGTCTTCTGTGAGAGGCTGTGTGGCGTCGGATTCGATTTATAAGAATGTCGGTGAGGTTGTCAGAAAAAGGGATTAAAAAGATGGGATTGATCCTGTCCTTCTGTTCACGTTGATGCTAAAGAGCTGCACTTTTGGAGTGTGGCTCTTTTTTTGTGTGGGTGTGTGGCGGATGGGGACGCCCGGGAGGTGTGTGCTGTTTTCCACTGGGCTTCGTCGAGGGCTGGCTTCTAGGCTGCCGGAAATCTGCTAAAACCGTTTTCCAAAAGCCCGAACTCGCTCCTAAAGTCGCTCAGACAGCGGACTTTTGAAAAACAACGCAGATTCCCACCAGCCAAGAATCAGCTCCTCTCCTGCAGAGTCAGTGGAATACAGCACACACCTCCCGGGCTGGTTCATCCGGTGGTGAGGATAGCGTGGTCTGACGGGAGGGGATGGGCCATCGGCGTTGCGCTGGATGGCTTATGGGAAAGGCTGAGATTGCGTTTGAGGGTGTGACGAATTGGTTTGACGGTGCATTTGGAAGATGTGCCGGTTTGTTTGACAGTGGAACTGTATATAAAATAATCGGCACAACCTTGCATTTCTGAGAGAAGTAGAATACAGATTAAAATCAAAACGTTACATTATAAAAAATAAGAGATTTTTCGCGTGCCCGGAAAGAGGGGAGTCTGAGGGGAGAAAAACGGGCTTCGCAACTTTGAGTGTTTTCTCCCCTCAGATATTCCCACCTTAAAAAAGGTAGAAAAAAATCTCATAAAAACAAAACTTTCCTAATTACCACTAATACCAAAATATGCACCGGATAAAACCAATAAAAAACGTATTTTAAGACTTTGTTCCGAACAAACCCCCTCTCTCCATTGTAGAGGTTAATGGACAGAAAGGCAAAGCATGCCCTCCACTCGTAGTACAGCCAGCAGCTTCCGAGGATGGCCTGGCCGGTTGGATCTTTTCTTGTGTAGTACATGATCAGGAGAAAGATATATCCACGCCAGGAATAATCTGCTTTCAGAAGGATGGAAACGATCAGCAGACCGATTATGCACAACAGCTGACGGAGCTGGTCATCCTGAAAATATTCAATGGCGCAGAAGGCAAGATATCCCAGGAAAAGTGTAAAAAACACATTCTGTTTTTCATAACGCAGAGTATTTGTGAACATAAGGTTCCATGGGATCTCGGAGATCAGTGCAAAAAGGAAGAGGTTTAGTCCGTAACGGAAGCGGTCGTGTGTGTGCCGGAAGCCTTCCAGAAGGAGAAAACAGAAGATCGGGAAGGCGACTCTTCCAATATCGCGGAAGATGAGATACAGACTGTATTCCCGGCCGAATAGCGTGAAGAATATTTTCTGAGCCGGTGGGTACATACTGAGGAGAACGGCTCCGGTGTGGTCAATGAGCATGGTTATGATCGCGATCATTTTCAGGGTGCTGCCACTGAGTATGCGGTATTTTTCTGGAAAAATAAAATCTGCAGATGTGTTCATAAAAAATAAACCTCCGGGGTCTGACTTGATAACATATTAACATATGGATGATGAAGTTGCCAGAAATATTTGGCGGATAAGGGGGAAATACCGGAATAATAACTTCCAATATAATGCGTTTTATCACAAAAAATTATCAAATATGACTGGACGAAACAAAGGTTTTGTGAGAAAATACCCATAGGGTGTTATAGAACTTTTTTTCTCAATAACATCGGTCAATCTATACTTGAAAGGAGTTTTAAAATGATTTATTCACGCGAAGTAGAAGAAATGTGTCCAGTGGCACAGGGCGTACATCATGGTGCCGCTCCGATCCCGGAAGAAGCAAAATGGGTTCAGGCAAAAGAAGTAAAGGATATCTCCGGATTTACACACGGTGTTGGCTGGTGTGCTCCTCAGCAGGGTGCATGTAAGCTTTCCCTTAACGTTAAAGAGGGAATCATCCAGGAGGCACTTGTTGAGACTATCGGATGTTCAGGAATGACTCATTCTGCAGCTATGGCTTCTGAGATTCTTCCAGGACTTACTGTTATGGAGGCACTGAACACAGACCTTGTATGTGATGCAATCAATACAGCTATGAGAGAGCTTTTCCTTCAGATCGTTTACGGACGTTCCCAGTCTGCATTCTCCGAGGACGGACTTGCAGTAGGAGCTGGTCTTGAGGACCTTGGAAAAGGACTTCGTTCTCAGGTTGGTACAATGTATGGAACTCTGAAAAAAGGACCTCGTTACCTTGAGATGGCTGAGGGTTATGTTACAGGTATCGCTCTTGACGAGAACGATGAGATCATCGGATACCAGTTCGTAAGCCTTGGAAAAATGACTGACTTCATTAAGAAAGGTGATGACCCGAACACAGCATGGGAGAAAGCAAAAGGTCAGTACGGCCGTGTTGCAGATGCTGTTAAGATCATCGACCCAAGAAAAGAGTAATTACACTTCGTAAGGTAAAAATATCAGGAGGTTACAGGAAATGGCTTTATTTGAATCATATGAGAGACGAATTGACAAGATCAATTCTGTTTTAAACAGCTATGGAATCGCTTCTATCGAAGAAGCTGAGAAAATCACTAAAGACGCGGGTCTGAACGTTTACGATCAGATCAAAGGCATTCAGCCGATCTGCTTCGAGAATGCTTGCTGGGCTTACACAGTAGGTGCAGCTATCGCAATCAAAAAAGGCTGCAGAAGAGCCGCTGACGCAGCAGCAGCTATCGGAGAAGGCCTTCAGGCATTCTGTATTCCGGGATCCGTTGCAGACACACGTAAGGTAGGTCTTGGACATGGAAACCTTGGAAAGATGCTTCTTGAGGAAGAGACAGACTGCTTCTGCTTCCTTGCAGGACATGAGTCTTTCGCAGCAGCTGAGGGTGCTATCGGTATCGCTGAGAAAGCGAACAAAGTTCGTAAAAAACCTCTTCGTGTTATCCTGAACGGTCTTGGTAAAGATGCTGCTCAGATCATCTCCCGTATCAACGGCTTTACATATGTAGAGACAGAGTATGATCCATATAAGAACGAGGTTAAGGAAGTATTCCGTAAATCCTATTCAGAGGGTCTTCGTGCAAAAGTTAACTGCTACGGCGCTAACAGCGTTCCGGAAGGTGTTGCTATCATGTGGAAAGAGGGCGTTGACGTTTCCATCACAGGAAACTCCACAAACCCGACTCGTTTCCAGCATCCAGTAGCAGGAACATACAAAAAAGAGTGCAATGAGAAAGGTAAGAAATACTTCTCCGTTGCTTCCGGCGGTGGTACAGGACGTACACTTCACCCGGATAACATGGCAGCAGGTCCTGCTTCCTACGGTATGACTGATACACTTGGACGTATGCATTCTGACGCTCAGTTCGCAGGATCTTCTTCCGTACCGGCTCACGTAGAGATGATGGGTCTTATCGGCGCTGGAAACAACCCGATGGTTGGTATGACAGTTGCTGTAGCTGTTTCCGTACAGGAAGCTGCTAGATC
>NZ_JBBMEJ010000025.1:0-36611 GCF_040096615.1 Blautia aquisgranensis
GTCATGGACGCACCCTGAAAAGGCGGTATCCCGCCTTAATTCAGATGCTCTGGTAACTCAGTTGCCGAGTAGTTCACCAATGGTAATCATGGTATATATCTACTTTTCAAAACCTGGCAAGGATGAAAAGAAGAATCAACAAACAATAAACCAGGTACAGACCGTACAGCAGAAGACAAATGAGAAAAAAGAAAATACAGAAAAAAATACATCCGGAGATGAATTGGAAAATGTTACGCCGGGAAGCGAAGAATACCGGGGCTTCCTCCTGGATAATGTTCTTCATTCTCCAAATGAAGGGGACATTCATTACAATGTATATATTCCGGATGCATATGACGGGACAAAGGAATATGCACTATATGTAACATTACCCGGATATCAGGGATTATATTTTCAGGGCGTGGGAGAAAATATCCGGACAGAAGATTTTGGATTTGAAGCACAGAAGTATATTACCGATATGATTATTGTAGCTCCACAGTTAAATGACTGGGGACAGACATCAGCAGATCAGACAATTGAACTGACACAGTATTTTCTGACGCATTATATTATTAATCCATCGAAAGTATATATTAATGGTTATTCCGGAGGAGGAGAAACCCTGTCACTGGTATTGGCAAAGCAGCCGGAATTATATACAGCGGCACTTATGTGCAGCTCTCAGTGGGATGGTGCATATGAGCCGGTTGTGGAGATGAAAACACCGGTATATTTTGTGATTGGCGAAAGCGACGAATACTATAGATCAGAACCTTTTAAAGAGGCATACCAGCAGATACATGAGCTTTACAAAGAACAGGGATTATCGGAATCAGAGATTGATAAACTGGTGGTACTGGATGTAAAAGATAAAGATTACTTTGAAGGAACACCGGTCACTTATCAGCATGGCGGTGGCTATCTGTTTTGTCGTGACAAAGAAATTATGGGATGGCTGTTCAATCAGTAAGAACCAGAATAAACCGAAAGGTTAAGACTGAAAAACTTATCGAAACTTCTCAAAGGAATCTATCAGTATTATAGTATGAATGTAAGATGAATGAAAGAAAACAAGGAGGATACGACAATGGAATATATTTCATTAAATAATGGTGTAAAAATGCCAATACTGGGATATGGCGTATATCAGGTAACAAAAGAGGAATGTGAAAGATGTGTGCTTGATGCTTTAAAAGTTGGATACCGGGCGATTGATACAGCACAGAGTTATTTTAATGAGGAAGAGGTTGGGAATGCAATCCAAAAGTCAGGCATTCCAAGAGAAGAAATCTTCCTTACAACAAAGGTGTGGGTTGAACATTATGGATATGAAGAAGCAAAGAAATCAGTTCTTGAATCCATGAAAAAGTTAAAGACAGATTATCTGGATCTGGTATTGCTTCACCAGCCATTTTCAGATGCTTACGGTGCTTACCATGCATTGGAAGATCTGTACGATGAGGGAAAAATCAGAGCAATCGGAATTTCCAACTTTTATGTAGACAGAATGGTTGATTTTGCATCCTTCAACCGCATTAAACCTATGGTAAATCAGGTGGAAACCCACATCTTCAATCAGCAGAAAGAGATGAAGGAATGGGCAGACAAATATGACATCCGGTTAGAAGCATGGGCACCATTCGGTGAGGGCAGAGGAGGCACCTTTGAGAATCCTGTCATCGCAGAGATTGCAGAAAAATATCAGAAGACTCCGGCACAGGTTATGCTTCGCTGGCATATTCAGAGAGGGGTAGTGGTTATTCCGAAATCAACACACATTGAGAGAATGGAAGAAAACTTTAATGTTTTTGATTTCACACTTTCTGATGAAGATATGAAGACTATTGCAGAATTGGACAAGAAGACAAGCTCCTTCTTCTCGCATCAGGATCCGAATATGGTGGAATGGTTCGTGAAGATGGTTGAGGAAAGAAAAAAGAATAATGACAGTTCAAAAGAAAAAAAGAACTGGTAAGCATAAGAGGAAAAATCAATGAAAGTATTACTTGTCAATGGCAGTCCACACAAAAATGGCTGTACTTATACAGCTCTTTGTGAGGTATCCAGTGCATTAAATGAAAATGGCATAAGTACAGATATTTTCTGGATTGGAAACAAGCCGATTTCAGGATGTATTGCCTGCAGAAAATGTCAGGAAAAAAATAAATGCATCCTGGATGATATCGTGAATGAATTTCTGGAAATAGCAGGGGATTATGACGGATTCGTATTTGGAACTCCGGTACACTGGGGTGGTGCAGGCGGTGCAATCACATCCTTTATGGACAGAGTCTTTTATGCCGATTTAAACGGTGGCGGCGACAGATTCCGCCTGAAACCTGCCGCTGTGGTAATTTCAGCAAGAAGGGCCGGAACAACGGCCACATGGGACCAGGTAAATAAATATTTTGGTCTGATGCAGATGCCGATTATCACATCGAGATATTGGAATATGGTACATGGGACGAATCCGGATGAGGTAAAACAGGATCTCGAAGGGATGCAGGTTATGCAGATCCTTGGAAACAATATGGCATATTTCATTAACTGTAAAAATGTTGCGACAAAAATGGGAATTGAAATGCCAAAGGCACCGGATTTTGTATTTACCAATTTCATCCGATAGAAATTAGCGTGACAAACATTTTATACGACAGGAGGTGACCTTAGAATGAAAACAAAGAAAATAGCAGCAGTACTCTTAACATGCATCGTGGCAATCGGTTTGATGGTAGGATGTGGAGCAAGCAATACCAACCAGTCTACTTCTAATAATGACAGCCAGTCTACAAGTACAAACCAGTCTGGAAATGAAGAAGCGGATACAAATTCCGAAAACACTACAGATACAACAGAAAATACATCAACAGGAAATGGAAAAACATTGGTTGTATATTATTCAGCTTCAGGAAATACAAAAGATGTTGCTGAAAAGATAGCAAAAATTACAGAGGCAGATCTGTTTGAAATAGAGCCTGTGGAGCCATATACAGATGATGACCTTGACTGGACAGATGATGACAGCCGGGTGTCAAGAGAACATGATGATGAGAGCTTAAGAGATGTGGAACTGGTGTCTACAACAGTTGATAACTGGGATTCATATGATACGGTATACATTGGCTATCCTATCTGGTGGGGAATTGCAGCATGGCCAGTAGATAACTTTGTAAAAGAGAATGACTTTACAGGAAAAACAGTCATCCCATTCTGTACAGCAGCGACCTCGGGAATCGGTGACAGCGGTAATCTTCTGGAAGAGATGACAGGAACAGGTGACTGGAAAGAAGGGGAACGATTCCATGGTGGAGCGTCTGAATCAGATATCAGTTCATGGATAGACAGTCTTGGATTATAAAAGAATATAAAAATATTTGGAGGAATCGTAATAAGTAAGACATAACCTTTAGGTTTAAACTGCCTAACAAAGAGAGACTTCTGTCCGGAGTCTCTTTTTCTTATACTTACAGTAAAGTTTGAAATATAGAAAAGGAAGATAAAGATGGAGATAAGAATTTTAGGAAGAGACTTAGAAGTATCAGAAATCGGATTTGGATGTATGGGAATGAGTCATGCATATGGAACTGTTTCAACACAGAAAGAAGCAGAAGAATTGATTGAAAAAGCGATCGATGAAGGCTGCACATTTTTTGATACGGCAGAGATATACGGAACAACGGAAGACCCTCATCACAATGAAAAACTGCTTGGGGAAGTGTTAAGGCCATATAGAAACAAAATTGTCCTTGCATCAAAGTGTGGGATACGTTTTGATGAAACTGCAACAACTGTAAATAAACCTTTGATTCCTGATGGACGACCGGAGACGATTAAAGCATCGATTGAGGGATCTTTAATGAGACTTAACACAGACCATCTTGATTTATATTATATTCATCGTATTGACATGACTGTACCGATTGAAGAGACGGCAGGAGCTATGAAGGAGTTAATGGAGCAGGGAAAAATTACACACTGGGGGTTATCAGAAGCCAGTGAAGAGATTATTCGACGTGCACATAAAGTATGCCCGGTTACAGCGATTCAGAACAGATATTCCATGATGTACAGGGATTATGAGAAATTATTCCCGGTGCTTGAAGAATTGAAAATAGGATTTGTTGCATTTTCGCCGCTTGCAAATGGATTACTGACAGCAGCATATCATTCCCATGGGGAATTTGAAAAGCCGGGAGATTATCGAAGCGCAATGCCACAGTTTACAGAAGAAGGATTAAAGGAAAATAATGAATTTATGTCCTGGATGAAAGTGATTGCAGAAGAAAAAAATGCCACGCCTGCACAGATTTCTCTTGCCTGGATGCTTGCAAAGAAACCATATATCGTACCAATTCCGGGAACAAGAAAAGTAAATAGACTGGAAGAAAATATGGAATCAGCAGATATAAAGCTGACTCAGGATGAAGTAAAATCTATTGATGAGATGCTTGCCCATATACCGATGTCGCAGGTGTTTGGAGGTTCAAAAATACAGAAGAAATAAAAGAGGTGAGCAATGAAAACAAGGAAAAAGATAACTATTGGGGTAATAGTGGCTTTCTTAGCGGTAGTCATGGTGGGTTATATCTATCTGTTTACAGGGGCTAAAATAAGTAAAGGAGAATAGAGATAATGAAGAAAATGTTAGTTGTATATTATTCCTGGTCAAATGGAAACACGAAAAGAATTGCAGAGCAGCTGACTAATGGGACAGGTGCAGATATTGCGAGAATCGAAACAACAGAGCCATACAGCGGCAGTTATGAAGATGTGGTTGAACAGGGAAAAAGAGAGGTAGAGGCAGGCTTTATGCCTCAGATCAATCCATTATCTGTAAATCTTGCAGATTATGATGTACTTGCGATTGGAACGCCAACATGGTGGTATACAATGGCACCTGCAGTGCTGACATTTCTAACAGTAAACGACTTTACAGGAAAGACAGTAATTCCATTTATGACAAATGGCGGATGGCCGGGACATGTAATTAAAGATATGAAGGACAAGTGCAAAGGAGCTGCCTTTGCACATGAAATGCAGATTCAGTTTGATTCTATGGGTAAAGACCATCTGGAAACTTCGGAAGATGTGATTACAGAATGGATCGGGCAGATAAAGATGGAGATAAACAAATAACCATAAGGTTAAGACTGACAAACAAACAGGAACTTCTGAAAAATATGCAAACTGCTTATAATAAATGTATAAAAAAACAGTGCCAACGGTAGACGGGCAAAAATAAGAATAAGGAGAGATAAAACAATGAGAAAAAATTTTGGAGCAAAGCCATTTTTATATCCACAGCCGGTTATGATTCTGGGAACCTATGATGAAAATGGAAAGGCAAATGCAATGAACGCCGCATGGGGCGGAATTGTAGGTGCAAATGAGATTATTGTAGATTTGTCTGCCCATAAGACAACCGATAATATTATAATAAATAAAGCCTTTACAGTAGGTGTGGCAGATCTTGAACATCTGGTTGCCTGCGATTATGTGGGAATTGTTTCTGCAAATAAAGAAGCAGATAAGATGCAAAAAGCAGGCCTTACTACAACGAAGAGTGAATATGTAAATGCACCAGTCATCAATGAACTTCCATTGACTCTTGAGTGTGAACTTGTAAAAGTCATTGATGGCAGCAAGTATCTTGCGGAAATTAAAAATGTAAGTGCAGATGAGAAATATCTCGGTGATGACGGAGAAATTGATCTTAGTAAGTTTACACCAATTACATATGATCCGGTACATCACGGATATTACAGACTTGGAGAACGTGTGGGAAATGCTTTTAAGGATGGAGCAAAGTTAAAATAAGGACAGGTGATTAAAGTGAAAAAAATTGTACAGACAGCAGGAAGAAACGCACTGAATGAATTTGCACCACAGTTTGCACATTTTAATGATGATGTTTTGTTTGGAGAAAACTGGAATAATCAGGATATTGATGTAAAGACAAGATAATATGATTGACGGACTGATGAATAACACTTCAAAGAAAAAAGATAAGAACGCTCCACGGAGATCGGTACTGAAACGGCTTCATAATCATCAGAAAAAGATAGCCAGTCAAGGCAAAGGGCAGCCACAGCAACAGAAGGCGATGGAAGAAGAAATGGAAAGGAAGAAGAAGTAATTTTCAACAGAGATGGTCTTGCTACTGAGGTAGCAGGGCCATTTTTGTAAAGAAGGGAATGTCTATAATAATATGTATAAACAGCTTTTATTTAAAGAAATGAGGAACACATCTGGAATAGAGAGATGGTTCCTCTTCTTTGCTATGCAGTTTTCTGTACAGCCAGAGCCTTGATTTCTTCTAAGGTCAGGTCTGTAAAAGTAGCAATATCTTCGTAAGTGAGTTTACCGGAAACCAGCATACGCTTAGCAATTTCAATGCGTTCAGCTTTTCGCATATTTTCCATTTCTCTACACATAGTCAAAACTCCGTCCTCATCTTCTTTAAAATAACGTACCCTGTCAGCAAGTATTTTATAATACATATCTTTCGGATCGATACAGGAAAAATCGTGCATTAGTTTTCCAAGTTCTGTTTCACTTTTAATCTGGGAGTTTACATAAATAATATGAGCTTCATCACCGAATGGTTCACCGGTTTCCTGGATGATGCGGTCAACATGATAAATTGGAAGCCCGGCTTTTAATACATCATTTTCGGTAATAAAAATCACATAGGTTTCAGTGAGGGCATCATATTTATCGCCAGCTTCAGTGATATTGGCATCTATAAGACTGCTATTATATCTTGCACGTTTTGCACCGGCACCACGATCACTTCTTTGGATTTCTATATTATAAGTGCGGTTATTGGTATCGACAGCTAATATATCCAGGCGAACAGAACGTCCCTGTAAATTTTTTATATCATATTGTCCCTGCACAGATTGTACTTTAAGATCATGCCTTTGCAAAATGATTTGAAGTAGAAAATTCAGCACATGCCGTATCTTCAAAAACTTTACTCATAAAATCATCATCTAAAAGACGGAAACCTCTAAGGCGTTGTAGATCTTCTTTATGCTTTTGTTCAAAATCTAGTGTTTCTTCTGTATTATTCATTGTGAAAACACCACCTGCTTTCCTTTAGAATGGGATATAGTAAACATGAATTTCTGTATCATTATTTTAACATGGTAAATAGTAATCCTCAATACCCGAATTTTGAAATGCCAAATACCGATGAAAAATAACAGTCTATAAATCCTTTCCTTTTTCAAGCTCTTGTTCTTTCTCACGATTCTTCCCAAGAATTATATCAATATTCGCAGATACAGTGCGAAGCTCCCGTTCATAATCCCTGTGATTAGAAAAATCTTCACGCTGTCTATCTCTCAATTCAACAAGCCGGTCCTTTTCAGCATAGAGAGCTTTCATGGAAGGCAATTTATTCCCGCCAGATTTTTCTTTGAGTGTTCGGAGGGCTGTATCAGACAGATATTTTATAATTTAGATGATATGCAATTTCGGAATATTGCATATGAGATTGCCAGATTTCACCATGAAAAATATAATGGAAAAGGATATCCGGATGGACTGGCAGGAGAGCAGATACCACTTCATGCAAGGATTATGGCGATAGCAGATGTGTTTGATGCTGTTTCGCAGAAAAGATGTTATCGTGATGCCATGACGATTGATGAAAGTTTTTCTATTATTGAAAAAGGCATAGGAACTGATTTTGATGGGATGCAGGAGAAAAGGGACTTACATTATCTGCTTTTGAATGGGAGAAGGAAAGAAAAACGCTGATATATGGACAGGTAGACTATATGTATGGAGAAGCACTTTATAAGCCTGAAATGAAAGAAGGAAATCCTATAAGGTTATATAGTTCGGATGAAATCACGGAGATATTCGGTAAATTAGGACTTCGTATTTATAACAGCTTTGCTGATTTTAATGGAAAGCCGAGTTCTGATAATGATATTCAATTGATGGTTTATTCCATACGAGAATAAATCTTCATCAAATCTTTATTTTTTCCTGATAGATTATCTTTCAGTAAGAAATGAAATATAGAAGGAAGGATGAATGGTAAAGATGAAAATGATGTTGCAGACACAAAATCTATGTAAATATTTTAAAAAGCAGAAAGCGGTAAATAATGTTTCACTTAATATCGAAAAGGGAGAGATTTATGGACTGCTTGGACCGAATGGTGCTGGTAAATCTACCACATTGAAAATGCTGACCGGTATGATGAAACCAACTGCAGGAAAGATTTACTTTGATGGAAAACTTTTGGATAGGAAAGATTTATCAAAAATAGGAGCGTTAATTGAAAATCCGCCTATTTATGAAAATCTTTCCGCCAGAGAGAATTTGAAGGTAAGACAATTATTGCTTGGTACAGATGAAAACAGAATTGATGAGGTCTTGCAGATTGTATCACTTACAAACACCGGAAAGAAGAAAGCAGGACAGTTTTCTTTGGGAATGAAGCAAAGACTAGGCATTGCAATGGCATTGCTTGGAGAACCGGAACTTTTGATATTGGATGAACCTACGAATGGATTAGATCCAATAGGCATCGAGGAATTACGAGAGCTGATCCGGTCTTTTCCGGAACAGGGAATCACTGTAATTCTCTCCAGTCATATTCTCTCGGAGGTACAGTTACTTGCAGATAAAGTCGGGATTATTTCAGGTGGAATCTTAGGATACGAAGGAGCATTAAAGCAGGGAGATAATCTTGAAGATTTGTTTATGAATGTGGTAAGAAAAAACCAGAAAGCAGGTGAAATCCATGGTTAATATTATAAAAGCGGAACATCAAAAAGCCAAAAGAACCATGCGAAAAAAGTTTATCTGGGGATTTCCTCTTCTTACATTTGTCATGGCATTTATATTTACTCTTGGGATGACAAATGCTTATGCAGAAAGTGTTTGGAACTGGTGGTATACACTTTTGCTGCCGGGGATGATTGCTCTATTTTGTTATCTTTCTGTGGCGCAGGAGAAAAAGATAAAATACTATCATTTAATGACTATTCCCACAGACAGAAGAAAATTGTTGCTGGGGAAAATTATTTATATTGGGTACATGATTTTGTTTTCTAATGTGATTGTGTTTGCAGGAGCAACGCTTGGAGGCTTTCTTCTAACGACACATGTTCCAGTTGGAGGAGCGTTGATTGCAGTATTGTTTCTGACGGTTTCTGAGTTATGGGAGATTCCGGTAGCTTTATTTTTAAGTGAACGATTTGGAATGATTGTAAACCTGTTCGTCTGCCTATTTATTACCGTCAGCGGTGTGGTAATATCACAAACCAGAATCTGGTATGTACTTGTTTCTGCAATCCCTATGCGAATGATGTGCCCGTTGCTTCATGTTTTACCAAATGGACTTGCCGCAGAAGCAGGGAATCCTCTTTTGGATACGGGAGTCATTGTTCCGGGAATGTGTCTCTCAATCATCTGGTTTGTTTTTGTAACGGTTCTGTTTTTGAAATGGTTTGAGAGAAGAGAGGTGAAATAAGATGATTGGAAGATCTCTTAATGCAGACTTGCGAAAGATGAAAGGAACATCTGTGATTCTGGCACACTTACTGATTCCGATTATAACCAGCGTTATATTTTTAATATATTACTTTTTTTCACTATGGAATGAAAATATGAAAGTGATTGCATTTTATCAGGCAATAGGAGCAGGACTTCCGGTACTTATTGGAATTTTTACAGCAAGTGTGATGGAACAGGAACAAAATGCAGGTGATTTTCAAAATCTGTTGTCTTTACCGGATAAACCTGCAGCATTTTTATCGAAACTGTTGATGCTACTGGTTTTGTGTCTGTGCTCTATCCTATTGACAGCAATCATATTCGGAATTGGATTTGGAAGAATCGCATCAAGCGATATCGAAATCATGAAAGGATGTATATTTGCAGCATTGCTGCTGTGGGGAAGCAGTGTTCCACTTTATCTGTGGCAGCTGATTCTGGCTTTTCAGTTTGGAAAAGGGGTATCCATTGGAGCAGGGATTATATCAGGACTAATTAGTGCATTGATGCTTACCCGACTTGGAGATTATGTGTGGAAATATGTATTTGTCTGCTGGACGGGTAGAGTACCATATACTTATCTGCAATCTGTATTGGGAGAAACTAGTGTAGGTGAATGGTTGTCATTCATACCAGGTTGCTTAATATTTACAGGGATTAGTATGGTATACTATTTTTGGTGGGTAAACCACTGGGAAGGAAACAGAATATCGGAATAGAATCGAGGGAAACTATGGCAAAAATACTGGCAGTTGATGATGAACCGGCAATTCTGGAAATGATAGAAAGCATTTTGAATAAGGATGGACATCTGGTTACCAAAGTAAGTAATCCGCTGAAACTTAATATGGAAGAATTACATCGTTATGACCTGATTTTACTTGACATTATGATGCCTGGAATGGACGGCTTTGAATTATGCAAAAGAATCAGGGCACTTGTGGATTGTCCGATTTTGTTTCTTACCGCAAAAACGGAGGAAAAAAGTCTGGTGAACGGACTTTCGTTGGGAGCAGATGATTATATTTCAAAGCCATTTGGAGTGATGGAACTTCGGGCAAGGATTCATGCACATCTTAGAAGAGAGCACAGGGAACATTCTGTCCGGATGGTTTTGGGGAGGGTCTGTATTCAAATATCTCAAAAGAAACTATTGGTTGATGATAAGGAACTTCCTCTTACGAAAGCGGAGTACGAAATTTGTGAATTCCTGGCTAAAAACAGGGGACAGGTTTTCTCGAAAGAACAGATTTTAGAAGAGGTCTTTGGTTTTGACAGTGAGAGTAATGACAGTACCATTATCACGCATATCAAAAATATAAGAGCAAAATTTGCGGATTATGATTATACACCGATAAAAACAGTCTGGGGGATTGGATATAAATGGGAAGAGTAAAGAGAAGCAATGCACTCAGCTGGATTTTTATGAGATATGTACTGGTCATGCTTGGATCATTAGTAGGTTTGGTGATTGTTGCTTGGCTGCTGCTGTACCTTTTGATTAGTGTGGGCTGTATCTATCCGGCGAATTATGCAGAGCAAAAGATTAATGAAGCATATGATACGATTTTACGTGCGGATAAAGTAACTGCTGAGATGATTCCTGCACTTTGTGATTATGTAATCTTTTCAGAGAATGGAGAGAAAATAGGTGGAGATCTGTCAGAACAATACGAACAGATAGCATGGAATGTTGCAAAGTACGGAAACGCATCCGGGAAATATTTTTATAAAGTAATTGTAAGGGAAAATGAATATGTTGTATTGCAATATCGCCTGATACCTCAATATCATTCAGCTTTTTTGAGGGAGCATTTTATAGAACCTCAGAATGTGATGAGTATTATGTCTGTGATTGGAGCGATAGCGATTATCGTCATTCCGTCCATACGTTTTGGAAAAAGAATCAAAAAGCAGATGCAACCTGTATTAGACGCAATCGGACAAATAAAGGATCAAAATCTGGAATATGAGACATCCGGTTCTGGCATCAAAGAATTTGATGACTGTTTATCAGCTATTGATGATATGCGGAACGCACTACGTGAAGCCTTGGAAAAGCAATGGAAAACAGAACAGGAAAAGAACCGGCAGATGTCCGCTTTGGCGCATGATATTAAAACACCTCTTACGATTGTACGGGGAAATGCAGAACTACTTTCAGAGACTGAACTGACCACAGAACAGAAGAATAATATCACTTATGTTTTGAACGGCACAACACAGATACAAAGTTATGTAAAACAGTTGATAGATGTCACAAAATCATGGAATTGCAGTGATGTTACCTATACAACGGTGAGGTTAGAAGATTTTTTCGCAGATATAAAGGAACAGGCACTCGGACTGGTAGAAATCTATCACCAGAAAATAGATTGGAAGGCGGGACAAAGTGATAAAAAGGTAACGATTGCTTATGATCCAATGTTCCGGGCCGTAATGAATATGATTCAGAATGCAGTGGAGCATACAAAAGAAAATGGAATCATTTATATTGACGCAAAGGAGCAGGATGGCCGGCTGACATTCATTGTGGAGGATAGCGGATCAGGATTTACAAAAGAAGCATTATTGCATGGCACAGAGCAGTTTTTTATGGATGACACAAGTAGAAATGGCGAAGCCCATTATGGGATGGGACTATTTTTTGCAAAAACTGTGGCTGAAAAATATGGTGGAGGTATTAAACTTTCAAATTCTGAAAATACAGGTGGGGCGAGGGTAGAAATATTTTTCCTGAGTAATCAAGAAACAAGCTAAATAGACCGCAATTAAGCTATGTAAAAGAAATTTTACATGCTTTTATCTAATATGTAAAAGCCTTTTGATAGACATTACTACTACGTTTGCTGTAATCTCATAGAAGAAGGAGGCATACAGAAATATGATAGATGATAAAATTAAAAATGCTCGTACTATAAAGAAACTTACACAGGAACAGGTTGCTGAAGACCTCAATGTTTCCAGGCAGACTATTTCTAACTGGGAAAATGGAGTTTCCCATAGTTAAAGATACCACACCAAATATGATGAACCCACGCTTATACACTACCAGCTATAATAAACCGCAAGGACAGCAATTTGATGATACTGCTGTCCTTTCTTTTATAAAATTGCAGTACACATAAAAAAGCTGTAAAATGATAAATATATTTGTCCTTGTAACATTTCACGGACATTTGCCTGTTATACTATCTGCAAAAAGCAAAGGAAGTGAGGATATGAAGCAGATTTTAATTGTCGAGGACGACAGTTTTTTGAATAAGATGTTGGCCTATAACCTGACAGCAGACGGCTACGGCGTGACTTCTGCCCTAAATGCCAGAACCGCAGCCGAAGCCATCCGCCAGCGGGAATTTAATTTAGTGCTGCTGGACATCAACCTGCCGGACGGGAACGGTTTTGAACTGTGCAAGCTGATAAAGCCCCAGCACCCGGATACCATCGTGATTTTCCTGACCGCCAACGATCAGGAAAGCGACCAGATACGGGGCTATGAGGTGGGCGCGGTGGACTACATCACAAAGCCCTTTGTGATCGGGGCCTTGCAGCGGAAAATCAAAGCCATGTTCGCCATGCTGGAACACCACAAACCGGCCAAGGACATTTACGACGACGGGCGGCTGTTTCTGGACTTCTCGGAACAGACGGCTTCCTTAAATGGCAAGCCCCTGACCCTATCCCCGATGGAGTACAAAATGCTGAACCTGTTCCGCAAAAATCCCCGGCAAGTGCTGACCCGTGGGCAGCTTTTGGAAAAGCTGTGGGATATAGACGAAAGGTTTGTAGACGAACACACCCTGACAACTTCTATCAGCCGGATTCGCAGCAAGATTGAATCCGACGGCGGCGCGCCCTACATCAAGACCGTTTACGGCATGGGCTATCAATGGACGGGAGGCGAGGCAAAATGAAGTTTCAAAACCTCTCGGTAAAGCGGCTGTTTGGCCGGGTGGCAATAGGGTTTGCCCTCTCCATGTCCGGGATCACCATAGCCCTTTTTCTTGTGACAAAACAGACGGCGGTGCTGCTGACGGGCGGGGCGCTGCTGTTGTGCGCCCTTGTAGGGATTTTTGTACTGACGCAGGCGTTTGGAAAACGGTTATCACAGTTTACCGCTGACCTGTGCCAGACCTTAGACCACATGATTGCCGGAAATGAAGCGCCCCAGCGGCCAGAGGACAGCGAAACCCAGCTTGCCAGAATCGGACACCGGCTGGCAAGGCTTTACCAGATCATGCAGGAGAACCGCCGCCGGGTGGACGAGGAACGGCAGGAGTTACAGACCCTTGTATCGGATATTTCCCATCAGGTGAAAACGCCGGTAAGCAATCTGAAAATGGCGACGGACACCCTGCTGGAAAAGCCTATGGCCGAGGCAGAGCGCACCGACTTTATCCGGGGAATCCGCAGCCAGACGGATAAGCTGGACTTTCTCTTTCAGGCCCTTGTGAAAACCTCCCGTCTGGAAACAGGCGTGATCCAGTTGGACAAGAAACCGGGCCGCCTCTTTGATACCGTGGCACAGGCCATGAGTGGGATCGTGTATGCAGCGGAGAAAAAGGAAATCGCCGTGTCCGTGGACTGCCCGGAGGATTTGACCGTTTCCCATGACAGCAAGTGGACATCGGAAGCCCTCTTTAACCTGCTGGACAATGCGGTGAAGTACACCCCGGCAGGCGGGAAAATCGCTGTGTCTGTGGTGCTGTGGGAAATGTATGTGGAAATCAAAGTGACCGACACTGGCAAGGGCATTTCCGAAAGCAATCAGGCCGCTATCTTCCAGCGCTTCTATCGTGAGGAAGAAGTACACGAACAGCAGGGTGTGGGCATTGGCCTGTATCTGGCCCGCGAGATCGTAACGCGGCAGGGCGGCTATATCAAAGTGTTTTCGGAGCCGGGCAAGGGTTCGGAATTTTCCATTATGCTGCCTACAAAATAGAACGCGGCGGACGGCCATTTCCGGCTGCCCGCCGTAAATTTTTTTGAAATGTCCGAGCATTGTAACATTTCACCCCGATTTTCAATGAAATTTTTTGGCCGCTGTAACATTTCGCGGACATTTGGGTTTTACAATGACCTTATCAACAGGCAGAAAGCCTTGAAAGGAGTTTTGAGTATGAGCATTTTACAGACCATCGACCTGAAAAAGTATTACGGCACAGAGCCGAACATCACCCGCGCCCTTGACGGCGTGAACTTCTCCGTGAATGACGGCGAATTTGTGGCCGTTGTGGGAACCTCCGGCAGCGGCAAGTCTACCCTGCTTCACATGATGGGCGGGCTGGACACTCCTACTTCCGGCAATGTGATTGTCCGGGACAAAGAGCTGTCGAAAATGAACGACGAACAGCTCACCATCTTCCGCCGCCGCAACATTGGATTTATCTTCCAGAACTATAACCTTGTTCCTATCCTGAATGTGTATGAGAACATCGTCCTGCCGGTGGAGCTGGACGGGGACACGGTGGATCAGAAGTTTTTGGACGAGATCGTTCACCTGCTGGGACTGGAAGATAAACTGAAAAATATGCCGAACAATCTTTCCGGCGGACAGCAGCAGCGTGTGGCGATTGCCCGCGCCCTGATTACCAAACCGGCTATTGTGCTGGCCGACGAACCGACCGGCAACCTTGACAGCAAGACCAGCGCCGAGGTGCTGGGGCTTATCAAGCGCACCAGTGCGGAGTTCCGGCAAACTGTTGTGATGATTACCCACAATGACGACATAGCCCGTCTTGCAGATCGGATTGTCCGCATTGAGGACGGCAAGATTGTGGAATAAGGAGGTGGCAAGCTATGACATGGCCTTTTGAAAATGATACCAGCGCCATTACAAAGAAGCTGGCAAAGGAGAGTTTGAAAAGCGAGAAGCGCCGGAATTTTATGATAATAATTGCTATTTCACTGGCAGCGTTTTTGATGTCAATGTGTGGAACATTATTTTTTGCTTTTCAGGAATCTCAAAATAATATGGCCACTTTTCAAGCCAGCTATGATAATCTGACAGAGGATAAAATTGAAAAACTTCGTCATCAACCAGAAATCGAAATGGTAGCGTCGCTTTACAATCTGGGAGAAATAAAAATGCCAGAGGGATATTCATTGTATTTGGCATATATGGATGATGCGGCATGCTATATTGCCCGAAATCAATTTACACTAAAAGATGGGACTATGCCATCTAAAGAAAATGAAATTGCAGTTGACCGTGAAATGGTGAACAAATATTTTTCTAATACTGCAATCGGAGATAAAATTTCTTTTCAAATAAACGGAAAATCACAAGATTTTGTGATTTCTGGGATTACGGAAAGCTCGACTGAATCACAGGGCAATTACTCGTGCTATATATCAAAATCGTTTGTAGAAAATAGCTCTAATTATAATCCTGCAAAATACCAAAGCTATGTTTGTTTTGCTGATGCAGATTCAACATCAAAAGAAATTCTAAAAGAAAGAATTGCTTCTATTGGAAAAGAAATTGGTGCTGATTATAGCTTAAGTTTTCTCTTTTTTAGGGAGAATATGGGATTGTCATTTGAAAATATACTAACTTTTGTAAGTTTGTCCGTGTTGGTATTATTTGCAGGTATAACGGTAATCCAAAGTATTTTCAGAATTTCTATCAATGAAAAAATAAGAAATTTCGGACAGTTACGCACTTTAGGTACAACTGCATTACAGATAAAGAAAATGATAAACTATGAAAGTAGATATTTATCATGGCTTGGAATCCCTCCGGGTATTGTTTTGGGTGCGATTGTCGGAACTGTTTTGGGAAGTAATGAATTTTCCAGCGGATTTTCTCCTATCAATATTCCTTTTGTAATGATAGGTGTTTCCATCATTTGCACTCTTATGGTGAAATTATCTGTTCGCAAGCCTCTTAAAATTGCGGCAACTACTTCCCCTATTGAGGCAGTACGATATATAGCTTATCGAAATGCTCCGATGCAATCTCGAAAACATAATAAGAAAATTTCACCTTACTCTTTAGCTCTATTAAATCTTGGACGCGATAAGAAAAAGACAGCCAGTACATTGCTTTCCTTGATATTTGGAGGATTACTCTTATTTATATCTGCATCCGCAGCAGTTAGTAATACGCCAGAGCAATTTGTCCGTGAAAAGTTTTTTGTAAACGGCGGAAGCTTCCGTATATATCTTTCTGAAGAATCAGTTGGAAAAAACGAAACAAATAATCCGCTAAATGAATCTTTGAAAGAAGAACTTTTGAATACTAAAGGAATCCAAAAGATTATACCACTTAGAGATTCGGTAGGAATGTGTCATTATTCTATCAATGGAAATGCTACTGAGGGAATGTGTGATATAATTTCGGTTCAAAGTACAGAAGGTAATTTTAGCTTTGTTGAACAACATTTGATAGATGGACAAATGCCTAAGAACCAGTTTGAAGTTTTATTGACAGATGGATATATGGAACTGGGGATTACAAAAGGGACGCCTATAAAGATTACAAATAGTGGAGAGGAAATAGAATGTATTGTTTCCGGTTTCTTTGATAAGAGCTTTGTCGGAACCGAAAACGGTACAGATGCTATTGATCCAGCGAATCTTATAATTACACAAGAACTTGCACAACAACTATTCACAAACACAGAAAATTTTGCTTACTCATGGGAGATCATAACTGATAAAACTTATAATGATGAAATAGAATCAGCCATTCAGCAGAAAATTACCTCTAAAGAAAAGGGGCTTTCTATTTGCAGCTATAATGATGTTGTAGAGTACATGGAATCTTCTATGAACTTATTGTTTGGAAGTTTGCAAATGCTGTCATTACTAATTTTGCTGTTTGGAATAATCAATCTAATCAATATGACGCTCTCTAACCATCAAGCGCGTAAACAGGAAATCAGTACATTACGCTCTGTTGGATTAAGCCTAAAACAATTATATCGTTCTCTCATAACAGAGGGATTGCTATATGTACTTGTTTCATTTGGAATCGTTCTTTTGGTTGGTATTCCCATAGCTATTCCTGTGAGCAAAGCTGTTGGTATTCTATTCGGTATGCCAAATCTCTCATATCAATTTCCAACAATGCAGATAGGTGGATATCTACTAATATTGATTCTTTTACAGTTGATTCTTTCTGTATGGGAAATACGGGATTTGAAAAAGCGTTCATTAACAGAACAAATGCGGGCAATGGAATGACCTTTTGAGATCGGCGGGGCGGCGTATGCTGCCCCGCTTTTTCCGCCATTTCTCAAAAAGATTTTTGAAATGTCCGAGCGTTGTAACAATTCAGCCTGTTTTTCTGTCGAAATCAAAGGCACCTCGGACATTTATAGTTCTTCCAAAAGTTTGATGATAATATTACCATTCATGGAAGAAGCAATCTGTTATTGCAATAATGCGAAATTGACGATAGAAAGTTTTTCATATCTCGGTCAGCTCAACAATTACATTACTCTGCTGATACAGCCAGTCCGTAAATTCTTTCGGGCTGGCCGTTCCTGTTTTTACAGCCTTTTTTCTCTGTAAGGCTTCTTTCTTAAAGTCGGAAAAGGAAGCCTGTATTTTTTCCAGACGGTCAGCCGGAAAGCCTGCGGTATTTTTTACCCGGTTTATTTTGTTGCGCCAGTTCTGGCATTCATTTTTATAAAGCAGGTCATAGTTATTTTCTCTTGACCTCTCGTCAAATTCCCGCTTGTTTTGAAGCGCCTGTGCTTTTCGGCACTTGTCGCTGCACAGCTCATACCGCTGGCTCTTTGCCAGAAAATATTTTCCACAGACCTTGCACCGCCGGAAGCAAAGCCCCCAGTCATTCAGCCTGTTCAGATAATAGGTAATCAACGGGTAGAGGGACGCATAGGCAGACACACATTCTTCTGTGCGCCGGTTGTCCGGGAACCAGAGGTCAAGCCGGGTATCTTCTGACGGTGCGCCTTTGAAATAAAGGCTGCCAGCTTGAAATTGTTTCGGTTTTCCTGTCTCCCTGTCAAAGCTCATGGTTTCGTTTTGGAATACCCCGGTCAGTCTGCTCATTTTATCCATGAAGCGGTCACAGGCAGCGTTACGGTCACGGGGTTCTCTGGCAAGCAGATAGCTGTTCCAGATACGGAACGCCACATACATTTTCAGAGGGTCGTTGCTAAGATATTTCTCCCAAAGAAATTCGCTTGCCGCCTGCTCCAGCTCCGGCTGTTTCCATCGGTTGGAGTGGAGAGCTTGCCGCAGCGGAGAAAGCCCGTATAAGTTCCAGTCTCTGTCCGTGTCACGCTCAAAGTTTATCAAAAAAGTTCCCAGTGGGCGTGTCATATCACAAAGCACCTCTGCGTTTTGGCTCCCGTTCAGACGGAAGCGGATCTGCTGTTCTTCCCCAATCAAAATCCGCTCTTTCATTTTCTTCCTGTCCAGCGTCAGGACAAACAAAATCCTCTCAAAACATGGCTCATGCCGTATAAACTGATTCTCCATCCCTATCCCCTGCCTTTGTTTATGGTAATTATATAATTCAGTTATATCCGTTACACTCATGGTATCGCAGAATCATTGTTTTGTCAAGGATAGTACGCTATGATGATTGCGGTTGGTAATTTCGTACCGCACAGTACCTTGACAAGTGAATGACCGTCCAAAAGGGATATGACCGGCAGGAGAAGTGACGCATTCGGCGCACCAATGCAGGGAAACACCGCAGGAATGGGGCAGGAAAACGGCTTTTGGGGAGAACGGCAACAGGAAGCATTTTAACCTATTTGATTTATGGGAGGAACAGAATGAACGATAAAAAGAGATTGAACAGCTACGAGGATTTACCGCTGGTTCTGGATGTGGCGGACATTCAGCGGATTATGGGAATTTCAAGAGCGAGCGCCTATGAGCTGGTACACACACCCGGCTTTCCAGCGTTCCGCAGGGGCAGACTTATCAAGGTCAGCAAAATTGCTTTCTTTGAATGGATGGCAAAAGGCTCCGAAACCGTACCGGGAAGCGACAAATAAGCGTGAGGTATCATTCCCTGACTTGCAATACTGCCGCACTTTCCAAAGGGGCATACAGAGGGAAAAAAACTTAAAAATGATACCGAGACGCTACATCAAAACAGCCTATCTGCGTACATCAGATAGAAACGGAGAAAGGAGCCGGTTATGGCAAGAATGAGTAACAAGCGGCGGTTGGAATGGTCTTTCTTCTTAAATGACCGCAGCCGTATCACTTACAACGAACTGTGCCGGAAATGCCAGCACGAATGTAAACAGAGCTTCCGGGCGGTTGTGGTTGACTGCCCGAAGTATCTTTCCAAGCGTTCCAAGAAAAAGGACAAGACTGCCGGAAACGGCAAAATCCCTTAGGAACTAAGGGCGCACTTCTATACATAGTCTAAAGACCATGTATCGTGCGTCCTGCGGAGCTTACCTCTGCCGCTGATAAAATCAGCAATCCGAGGTCTGCGTTCGCTTCGCTCCGACAAGGTGGCTACACCCCCTTGCGCCGCTAAAGCGGCTATCCCCTGTGTACCCGCCGCAAAGAGAAATCCGCTCTGCGGTTTTCCCTTTTCATCGGGTTTTATAGAAGCACTGACACACGGACTGTCTGCGGATGGTCTTTCTTTATCTTATCAGCAAAGGATGTGAGAACATGGAAAAATCTTTGGAACAGTTGAAGCAGGAATATGAAAAAACCACTGTCCTGCTGGAACAGGAAAAACGGAAAATGCAGCGTTTGAAAAACCGGCAGGCGTATCTGGAAAGCGGTTCCCGGAAACAGAGGACGCACCGGCTGATTACCCGTGGGGCAGCTATTGAGAGCATTGCACCACAGACAAAGGAGCTATCCGAAGCGGAATTTTATTCCCTCATGGAAAGCATTTTGAATCTGCCGCAGGCGGAGCATTTCATCCGGTCTGCCACAGAGAACCACGCCCGTATTTCCGGGCAGGAGAAAGGCGGTGACTAAGGATAGCACTTTATCATTTTTCAATCGCACAGATCAAGCGCAGCGCCGGTCAGAGCGCCATTGCCAGCGCAGCCTATCGAGCCGGGGAGCGTCTTTACAGCAGCTACTATGGAGAAGTCAGCGACTACACCAAAAAGGGCGGCGTGATCGCTTCGGAAATCATGCTGCCGCCCCATGCGCCGGAAATATATCTTGACCGGGCGACCCTCTGGAATGCTGTGGAGAACTGCGAGAAACATCCAAAAGCACAGCTTGCCTATTCCTTTGATATTGCCATGCAGAATGAATTGACGCTGGAAGAAAACATGGAACTGGCGAGGAAGTTCGTGCAGGAGCAGTTTGTGGCAAAAGGCATGATTGCCGATCTTGCTTTTCACAGCCCGGAGAAAGAGGACGGCGGTATCCCTAACCCGCATTTCCATGTGATGACAACCATGCGCCCTTTGAACCCGGATGGCACATGGGGACAAAAACAGCGGCGGGAATATCTTCTTGATGAAGATGGAAACCGAATCCGGGATAAAAACGGCGATTATATGTTTAACGCTGTCCATACAACAGACTGGCATGAGCCGGAAACGCTGGAACACTGGCGGGAGCAGTGGGCGGCTGCCGTTAATACAAAATTTGAGGAAAAAGGGCTGGATGTGCGTATCGACCACCGTTCCTATGTGCGGCAGGGGCTTGACCTGATACCTACTGTCCACGAGGGAGCTAATGTCCGGCAGATGGAAGCAAAGGGCATCCGCACCGAGAAAGGGGAACTGAACCGCTGGATTAAAGCCACCAACCGGCTCATGCAGGATGTGAGGAAGAAGATCAAAGCCCTGTTTGTCTGGATGGCAGAGGTAAAAGAAGAACTTTCCAAACCGCAGACACCGAGCCTTGCCGACCTGTTGATCGCTTATTACAACCAGCGCAACGCAGGGGCATGGAGCAATAAAGCCAGAACCGGAAACTTAAAGCAGTTTGCCGAAGCCGTCAATTATCTGACGGAAAACAAGCTGCTCACATTAGAGGATTTGCAGGAGCGTCTTTCCTCTGTCAACGAAGAATTTGAAGCGTTAAGCGACTCCATGAAAAAGAAATCTGCCCGGATAAAGGAATTGCAGGAATTGATACGGGAGGGCGAGAATTACCAGCGGCTAAAACCTGTTCATACGGAATTGAACAATATCAAGTTTAAGAAACAGAGGGAGAAATTTGAAACATCCCACGATGCGGAGTTACGGCTGTTTTATGCCGCCCGCCGTATTTTGAAAGAAAAACTGGACGGAAAACCCATTGCCCTGAAAGCATGGAAACAGGAATACGCACAGTTAAAAACAGAGTATGCCGAACTGTCTCCGCAGCACAAGCCACTCCGGGAGGAAGTCATACGGCTACGGCAGGTGCAGAACGCCGTAGATACCGCACTGCGCCGGAGGGAGCAGCCACAGGCAGTACAGAGAAAGAAACATGAGATGGAGCTATGATATAACCGGCAGCTTTACCGCTACCAGTATTTTTATGGAGGGAGCATTTGAATGTATTTGAAGCGGTGAAACAGTCTGTTACCACCCGGCAGGCTGCTTCATTCTATGGAATCCGGGTGGGGAGAAACGGCATGGTCTGCTGTCCATTCCACAATGACCGCACGCCCAGCATGAAAGTGGACAGCCGCTTTTACTGCTTCGGCTGCGGGGCTTCCGGGGATGTGATCGACTTTGCCGCTTTGCTGCATGGATTGGGGAAACGGGAAGCTGCGGTCAGGCTTGCGGAGAACTTCGGCGTTTCCTATGAGAAATCCGGCAATGCGCCGCCAGATAGGAAGCGTCACAACAGGTCACAGCCCCGACAAAAATCAGCGGAGCAGAGATTTCAGGAAACGGAACGGTATTGTTTCCGGGTGCTATGCGATTATCTGCGCCTGCTGGAGCATTGGAAAACAGCACACGCCCCACAGCCGCAGGATGCCATCTGGCATCCTCTTTTTGTGGAAGCGTTGCAGAGGATAAGCTACACAGAATACCTTTTGGATATTTTGTTATACGGAGAAATAGAAGAAAAAGCGGCATTGATCGCCGCACAGGGAAAGGAGGTGTTGCGGCTTGAACAGCGAATTTCAGAGCTTGCCGCCGGAAACGCAGGAAGCGGTCAAAAGGACGATGGACACAATGGAACCGGCGCAGACACCGGCAGAAATCCGGGAAACATTAGAGGGGACGCAGAAAGGCGGCGTGAAGAACAGCATCCGAAACTGCCTGACGGTGTTCCAGCGTGACCCTCTGTTTCGCGGGGCGCTGCGCCTGAACCTTTTGACGGAGCAGATTGACATTGTGAAGCCGCTGGGCTGGGAGCGCACCAGTACCACGCTGACCGACATGGACATGAACTACCTGCTTTTGTATCTGGAAGAAAATTACGGGCTTACCAGCGAGAAAAAGGTGCAGAGCGCCATCAAGATTGTTGCCAATGAAAACCGCTACCATCCAGTCAGGGATTACCTGAACAGCCTGCAATGGGACGGCACAGAGCGCATCCGTTACGCCCTGCATCACTTTCTGGGAGCCGATACGGACGAATACACCTATGAAGCCTTGAAACTGTTCCTGATGGGAGCCATCCGGCGGGTATTCAGACCGGGGAGCAAGTTTGAGGTCATGCTCTGTCTGGTTGGTGGTCAGGGAGCCGGGAAATCTACCTTTTTCCGGCTGCTGGCAGGCAGGGACGAATGGTTTTCAGACGATTTGAAAAAGCTGGACGATGAAAATGTGTACCGCAAGCTGCAAGGGCATTGGATTATCGAGATGTCGGAGATGATTGCCACAGCCAACGCCAAGAGTATTGAGGAAATCAAGTCATTCTTAAGCCGCCAGAAAGAAACCTACAAAGTGCCGTATGAGACACATCCGGCAGACCGGCTGCGGCAATGTGTATTTGGAGGGACGACCAACCGGCAGGACTTTTTGCCCCGTGACCGCACCGGCAACCGGCGCTTTCTCCCCGTGACGGTGTACCCGGAACGGGCGGAGGTTCACATACTGGACGATGAAGCGGCGGCGAGGGCGTATATCGAACAGATGTGGGCGGAAGCCATGACGGTTTATCGCAGTGGGAAGTATAAGCTGTCATTCAGCATAGAAATGAACCGATACCTGAACGCCCACCAGCAGGACTTTATGCAGGAAGACACACAGGCCGGCATGATCTACGCCTATTTGGAGGACTACACCGGCGACAGGGTATGTTCCAAGCAGCTTTATGAGGAAGCGCTGGGGAACTTAAATTCCCCGGCAGACTGGGAGACACGGGCAATCTGCGAGATTATGAATACCGGCATTGCGGGCGGCATCATACAGGGCTGGGTAGCCTACAAAAGCCCGAAGCGGTATAAGAAATACGGTTCTCAAAAAGGCTGGGAGCGTGTCAACCAAGCTCCGCCGGAGGGGGACGGTTTTCAGGAAATCACGGAAGAAGAAGCCCGGCAAATGGAACTTCCATTCTGAAAAGCCACCGGTTGACAGTTTGGTTGACGCTTTGGTTGACAGCCGGTTGACGGGGAAAAGCCTGATATTTGGGGCATTTCTCTCCTTTGTCAACCATGTCAACCAAGAAATCAAAGAAAAAGTAAAAAGTAATAATAGAGCGCCTATGGATTGTTTTCAAAGTCTTTTCTGCCGGTTGACACGGTTTGGTTGACACGGAGACAGTCTGCGGCTGTACACCTGTCTGACATTCCCTTGTCGGGCATATTTCATTTATGGAGGTAACTGCCTATGGCAAAAAGCAAAAACGAGAGCAATAACAAAAACAGCGGCACCCTGCTTACCGAAAAAGACGGCACCCAGTATTTTGTCATGGGGAAAGTCCGTATCAAGGTATCGGAGCATTTCGCACAGGATGGGAAGCCGCTTGACAGCCTGCTGGAAGATGTGATCCAGCACGCTGCCGCCGCTTCCTGAAAAAATACGGAATAACGACTGTCAATCAGCCCACGCTTATGATATACTTGTACCAGCGAGTATTGTATAAGCGTGGGTTGTTTCTTTTAGAAGGAGGATTTTTAACCGTGAAACAACCATACAATACAACGATTTATAACACTGCACTATATTTGAGATTGAGCCGTGACGATGAATTACAGGGGGAAAGCGGCAGTATCCAGACCCAGCGCATGATGCTTAGACAGTATGCCGCAGAGCATGGGCTGACCGTTGTAGACGAGTACATTGACGACGGATGGAGTGGGACAAATTTCGAGCGTCCAAGTTTCCAAAGGATGATTGATGACATCGAAGACGGGAAAATCAACTGCGTTGTCACAAAGGACTTATCCCGTCTGGGAAGAAACTATATCCTGACCGGTCAGTACACGGAAATCTATTTCCCCAGCAAGGGAGTACGCTACATTGCCATCAATGACAATGTGGACACCATCAACGGAGAAAGCGAGCTTGCACCGTTCTTAAACATCCTGAATGAAATGCACGCCCGACAGACCAGCAAAAAGGTCAAGGCTGCCATGCACACAAGATTTGCCAATGGCGCACACTATGGAGCCTATGCACCGCTGGGCTATGTAAAAGACCCGGACAAAAAAGGTCATCTTCTGATCGACCCGGAAACACGCTGGATTGTAGAGAAGATTTTTGACCTTGCTGTACACGGGCGTGGAGCCGCCAGCATTACACGGATTCTGGTGGAGGAAAAAGTACCTACCCCCGGCTGGCTGAACTATGAAAGATACGGGACTTTCGCCAATATCTACGCCGGTGCGCCCGCAGAAAAAGCCTATGCGTGGACGATAGCACAGGTCAAGAGCATTTTGAAAGAGGAAACCTACATCGGTCACAGCATTCACAACAAGCAGAGCAACATTTCATTCAAGAACAAGAAAAAGGTGCGGAAGCCGCAGGAAGAATGGTATCGTGTGGAAAATACCCACGAAGCCATCATTTCTGAAGAAGTGTTCCAAAAAGTTCAGGAGCTGATTGCAAGCAGACGCAGGAAACGCAGAAACGGTACGACACAGATTTTCGCAGGATTGATAAAATGTGCAGACTGCGGATGGTCTTTAGCCTATGGGGAAAACAAGCAGAATAAGAACCCATACGGGTACTACCATTGCAGCAAGAACGGGCAGGGATTACGCCAGTGTTCCATGCACTATATCCGCTATGATGTACTGTATGCCTATGTGCTTGCAAGACTGCAATACTGGTCTATGCTGGCACAGAAAGACGAGGACAAGCTGCTGAAACGCCTGCTCAATGCCAGCGACAGGGAAAGAAACTCTGCGAAGAAAAAGCAGGCTGCGGAGCTGAAAAAGGCAGAGAAGCGTAAAGCCGAGGTTGACGGGCTGTTTGCTAAAATGTATGAGGACTGGTCTGCCGGACGCATAACCGAGTATAACTTCAATATGCTGTCCGAGAAGTACCAGAACGAGCAAAAGGAGCTTGAAACAAAAATAAGACAGCTTCACGAAACGATGGAAGCCGCCGTACAGACCGCAGCGGATGCTGAAAAGTGGATTGCCCTGATGAAACAGTATGTCAACCCTGTGGAGCTGACCGCCGAACTTCTGAACACTCTAATTGAAAAAATAACCGTCCACGAAGCTGTCAAGGGCGAGGACGGAAGCCGTGAGCAGGAAGTAGAAATCTACTACCGCTTCATCGGCAAAATCGACTGACCTTTCTTTTTTACCCAACAATATCTTTAATTAAGGGAGACGGGAAAATCACTACCTGATATTGTAAGCATCATAAGAATGAGTGAATTATATGATTTAAGCCTGGACGAATTATTGAAAGGAGATGCGACATTGCTTAATAAAATTGAAAGAGACATGAAAGTAGCCAAAGCTGAAAATAACGTTATCAAATTTGCATGGATATCTATTGTAATCGGTGTTGTTATGATTATTCTTGGGAATGTATTTGACGACAATCCGTTCATTGATTTTATTTCGGCTGCATCGCCATGGGTACTTCTTGGATTAATGGTGCTATTTGCCATATTGTATCTTAATAAAGAAAATGACAATTAGAGAGATGAGCTTATAATATGCAAGTCAATCAGTATAGCATTCGCTTTATTGAAAAGGACTTGCATATTCTCTACAGATGTATTATTATAAAGCTAACGAATGATAGCCTACAGGCTATTGAATGATTGTTTTAATGGAGAATGACAATGGGCACAAATAGAAAAGAAGAAATCATTCTGACAACGTTAGAGTTAGCCGCTGAAAAAGGACTTGCAGGAGTTTCCATGAGCATGATTGCTGATAAGATTGGTATCAAAAAGCCATCGCTTTATAAGCATTTTTCATCAAAGGAAGAAATTGTGGAAACAATGTATCAGTTCCTCAGAGAACAGTCCAAGAAAAATGCCAATATAAAACCTGTGGATTTCAGCCAACTTTTTCAAGGAAAAACTGCATACGAAGTATTGCAGGGAGTGGTGCAGGGTTATGTCAATATGAATCATCAGGAAAAGTTGCTTACATTTTATAAGGTTATATATTCTGAGCGTAGCATCCAGCCGATGGCAGCAAGAATCGTTGCGGAAGAAACTGAGAGAATGATCATTGCAACAAAACAGCTATTTTATGCAATGGAAGTACATAAGCTACTTCATTTTGAAAATGCAGATATGAGTGCATTAAGCTTTGCAATGACAATTCATGGTCTGATGGACTACGAATTGGATCAGAAGTATGGATACGGCAAAGAGGAGCATACAGAGAATAATCTTATAAATGACTATCTGAGCTGGTTTTGCAAAGAAAATAGTGTGGGAGATGGTGATTAACATGAAGAGGGATTTTATCAATTATTGTGGATTGCTTGGAATTGTTGCGTTTCTTTCTTATACGGCAGCGGTTGTCTTTTCGCCATTGGCTTATTCTGGATATAACTGGATGGCGCAGGCGGTCAGTGACCTTAGTGCGGCAAATGCTCCTTCTCTTAGTTTATGGAATCAGCTTAGCAGCCTTTACAATGTGAGTACATTGGTATGTGCGATGATGGTATGTGCAGGGATACAGGGAAGAGGAAGCAGAATCTTAAGGCTTGGAATTTATCTTTTTACCGTTATGGAATGGGTATCTGCAGTAGGATTTAGCATGTTTCCTCTGAGTGATAGTGGTTATGCTGGAACTTTTCAGGATCGAATGCACATCTATTCAACGATTGTAGTTGTTTTGTTATCAATTATATCGCTTGTGCTGATTATAATTGCAGGCATCAAGGATAAGGAATACAGGTTATATGGAGCTTTTGCCGGGATTGCACTTGGAATGATGTTAGTCGGAGCTATGGGAATGAATATTGTACCGAAAGAGTATTTTGGAGTTGTGGAAAGATTCAGTGTATTTGCAGCGGTTGGATATAACACAGTGTTAGGTGTGCAGTTGTTTCGGATGAAACCAGCAAAATAACAAGGAGAGTGATCGTATGAAAGCCATCATATCAGATAAATGGATTTTGTGTCCTGATTGTGGAGCAAAAACCAGGACACAGATATTGGAAGATACAGAGTTGAAGCATTTTCCGCTGTTTTGTCCTAAATGTAAAAAGAATTTTATTATAGATGTAAAAAATCGAATCGTGGATTATCAAACAGACACCAGACGCTAAGACGCAGAGCATATGAAATAGTTGCCCTGCGTTTTTTCTTGCTAAAAATGAGGATAAGGCAGTAATTATCCAGAAATACTCTTTTTACAGTTCAAAAAGCTGAAAAAGCATAGAAAATATGCAGATGTGACGATTCGTATCGCATATGTTACTGGTCGTTTCTTTTCATTTTTTATGGTGTCTGTTACCTTCAAAACAGCTCATGAGCAATATGGTAAAGAGAAAGGACAAATATAATTATGAAAAGTGGAAGAAAAACTTTTAGTGGTGGATTAGCAATACTGTTGAGCTTTGTGATATGGACTGTTCTGATTCAGACAGTTGATGTGAAGCCGGAAGGAATATTCGGTACAAATGTCGGATTTGCAACAGTTAATACATGGTTTCATAACCTGACGGGTGTTCATATGAAAATTTATACAATCACAGACTGGCTTGGTCTTGTTGCTGTATTTGTATGCATGGGTTTTGGACTGTTGGGATTATGTCAGTGGATAAAAAGAAGAAGTCTCTTAAAAGTCGATTTTGATATCCAAATGCTTGGTGTGTTTTATGTTATTGTGATTTTGGAGTATCTGATTTTTGAGATGATACCGATTAATTACAGACCAATTTATATCGAAGGAAGAATGGAAGCATCGTATCCATCGTCTACAACACTCCTTGTGCTAAGGGTAATGCCGACCTTAATATTTGAATTGAAAAGGCGGATGAAGAAAGGACTTGTGCGAAAAATACTTATATTTCTGACAGCATCATTTAGTCTTTTTATGGTAATCGGAAGAACTGTTGCAGGAGTTCACTGGCTGACAGATATTGTTGGTGCAATCCTGCTAAGTACAGGTTCTTATCTGATATATAAAGCAATCGTTTTGATGGATCACAGTTCAGACCGTCCAGATAATATTCTTCTCTCAGTATCATATGCCCTTCTTCATCAAGAATCGGTTTTTGCGTATACTCGTTGTGCTGGAAGATAAGATACCGTTCCGATTCTCCATAGTCAGAGTTTTTGCTTGCGATATGTTTAATTACTGCCATGAAAATCACCTGCCATTTTCATCACTTCATATTTCATTTCATAAATATCCCGAAGGGACTTTCTGATTTCATTTTTCATTTCAGTGGAGATAATTCCACCCTGGTTAAAATACCGGGCAATCTGATTTAGATTGCTGCCAATTTTACCAAATTCACCGATTAACTTTTTGATTTCAGCAACATCAGCAACAATTTCAAATCGGGCATTTACCTGTCCTTCCATAGTCTGCGTTCTCATATATTCCGAAATGCTCATTTCCGCTTGTTCCGCCGCATTTTCTATGATGGAAAACTCCGTATCAGTCAGGCGGATAGTCACCCGGTGTTCTCGCTTCATATCTGTTTCTTTTGGTGGTCGTGTCATTCAATGCTCCTTTCTTGGCGTAAAGGTTCTGCCGGGAAAATAGAAAATTCACAGTGAGCTGTGAAAGCAAGTGATGAAAAATCATCACGTTGTGACCATGAAAATGGGAACCAATACACATATCTTTTGATTGTGGTCGAGGGTATGGGGAAACGAAATCCCCATCAAGTTGGCAAGGCAGAAAAAATCCCGAAGGGGTTTTTGTCTGACATTGTGAAACTTGCTCTAAAAATGATTGATTTATATATAAGCCGATTCACAGAAAAAAGGAGAAGGACAGTCGTTACTGTTCAAGGGCTAACTGGACTTAAGAAAACCGATGGTGTAAACTGGGAAACAGTTAAAGCCATCGGTTTTCTTTATCCAAATATCCTGGACACTCTGTCAAATATATTTTCTGGTTCTTCTAAGCGCATCAAAACAAGCATGCTCATGCATTGGCAGAGGTAATCGATGCTCTCGAAACTTCTGAATGTCACGGCCTGCGCCTGTTTCCGCTTATAATTCCTTAGAAGCCTTTCTGCTTCATTATTAGTGGCAGGTACCCGGAGATCATGCAGGAACAGCAGATGGTTCTGCATATATTTCTCCATTCTCAGAAATAAATTATACCCGTCTCTATAGTAATCGTTTGCCGGAACATCTTCATATTCCTTCCGGGCGGTTTCCAGTATCTTACGGTATCTTTCTTCGAATTCAGAGACCTTACAGGGATCCGGTTCCTCAGACGGCTGTAATCCATTCCGGAAATGGATCATTTCCTGTACCAGTGAATGCATATCTTTATTCCAGGTACGGTCCGGCTCATTATCCATGCTGCCTTTCAGATAGCGCAGCACATGGGCAAGGCATTCCTGATGATCCGTTCCATAATTATAAAAGGTCCGGTCATGATCGTGTACAAGGATCCCCTGGTAATCTTCAGTGACCGTGCCCTTTACCCCTTCATGCCCTTTTTTCTCACGGGCAAAATACAGGGCTTTTCCGTCCGGCGTTGCGCAGACATATATCTGGCAGCCCTTTCCGTTTTCCCTGCCATTTGTACAGTCTGTATGCATGACAGGGGAAAGCAGCATATCTGCATAAGCAGACCTGCGCTCAGCTTCCGTTTTTAAGGCAAACGCCCTGCTGAGTCTGCTCACCATTCCTTTTGAGATATTCAGTTTTCCACCGGTCAGGTCTGACAGAAACTGTCTGCTCTTATCGATCGATGTACAGCAGTCATTGTTAATAAGAAACAGAAATGCCCGGATGCTGCCGTCATAATTCACATCATCAATGACTCCGGCCGGAAATGGAGCATGAACGCGTTCTCCCGTCTGACTGCTATAATAAACATCTGCATGATATTCTGTTACATCCAGGAGCATGCGGATGCCTACCCGTTGTTTTATGATCGTTTTTGGTGTCTTTTTAAAAGAATTGTCTTCCAGGACTATTTCCGGAGGCGGGAGAAGGACTGCCGGCCGGGTCGGCTCCTGTTTTTTGCGGCAGTGTCCCTTATGGCCTGGCTGGCCTCCGGGTTTCCTTCCGGTCTTTTCCCTGCTGTTCGTGATCTTTTTCTTCCGGAGTGTTTTGGAAGAAGGGATAGAGGAATTTTCATAATCACGGTTTATCTGTGCACGGAGTTTCAGATTTTTTCCCTGTTCTTCTTCCAGCCTGACTGCTGTTTCATAAAACTGGTGCTGGAGTTCTTTTACCTTATCCAGTGCATCATCCCTCTGTTTTTCTGCTTTCAGGGCGCGCTTTTCCATCTCCTGGAGCTCCTGTTTCGTTTTCTTCTGCATTTTTTCAAACTCCAGAAGCATATCTTCCAGTACCTGGAACCAGTAATTACGGACACGTATCGTTTCCTTATGGGCATCCGCCGCTTCTTTCTGCAGTTCCAGGATCCTGGATCCATATCCCCTGCATTCCTTCTGATGAAGCTCTTTCAGCCGGACATATCTTTCTCCGGATTCCAGTTCTTTATTTCTGGTCTGTGCAGCTTTCAGGCGGCACAGGAGTGTAATACGGTCATAAGCATCAGGCATACTTTTTCACCCGGCATAGTTTTATCTGTCAGACGCCGCTGATAATATCTGTGATCTTTGAAATATGGTCTTCCAGAAATTCGATCATTTCTTTCTGCTTCTGGATAAACTCTTCCTGGATCTCAATCTGCTTGAGATAACCGTCAAGAAGTTCATCACGTTTTCTAAGTTCTTCTCTTAAATCGATGTTCATAAGCCGTCCTCTCTTTCCTGACAAAAGTATAGCAGAAACACAGAAAAAAAGCGAACTGCCGGAAAGGATACTTTCGTCAATCTGACTGTGGATAAGGTACCAGTCTTACAATAAAAAAGCAGACATAATCAGATGATATCCGTTAAAAAATATGCCTGAAAGATAATCTTTTGTGTATAAGCTTTCAGAAAAGGAACAGCAGAAAAAACTATAAACACAGTTTTTTCTGCTGAACATGATTATCCACAATATAAAAAAATAAAAATTCGTCACTTTTTACAATGACTTATGCATACCCTTGAACAGTAACAGGCAATCGTATGGATCATTTTTTTTACATCCAGTGGTTTGGCCAGATGTGCGTTCATACCACAGTCCAGTGCATGGCGTACATCCTCTGCAAAAGCATTAGCGGTCAGTGCGATGATGGGAATGGAAGAAGCATCCGTCCTGTCAAGCTTCCGGATCTGGCGTGTGGCCTCGTATCCGTCCATCAGAGGCATCATAATATCCATAAGTATCACATCAAATGTCCCCTCGGGGTGACGGGAGAAAAGTTTTACAGCTTCCCTGCCATTGGATACTGCAGTTACCACAGCACCTTCCTCTTCAAGGAGTACCTGTGCCACTTCTCTGTTTATTTCATTATCCTCTGCCAGCAGGATCTTTATGCCCTGAATGGAGTTTCGCTCAGATTCTGGCTCAGAAGAGATATCCGTTTCTTCTGCCTCTTCAAATGGCAAAGTGATCACAAAAGTACTTCCGATACCCGGAGTACTGGAAATCTCAATGGTACCACCCATCTGTTCAAATAGCGCTTTGGCAATGCTCATACCCAGTCCGGTGCCATGATATACACTTCGGGCATCCATATTCTCCTGAGTAAAGGGTTCAAAGATCTTCTCCAGATATTCTTTGTTGATGCCGATTCCCGTATCAGAGATCGTCCATCTGCAGACCAGCTTATGATCATGGGAAGGGAGAGCATGGATCTCCGTATGGATTGCCCCATTTTCTCTGTTGTATTTGATACAGTTACTGTAAATATTCATCATGGCACGACGGAGGTGCAGAGGGCTGCCGTATACAAAGGGATGTTCGTATATCTCCGGTGCGATATGAACGGTGAAATCAATGCCGTTTTTCTGTGCCTGCATATCAATCAGCATCTGTGTCTCTTTTTCATATCTGATCAGATCAAAAGGTTCATGGTTGAGTACAAGTCCGCCCTCCTCGATCTTGGACATATCCAGTACATCATTGATAAGAGAGAGCAGATGACTGGCTGAAATGAATGCTTTTTCACGATTACTTTTCAGGAATCCGATATCATTTTCGTGCTTTTTATCAATTTCCAGCAGACCAATGATCCCATTCAACGGCGTACGCATATCGTGGGACATACGGGAAAGAAAATTGGATTTCTCTGCATTGGCACGTTCGGCAGTATCAAGAGCTTCTTTGAGAAGCTTCTGGTGTCTGATTTCTGATTCCACCACATCGTCCACATTCAAAAATCCCAGAACAATGATACCGGAGTCTTCGTTTTTGATAAAGCGGAACTGATAATAATGGATACCATCCCTGTCATTTATCCGGTAATTCCCCTTGTATTCGGACTGACCGGACAAAACACTCATTACATTATCCAGTTCCAGTGATTCTTCCAGCATTGTACGGTCATCCGGATATACACGCTGCCGGATATAGTCTGAGAGGAAAAGATCATAGGGGTATGTATTGTTGTGTTTTTTGTCCGGAGCAGGGACATCGCGGTCTTCCTGCTTGATCACAGAGAGAGTTTTTTCTCTGGGATTGATCAGGTATACGTTCAGGTAGTTGCTGCTCAGTGTCTGGACAATACTTACCTGTGTCTCATAGGCTTCCTGTGTTCTGGTGACATCCTCACCGTAGAGGATTGCTTCCAGATGGTTATTGGAAGGATTGAGCAGCAGTCTTGTCACATATTTGGAAAGCCTGGTTATATTGTCATCGTAGAGACAGCGGGAAACTCTGGTGACCTCTACCTGACCGTCCTCGTAGCTTTTCATCAGGGAACTGCGGCAAAATGCGTTGATGAAATCGTTTCTGTCCTTTAATACCGGTATAAAAACAGCAGTCTCTGCAATAAAATGGTCAATGGAAGCGTCAGCATCTATCTTATAGGCCAGAGCAGAAGTGCCTCCGATCTTCAGAATCTTATCATCTGTAAGGTCGAGATGAAAGTAGCCGGCAGCATGGGTAATGGATGCCAGAAGAGAGTGGAGCTGATTTTCATAGATTTTGCGTGCTGTCACATCATTGTCTTCACAGGCCACTGCAATTACGAAATCCCGATAGTCATCGGCGTTTCCGTTTCTGGCAATGAGCAGATAATAGTAATGGACAGTATCTGTGACAACCCTGAAATGGAATTTGAAAGAGGCTTCCTGAGAAAGTCTTTCCCGCAGGGTTTCATAATTCAGGTGTCTGGACACATAGGAACGCTCATCCGGATGAATATATTTCTGGATGAGAAAATTAAATGACAGCTTATAGTCTGCATTATCTTTAATATCCGCAAAAGCATCAGTAAATCTGGAACGATATACGGAGATTTTCCCGGTTTCCCGGTTTACGCCATAAACAGACATGTAGTCAGAAGCAAGCAGGTTGATGGCACCCAGCAGACGGAGAGAGTTCTCACCTGTGGGAATAGACTTTGACAGGCTTTCTCCTTCGGCTACTGTGCTGAATACAAGTGCATGTCCTCTGCTACCGTCGGGCTGTACAGTCTCTACTGCATCAACTGTCTCATAAATATGACGGATCGGATCCAGGTAGGTCTTTGGCCCCTGTATCCCCAGTGCTACAGGGCAGGGCGGGCATGGGGAATCAAGCCCCATAAGTGCCTTATAGCATTTCACTCCCGGCTGGAGATTGGGGTACAGTTGTTTGGCAGTGTCGTTATAGCTTAGGATATTATAGTCTTTGTCTATGCTGTAATATCCGGATGAGTGTGTGTTCATAATTTTATACTCCTGGTGTTTAGTGCTTTAAAGTATACTCTTTTTACCAAAAAATAGCAATGATAATGGACGAATTTGTAAAGGTTGTACAATGTTTCGGTTACTGTTCACTCCGTTCTCAGTAACACGCTTCGCGATGCACAGAATTTATGCTAACCGCATAAATTCGCGCTGTATGTCTCGGGATTTTGGCATATTCATGCCAAAACGCCTCGCGGGATAGTAGCGTGTGAACAGTAACGGACAGTCCGGATACATAAGAGATTTTTTGAATAAATTGTTGATATTTTAAATGTCATGTGGTAATCTAATCATAGACCGTAGGAAGGCGTGGGTAATGCCCGAATCCAAATATTCCATTGGCGGGATTAAGAATGGTATATCCATTCTTTTTTTTACTATGAAAGAGGGTGCTGCAAATGCCGAATACCGAGTTACCAATGGATTTAGAATCCCAGGTTGTATTAATGAAAAAATATATCACTTTTCGTCAAAGAAAAAAGATGAGAGAATTTCTTGGTTATGCCATACTTTATTCATCAACTCCTTTACTTCATTCATATCGTCCTGATAGATGTTTCCGGTACTGTTTACCCGCTTTGCAATCGGATTCAGACTTGAGCTGATTCGTCCAAGCTCTGTATTATAATTTCGCAGATAACTGTAATCGACATCATACACATATCCATATAAAATCGGTTTGCGTAAAAAGGCTGACATGCTTTTCATGCCGGATGCTTTGAACTTGGTATTGAGAATGTACTGCTCATCATCACTGAGATAAAATTGCGCCGGATTGGTGCAGTTTCGGTTTGCCATTGTGCCACGTCCTTTCTAAATTTGGGTACAAAAAAACTGCTGTAAAATGTTCGATTTTTACAACAGTCTGTTTCGTGTTTTATTCAATTTTGGGTGTAACCACCCATAGCAAATTGTAGCAAAAACGGCAGGAAAGGTCAATGCATTTCGACGGTAAAATGAAGAATAACCGAAGAAAAATCGAGAGAGGGTTAGGGATACTTTCCTATGGAAATTCAACCACACAGACGATAGGAAAGTGTGGGGGATTTCGCCTGTGTCATGACATAGGCAGTGCTTGCTATGTATCTTTTAGGCACTCACGAAGGGCGTGCCGATAGTTGATTACTTAGGAAAGTAGTACTTTTATGGAAGACATGGTTAGCATAAATGTGTTTCGCTCCATTCTTTCATCTGCACTAAAATTGGGACAAAACTTTCGGCTAATTCTGTAAGAGTGTATTCTACCCTGGGAGGTATTTCTTGATAAATCTGACGATTGATCCACCCGTCATTTTCCAATTCCCTTAACTGTTTGGTAAGCGTTGGTTTTGTGATTTCATTGCCAAATATTGCTGGGATATCCTCAGTATCATAGTGGCGATAACGAGTGCAGCTATTGTAATTTACTTTGGAGAATGGATTAAAAACGCTATTCCGATAAATCTCATGGTATTCCTATTACTATCACATGTTATTTATATTGGAATTCGATGTTATGTGAAAGGCTGGATGGTAGAACGGGGATATTTTTAAAATCTAATTTGTTCATTGGCATTATTTATATTTACTTTCATACTAATATATATTATCATATTAGCATGAAAGGAGAATCTATATGACTCAATTTGAAAAAATAGATTTGTTATTGCGTGAATGTGGAGGGACAATTCAGACATTTCAAGTCCTAAATAATGGAATTAGTAAGTCTGTGTTTTATGCCTATGTGAAGGAACGAGGATTAGAGCAAGTTTCTCATGGTGTGTATGTATCACCTGATACGTGGACAGATGCGATGTTCCTTTTGCAATTGCGTTGTGGTCAAGCTGTATTTTCTCACGAAACTGCATTGTTTTTTCATGATTTAACGGACAGAGAGCCTTTGAA
>NZ_JBBMEJ010000026.1:0-33361 GCF_040096615.1 Blautia aquisgranensis
CACACAAGTGCGGTAATGTATAAGATTCTCCTTCATACATATAGTATAGCATAGTATTAAGAATATCACAATAAAATGCCGAACATATTTTCTTTTTTAATAAAACTGGATACAGCATTTTTTTAGATTTTTTAGTGAAAAAGGAAATATATTTACTTATCATGTGCAGATATGCACAGTTTCACTTTCATCTCGGCAATTGAATTACCGAGGATTCCCGCTTATCTTCCTAAACTGAATCCACAGATGGTAGTTGCAGATGCAGGATATAAAACTCCGGCAATCGCCCATCAGCTGTCGGAAGATGGAATTCAACCACTTTTTCCGTATACCCGTCCCAAGACCAAAGAAGGCTTTTTCGGAAAACACGAATTCGCATATGATGAATACTATGATTGTTATATATGTCCGGGAGCACATATACTGACATACAGTACAACAAACAGAAATGGATATAAAGAGTATAAAAGCTGCGGTGAGCATTGTGCTGAATGCCAATATCTTTCAAAATGTACAGAAAGCAAAGATCATGTAAAACTGATCACACGTCATGTATGGGAAGAATACATGGAAGTAGCAGAAGACATTCGGCACACGATCGGAAACAGACAGATCTACCAGTTAAGAAAAGAAACCATAGAGCGGATCTTCGGTACAGCTAAAGAACAGCATGGATTTCGATATACGCAGTATGTAGGAAAAGCACGGATGGAAATGAAAGCCGGGCTTATCTTTGCATGCATGAATTTGAAAAAACTGGCAAAGATTCTGGAAAAACGAGATTGGAATACAGCCAGATTTTTGTTGATTTTGAAGAAAATAAAAAGAAAAGAAGTTTTAAAAGAAAAATGGTGCTGGATATAACACCCAACACCAAGTTTGTCTACAGTCTGAAATGCCGCTTTCGCGACATTACCTAATGATATTCGCAATCCGCTTCGCTACTTGCTCATAAAAAAATGTCGCTCTCGCGACATTTTTTTATATGACCAGCCAGTCCTCAACCATGGCTGTGTTATGCAGCAACACTGCTTCATTTCCCTTCGTCACAAAAATCCTCTGCACAAACACATCCACAATCTCACCTTCCCGTACAGGCTCCTCATCCAGGCTTCTTCTGGCACTTAAAACAGTGTCTCCCACACGGACACGAAGCTCCAGGCTGCTTCCACGGAAAGCAACTCGTTCAACTACACCCTCTGTAGCAGAACTCTTATACTTCTGCTCCTCGTTCTTCTTCGTCACCTTCACAAACTCCGGACGGATGATCGCTTTCTCGCCACCAGGAACCTCCTCGAAGTGATTAAATATCTGATAATCATCGATCACGGAAGTCTGGCCGAAGAATCCCGCCGTAAAAGCAGTATCCGGATTCTGGTAAACCTCCAGCGGAGTTCCCTTCTGCTCGATCCGTCCACGGTTGGTAATGATGATCTCATCTGCAACCTCAATGGCCTCATCCTGGTCATGAGTAACAAAAATACTGGTAATTCCAAGCTTCTCGATCATATCCTTCAGCCAGCTTCGAAGCTCTGTACGGATCTTTGCATCGATCGCAGCAAACGGCTCATCCAGCAGAAGCAGCTGAGGATTCGGGGCAAGCGCTCGCGCAAAAGCAACTCTCTGCCTCTGTCCACCGGACAGCTGACTTGGATATCTTTTCTCAAGTCCTTTCAGCCCGATCAGCTCTACCAGTTCCATAACTCTCTGTTTAATATATTTTTTGTCAGCTTTCTGTACCTTCAGTCCGAAAGCAATGTTATCATACACAGTCATATACCGGAAAAGGGCATAATTCTGGAACACAAATCCAATACCTCGCTCGCTGGCAGGAACATCATTGACCACTCTTCCGTCAATGATGATCTCGCCGCTATCCGGCTGTTCCAGACCGGCGATCATACGGAGGATCGTTGTCTTTCCGCTTCCGCTGGGACCGAGAAGACCGATCAGCTTACCTTTTTCGATGCCAAAACTTACGTTGTCAGATGCCTTGTAATCTCCATATGTTTTATTGATATTTTTTAACTCAACGTACATCGCCTTTTTCCCCCTTTCCCTTATGCTCCAGAACGTTTCTCGCGATCAGAAGGATCACCGCCAGGATCACCAGGATCGAAGAAACCGCAAACGCCGGAACATACTGGAATTCGTTATAAAGAATCTCCACATGAAGCGGAAGTGTATTTGTTTTTCCACGGAGATGTCCGGACAGTACGGACACTGCTCCAAACTCTCCCATTGCTCTTGCTGTACACAGCACAACACCATAAAGGAACGCCCATTTAATATGCGGGAAAGTTACTTTCGTAAAGATCGTCCAGCCTTTCGCACCCATCAGTGCTGCCGCCTCTTCCTCATCGGAACCAATGGATTCCAGAACCGGAATGATTTCTCGCGATACAAAAGGAAACGTAACAAAGATTGTTGCCAGAATGATTCCCGGAACTGCAAATACGATCTGAATTCCTGCTTTTTCAAGAACTGGGTACAGCGGGCTCTGTTTTCCGAAAACCAGAATGTAGATAAGACCAGCGATGACCGGTGATACGGTAACCGGAATATCGATCAAAGTCGTAAGAAGTTTTTTCCCACGGAAATGAAATCTGGTCATAGCCCAGGCTGCACACAGACCGAAAATCGTGTTGCACACAACAGCAGCTACTGTCGCTTCAATGGTAAGCACCAGAGCTTTCAGCGTGTACTCATCTGTTACCGCCTCTACATAGCACTGCCAGCCCTTGCTCAGCGCCTGAGTCACAACAACCACCAGAGGAAGCACCAGCATCACAAAAAGAAAGAGCACGGAAATCCCGATCAGGATCCATTTCACCGGCCCGCCGGCCTGCTTCTTTTTTTCGTCCATTATGCGTCCCTCCCTCTGATACGTTTCGTATTTCTTGCCTGCACCATGTTCACACCGAACAGGATCAGAAATGATACTGCCAGCGTTACCAGTGCGATCGATGTTGCACTTTCGTAGTCAAATTCCTGAAGCTTTGACATGATAATCAACGGCGTGATCTCTGTATAATAAGGCTTGTTTCCTGCGATAAAAACAACACTTCCGTATTCTCCCAGGCAGCGTCCGAAAGCAAGTCCCGCTCCCGAAAGCATTGCCGGAAGAAGCTCCGGAAAAATAACTCTCCGGAAGATCGTGAAGGGTTTTGCGCCCATAACACGTGCCGCCTCCTCATAGGAGCCGTCCAGCTTTTCCAGCACCGGCTGAATGGCACGAACTACAAAAGGAATTCCCACAAAGATCAACGCCACCGTGATACCGATCCTGGTATACGCGATCTTGATACCAAACTTTGCAAAGAAGCTTCCCACAAAACCTTTATCCGACATCAGGGAAGTCAGCGAGATACCGGCAACTGCAGTGGGCAGTGCAAAAGGCAGCTCGATCATTCCATCCATGATCCTTTTTCCCGGAAAATCATACCGCACCAGCACCCATGCCAGAATAAGTCCCATAATGGCATTGACCACGGTCGCCGCAAATGCAGTGATAAAACTTACATAAAATCCCGCCAGAACCCTGGGCCTTGTGATCACTTCAAAAAACTCCCGAAATCCAAGTCGTGCCGAATATACAGCAAGTGATGCAAGAGGAATCAGAACCACGATACTCAGCATCGCCAAAGTCACTCCCATTGTCAGTCCAAAGCCTGGTATCACCCGTTTACTCTGTTGTTTTTTCATTTCTGTTTCCCCTCACTCTCATCTATTCTTCATAGATCTCATCAAACACTCCGCCATCTGCGAAATGCTTTTTCTGCACGGCATCCCAGCCGCCGAAATCTTTGATCGTTGCCAGCTTCACATTCAGGTTAAAAATATCTGCATGCTTTTTCAAAATCTTCTGATCTACAGGTCTGTAATAATTCTCAGCAATCAGCTCCTGTGCCTCATCGGAATACAGATATTTCAGATATGCCTTTGCAGCCTCTTCGTTGTCATGCTTTTTCACATTTTCGTCTACCACTGCAACAGATGGCTGCGCCAGGATACTGATGCTCGGTGTTACGATCTCGTAATCATCCGGATTGTCCCTTACAGAAAGGAACGCTTCATTTTCCCATGCGATCAGCACATCACCCTGCCCGTTTTCCACGAAGGATGTGGTTGCTCCTCTTGCTCCGGAATCCAGAACAAGAACGTTTTTGTAAAGCTTCTTTATAAAATCTTTCATCTCAGACTCATTGCCGTTATATTTCTCATTGGCATAAGCCCAGGCTGCCATATAATTCCAGCGCGCACCTCCGGAGGTTTTCGGATTCGGTGTGATCACACCAACGCCATCCTTTACCAGATCATCCCAGTCATGAATGTTTTTCGGATTTCCTTTTCGCACCAGAAATACGATCGTTGAAGTATACGGAGCACTATCATCCGGATATTCACTGATCCATCCCGGATCGATCATCCCTGCATTCCGGATCGCGTCAATGTCATATTCCAATGCCAGTGTTGCCACATCTGCCGGAAGTCCGTTGGCGATCTCAAGTGCCTGCTTTCCGGAGCCCCCGTGGGACTGGATCACATCCACTGTCTGACCGGTTTCTTCTTTCCAGTGCTCTGCAAAGATCTTGTTGTATTCCTCATAAAATTCTCTCGTAGGATCATATGACACATTGATGATCTCCACATGATTTTTATCTCCTGTATTGTTTCCCGATACTGCAAAGGTTCCTGCCAGGACAACTGCCGCCAGTCCGATACAGACTCCTGCGATCCATCTTTTTTTCATGGTTTATGTACTCCTTTTCAATGCCCATTTTATTTCGCTGTATTTCATCGTGTATACGCTGATTGCTGTAAAGCTCTTTAATTGAATTGAATACATTAAACCATATTATTCCTATTATTTAAATATGAATATCTGAAAACGTTTTCACCTAATATGTCTGCGCCTGGAAAAATTTCTTCCAGATCAGCTCCAGACTCTCAGATACAGTAGTCACTCCACATGCTGTCCTCTACACTGCTACAGCTGTTGCGGATCATAAGTCTGCCCTCCAGCTCCATACGGACGATTCCGGAATGACCACCCTTCAAACGATCCAAAAGCAGATACAAAGCGAATTTTCCCATATCTTCTTTCGGAAGGCTTACGGTTGTCAGCATCGGTTTCGTGAACTGTGCCTCCTGAATGTCATCGCTGGATATGATCGACGGCATGTAATAACGGTTCCGGAATTTGTTCAGGCATTTCAGCATTCCGATAGCCGAAATATCATTGGCACAGTAGATTCCTGTGGGCATATCATCCGACTGGAAAAATTTCTCCATGGCTTCATAGCCTTCTGCCTCTGTCTGCTTCGTCTCCACAACGTATTCCGGGATCACATCCAGCTCATGTCTCTTCAAGGTTTCCAGATAACCGTTGTACCGTTCCTCATTGTGACACTTGCCTACATAGCCGATATTTTTATGTCCCAGTGAGATCAGATATTCCACCGCCGCTGACGCGATCTTTTTTCCATCACAAAGTACTTCGTCTACTTCATAATTGGTAGAATTCCGGTTCACTGACACCACGCTCTTATATTTCCGGTTCAACTTCTTTAAAGCTTCCTTATTACATCTGCCGATAATGATCAGACCGTCCCGCTTCCCGTCTACCTCCTGGTACATTCCGTCGATCAGCCGGTCCAGATTCTCCCGGCGGCACTTTCTGTCATCGGAAAATACCGACATATACCAGACCTTGGAAAGAATACAGTTTTTATCATGGATCTCGCTCTCGATCACCCGAAGCAGCTCCGCAAAAAACGGATCGGTCTGAGACGAGTCTGTTCTTGTCATCAGAATATTGATGTACCACGTTTTTTCCCGCTTCGCAGAAACGCCCCGTTTCAGGTTCCTGGCTGCCTCATTTGGAACATAATTCATCTCGATCGCTGTTTTCCATATCTTGTCCCTGAGTCCGGGAACAGAACATTTATAATTGGGATTATTCAACACCCGGGAAACCGTCGCCGGTGAAACCCCTGCCTTTTCTGCAATTTTTTTGATAGACATGTACCATTCCCTCTCTGGAAAAAATTTCTCTGCTGTTCTTTCTGTCTATAAACAGTAATGAAGATTTTCTTTGCTTTTTATTTCATAGTATTTAAATATGATTTATATGATAATAAGTGTTGTAAAAAAAGTCAATGTTATTTTGTGAAAACGTATTCTTTTTTTCAGCAAAAAAAATCATGATCACTACGTAAAATACGTGGTCATCATGATTCTTTTTCATGTCTTCATTATATATACAGTTTCTCTCAGATATTCTCCTCGATCACATTCTCAATCCGTCTCTTCACTTCCTCAGCGATCTCCGTGGTATGCATATCTTTATATTCCTCATAATACATCGGAGGAAGAATATGCACCTGCACTGTAATCCTCTCTGTAGAACCAGTATCAAAAGCCTTGTACGAATCGATCAGTGCCACCGGAACGATCGGGCATTTCGTCTTGGTAGCGGTTTTAAAACTACCTCCCTTGAATGTACCCGGATGATTTCCGTTCTTACTTCTGGTTCCTTCAGGAAAAATCAGGTAATTCCGTCCGGATTTCACTTCACGGATCACATTGACAATGACCTGCATGGACTGCTTCAGGTCCTCTCTGTCAATCATATACGCCTTCATGCAGGCAAAAACCTGCTTCAGAAATGGAATATCTCCTACTTCCTTCTTAGCTACCACAGAAAACGGAACTGGACACGCCTTGATGATTGCCAGTACATCAAACAATCCCTGATGATTCGGAAAAAACATAAATCCGTTTTCCTTGGGGATGTTTTGTTCTCCATGCACATCGATATGAATATTTCCGCCTTCGATCGCATGATCATCTACATGCCGCAAAAATGCGTATTTTTTCTCTTCCGGATAATCATCTGTGTGTGCTGCATACCAGCAAAGCTTGATCCACCAGTAAGGAACAAAGAACAGATTTCTGAACACCATAAGCAAAATTCTCTTCATCGCACATGTCCTCCTGTCAGCTTTTATCCGTTAAGTTTCGAGGCGATCTTGTCCTCATAACCCGGATTCTTTTTCAGAAAGATCTCATAAGCCTTGGTATAATCTGTATAGGTTTTCGTTGTCATAAATTTCTGATAATCTTTTGCCGCCTGCTGGCTGATCTTATCAGAAATATCTGATGGTGAGTACAGATAATATTTCTTATCCTGCACCTTTACAAGATATGTACTGATACATGGATATTCCTGGTCATTCTGCAAAACAAGATTATAGCGGATATAAACATAGGAGTAGCTCTTGCTCTCAGAAATGGCTTCACAGCTGTCAATATTTACATCCTTCGCACCGTGTGCCTGGAAATATTTGATGGTGGACGAAATCTCTGTTTTCGCTTCATCGGATATCTTATCTGCACTGTAGCACTCCTGCATTTTCTTGTCCTTGCCTGCTACTGCTGCCTTGATGTAACCTTCCACAACACCTTCCGGCGTTCTGTGGCTGATGCCTCCGCATCCCCTGACTGCCAGGATGATCACCAGCAGGATCAGTATGATTCCTGCCAGTGTCACTACATGGACAAAATTTAAATTTCTATTGGAATATTTCAGCTTTTTCACAGATTTTTTTCTGCGTTTTTTCTTTGTCGTCGCCATGACTCATCCTCGATCTTATTCTTCTTCACTGTCTGTAGAAACAGCTTCATCTGCGGATTCTTCAACATTGTCCGTCTCGTCGTCAGCTTTTGCAGCCTTTGTGTCTGCTTCCGGATCTTTGTCTCTTACCTTGGCAATACTTGCAACCGTTACGCCCTCTGTAAGATTGATCATCTTAACACCGGACGTAATTCTTCCGAGAACTGAGATATCCTCACAGAGCAGACGGATGATAATTCCCTCTGTTGTGATCATCATGATCTCGTTTTCTTCATTGACTGCCTTGGCTCCAACAACATTTCCTGTTTTCTCCGTGATCTTATAACACTTGACACCTTTACCACCACGGTTCTGAACAACGAATTCACTCATTGCAGTTCTTTTGCCCATTCCGTTCTCAGATACTACTAACAGATAATCGCCCTGTGTGTTGAGCTGCATTGCAACTACTTCATCACCATCACCGAGATTCATACCTCTTACACCCATAGATGCACGTCCTGTACTGCGGACATCTGTTTCTTTGAAACGAATGCACTGTCCGTCCTTGGTCACAAGAATAATATCTTTATTATTGTCAGTTGCTTTAACCTCGATCAGCTCATCATCATCACGAAGAACAATCGCTGTAAGACCTGTCTTACGGACATTCTCGTAATCCTTGATCGGAGTTTTCTTTACAAGACCCTTCTTAGTTGCCATCATCAGATAATGGCCTTCTTCATACTTACGAAGAGGGATCACTGCAGTGATCTTTTCACCCGGAGCAAGCTGCAGAAGATTGATGATCGCAGTTCCTCTGGCTGTACGTCCGGCTTCCGGAATCTCATATACCTTCAGTCTGTATACACGACCTGTATTCGTAAAGAACATGAGATAATGATGCGTTGTGGTCATCAGAAGTTCTTCAATATAGTCATCCTCAATGGTCTGCATTCCCTTGATTCCCCTTCCTCCACGGTTCTGGCTGCGGAAGTTATCAACGGTCATTCGCTTGATGTAACCAAGCTTGGTCATTGCGATAACTGTATTCTCTCTCGGGATCAGATCCTCTGTGGAAATATCGTATACATCGTATCCGATTGCTGTCTTTCTGTCATCACCATATTTCTCAGCAATGGCAAGGATCTCCTCACGGATCACACGGAGAAGAAGCTTACGGTCTGCAAGGATTGCCTGGAACTTGCGGATCTTTTCCATAAGCTCTGCATACTCTGCTTCCAGCTTCTCTCTTTCCAGACCTGTCAGTGCACGGAGACGCATATCCACGATTGCCTGTGCCTGTACATCTGTCAGCTCAAAGCGGTCGATCAGCTCCTGCTTGGCAATCTGTACATTACGGGAAGCGCGGATGATACGGATCACTTCATCAATGTTATCAAGTGCTTTCAGGAGACCTTCCAAAATATGTGCTCTCTCCTGTGCCTTGTTCAGATCATACTGTGTTCTTCTTCGAACTACATTTTCCTGATGCTCCAGATAATACTCCAGCATCTGTTTCAGATTCAGGATCTTCGGCTCCATGCTTCCATGATTCGGAACAAGTGAAAGCATGATCACGCCAAAAGTATCCTGCAGCTGTGTATGCTTATAGAGCAGGTTCAGGATAACGTTCGCATTGGCATCCTTACGGAGATCAATACAGATACGCATTCCTTCACGGCTGGAATGATCGTTCAGGTCTGTGATACCATCGATTTTTTTATCGCGGACAAGCTCTGCAATCTTGGAAATAAGACGAGCTTTATTTACGAGGTACGGAAGCTCCGTAACTACAATACGTGATTTGCCATTCGGCAAAGTCTCAATATTCGTTACTGCACGAACGCGGATCTTGCCTCGTCCTGTACGGTAGGCTTCTTCAATTCCTCTTGTTCCGAGGATTGTTGCTCCTGTCGGGAAATCAGGTCCTTTGACGATCTCCAGAAGCTCTTCGATCGCTGTCTCTCTGTCCTCTTCCACGATATTGTCGATGATTTTTACAACGGCATTGATCGTCTCACGAAGGTTGTGAGGCGGAATATTAGTCGCCATACCTACCGCGATACCTGTAGTACCATTTACCAGCAGGTTCGGATAACGTGCCGGAAGTACAACCGGTTCACGTTCTGTCTCATCAAAGTTCGGCTGAAAATCAACCGTATCTTTGTTGATGTCGGCAAGCATCTCCATGGAAATCTTGCTGAGACGTGCCTCTGTATATCGCATGGCTGCTGCGCCATCACCGTCCACAGAGCCAAAATTTCCGTGTCCGTCAACAAGCGGATATCTTGTAGACCATTCCTGCGCCATATTTACAAGTGCTCCATAGATAGAGCTGTCACCATGCGGATGATATTTACCCATGGTATCACCAACAATACGCGCACATTTTCTGTGTGGCTTGTCAGGACCATTATTCAGCTCGATCATGGAATACAGTACTCGACGCTGTACCGGCTTCAGACCGTCTCTTACATCAGGCAAAGCTCGTGAGGCGATAACACTCATGGCATAGTCGATGTAAGATTCTTTCATTGTTTTTTCCAAATCCACTTCGTGGACTTTGTCAAAAATATTATCTTCCATTCTACTTTATTCTCCTAGATATCAAGATTCTTAACAAATCTTGCATTTTCTTCGATAAATTCACGTCTTGGCTCTACCTTGTCTCCCATCAGAGTGGTAAATGTCAGATCGATCTCGGATGTAGCTGCCTCATCCATGGTCACACGGAGAAGGATTCTCTTCTCTGGATCCATAGTGGTCTCCCAAAGCTGCTCTGCATCCATCTCGCCCAGACCTTTATAACGCTGGATCTTGTTATTTCCATCACGTCCGATCTCGGTAAGGATATTATTCAGTTCATCATCATCGTATGCGTACCATACTTTCTTGTTCTTCTCTACCTTGTAAAGAGGAGGCTGTGCCAGATATACATATCCCTGTTTGATCAGCTCCGGCATGAAGCGGTACAGGAATGTAAGCAGCAAGGTCGCAATGTGTGCACCATCGACATCGGCATCTGTCATAATGATGATCTTGTGATAACGAAGCTTGGAGATATCAAAATCTTCATGAATTCCTGTTCCGAAAGCAGTGATCATTGCCTTGATCTCAGCATTTCCGTAGATCTTATCAAGACGGGCTTTTTCTACATTAAGGATCTTACCACGAAGCGGAAGGATTGCCTGTGTGGCACGGTTTCTCGCTGTCTTGGCGGAACCGCCCGCGGAATCTCCCTCTACGATGTAGATCTCACAGTTCTCCGGATTCTTGTCAGAGCAGTCTGCAAGTTTACCTGGCAGTGACATACTATCCAGTGCAGATTTTCTTCTGGTAAGGTCTCTTGCCTTTCTGGCTGCCTCTCTGGCTCTCTGTGCGAGAACAGATTTCTCAACAGTTGCCTTAGCTACAGTCGGATTCTGCTCCAGAAAGATTTCCAGCTGTTTACTTACAACGCTGTCCACTGCGCCTCTGGCCTCACTGTTTCCAAGTTTCTGCTTGGTCTGACCCTCAAACTGCGGATTCTCGATCTTAACGCTGACAATAGCAGTCAGTCCTTCTCTGATATCGTCACCGCTTAAATTCGGTTCGCTGTCCTTGAGAAGTTTGTTCTTGCGTGCATAATCATTAAATGTGTTCGTGATCGCATTACGGAAACCTGTGATGTGTGTACCACCCTCAGGTGTATTGATATTATTTACAAAGCCATATGTGTTCTCTGTATAGGAATCGTTATGCTGCATAGCGACCTCTACAGATACGCCATCCTTCTCACCTTCACAGTAAATGATCTCCGGATAAAGAGCTTCTTTACTTCTGTTCAGATAGCTTACGAATTCGCGGATACCACCTTCATAGTGGAATACTTTTTCTCTTTCCTGGCCTTCTCTCTTGTCTTCCAGCACAATCCGGAGTCCTTTTGTCAGGAAAGCCATCTCACGAAGTCTCTGCTTCAGAATATCGTAATCATAAACGGTCTCCTCAAAGATTTCTTTATCCGGAAGGAAATATACCTTCGTTCCGCTAAGTCCCGGATCACAGTCTCCTACGACTTTCAGCGGATACATTGTCTTGCCGCGCTCATATCTCTGTTTATATTCTTTTCCCTCGTGGTAGATCGTAACCTCAAGCCACTCGGAAAGTGCATTTACAACAGATGCACCAACTCCGTGAAGTCCACCGGATACCTTATATCCTCCACCGCCGAATTTACCGCCTGCGTGAAGAATGGTAAATACAACCTCAACTGCCGGAATACCAGCCTTATGATTGATGCCAACCGGAATACCTCGACCATTATCTGTAACTGTAATGGAATTATCCGGATTGATATCTACATGAATCTCCGTACAAAAACCAGCCAGTGCTTCATCTACTGCATTATCTACGATCTCATATACAAGATGATGAAGTCCACGGCTGGATGTACTTCCGATATACATTCCAGGTCTTTTACGTACAGCTTCCAGTCCTTCCAGAATCTGGATCTGGTCCGCGCCGTATTCTGTATTCTCTGCGCCCATGTCATTCCTCCTGTTCCTGTCTGTCCGGGCGTGTTTGAAAATTCATTTCTGCAGAACACTTTTTTCATTTTGCAGAAAGCAATTCTCAAACCCGCTCCAGAAGTGTCATTTATACCTGTAAAATTAACGTTTTTTTACATACTGATATAGTGTTTATTATAGCATAAAAAAGCCCGTATTTCCACGCAAAATCATAGGAAATACGGGCAAAAAAGTATCTTATTAAATGCAATTTCAAAGTACAGGTACAATATGCTCTTATTCTGCCCCCAAATATGATTCTGTACTACTCTTTCACAAACCCAAATTCCCGTAAAAGCTTCTCCTGATATTCTGCATCTGACGCAGATTTTATAATGTCATCTGTTCTTCCCAGTTCAGCTAAACGTAAGATCAGGCTGTTAATGTTGTGCGTACTCTGTTGTATTCCCTGTTCCATTCCCTGCTGCATTCCCTGTTCCATTCCCTGCTGTATTCCCTGTTCCATTCCCTGCTGCATTCCCTGCTGCATCCCCTCTTTCATTCCATGCTGTACCCCCAACAGCATTCCTACTCCATAACCACTTTTATACCCCTCCTTTAATCTATCCCTTAATTTCTCCTCAAACTGCATCTTAATAATCTCATCTAACGCTTCACACATACAATCAACCTCCTTGAATTTCTCTTTATTCGCTCTTATGATCATCTGCATAACAGATTCATATAATATATTTCCCTTTTTCTCTCTGTACTCATTGAGAAGCCTTTTCATATCATTCTGATCTTTTATTCTGTCGGTCAGACTTCTCAGCCACAGGTTCTTTTCTTTTGACAGCTGTTCTGTTACAATGATCTGAATCGGAATCTTAAATCCCTGAACATAATAAATGCCCTCATCAAAAACATCTGTCCGCCATCCCCAGAACTTCTGCAGATGCTGAATCAGCTTCCTGGGATAAGAACGGCTCACCAGTGATATCGTAATCTGATCAACAGGTATTTCATCCTCCCGCACTGTATCTGATTTATAAAAAAACGCATATCCGCACACCTTGTAAAAATCATTGATACTCATATAATCTGTAGGACTCTTATACTCGATAATATTATATTTCCGAAAGATCCTGCCAATATTTTTACTGACCGGAGTCTCTCTCTTCTTCTTGATCACAAGTACATCAATCTCCATCGGTTTCGTCCCCAGCTGGTGCTCATTCTCAAAAATAAGATTCTCCCGTTCTTCTTCCAGTTCTATCTGAATCTCCGCATAAAATGCCGGATGCCATTGAAATGATTCAGAGCTATTTGTTCTTGTTTTTTCTACAGTCATACACAACTCCTTTCCTCAAAATCTAAGGAGTCTCATCCGAAAACTCCTGCTGAAAAAAATGGAATAAAGCATGAATTTTCTGAGATGACAGGCTCGCTGCCTGATATATGAAATGTAATAGAAAAAATAGATTATTTTAGAAAAATATGCTTTAGATCTTTTATAGTTTAATCTTACCACATTATGTTCTATACTTCAAGAAAATACTTTCGACAAAATCTGCACATCCCGATTTATAGGAACACCAATAAAAAAGCTGCACACCCATCCTACCGCATCTCAAATGCCAGTAAAAATAAGCATACAGCTCTTTTTTATTTCTCCTGCATCACGTCGGCAGCTCCGATCAGTTTTCCCCTTCTTCGCTCTCCAGCAATGCCTTATAAATATCCCTCTTGGAAACACCACGATCCTTCGCAGCAAGCTTCATGGCATCCTTTCTGGAATTGCCCTGCTGCTCATACATCGCAACATGCTCCGCAATGGAAATCTCTTCCCAGGACGCCCTCTTCTCTGCTTCCATCTCACTGCGGCTGCGGCCCTCAATCACAAGAACACACTCACCCAGCGGCTTCTCATTCTTGTAAAAATCGATCAACTCATCGATCGTGGTCCGAAACGCAGTTTCATGCTTCTTGGTAAGCTCCCTGCAAAGAGTCACGCGGCGGTTTCCCAATGCCTCCTTAAGCTCCCCAAGCGTCCTCACAAGCCTGTGAGGAGCCTCATACAGGATAATCGTCCGTGTCTCATTGGAAAGCTCTTCCAGAATCATTTTTCGCTCTTTCTTATCGGCCGGAAGAAAAGCCTCAAAAGCAAAACGCCTGGTATGCAGCCCCGACAAAGTCAGCGCTGTAATACATGCCGCCGGTCCCGGAAGTGAAGTCACTTCAATACCAGCCTCATAGCACATGGCAGCAAGCTCTTCGCCCGGATCTGAGATGCCCGGAGTACCTGCATCCGTGATCAGCGCGATATTGGTACCTGCCAGCATTTTTTCCACAAGGACATGCCCCTTATCGATTTTGTTATATTCATGATAACTCGTCATCGGAGTCTTAATATCAAAATGATTCAGAAGCTTAATACTGTTGCGGGTATCTTCCGCTGCGATTAAGTCCACTTCCTTAAGCGTTCTTAAAACCCGGAATGTGATATCTTCCAGGTTTCCTATAGGAGTGGCACATAAATATAATTTTCCGTTTTCTTTCATAAGATTCCTCTTTCTCGCTTGGCCGCAAAGCCGTGCCCCGGCACTCATACCATCTGATACAGCTCCAGAATATCCCTCGTATAAACTCCCGGCTTCTCATAAACCACCAGCGGTCTCTCGATCTGAATCCTGGAATTCCCTCCCTTGCAGGCCTCAATAAGCACCATATTCGGCTCTTTGTCAATATAAGGATAAACCAGCTGCATTCTCTTAGGCTCCAGCTTATATTTCGTCAGCGTAGCCATCAGCTCCACCAGCCGGAACGGTCTGTGCACCAGGTAAAAACGTCCTCTGTCCTTCAGCACACGTGCCGCCTGTCCGGCAACATCATCAAACGTGCAAAGGATCTCGTGCCGGGCGATTGCCTTCGGCATATGCGGATTCGTCAGTCCATGCTGCCCGATCATATACGGTGGATTACATGTCACCACATCAAAAGAAGCCGCCCCAAAAATACCGGCAGCCTCCTTGATATCACCCTGAACGATCCGCACCCTGTCCTCAAGACAGTTATATCTCACACTGCGGGCAGCCATCTCCGCGCACTCTGCCTGGATCTCCAGGCCAGTGAAATGCTTTCCCTCCGTACGCTGAGAAAGCAGGATCGGAATAATCCCCGTACCGGTTCCCATATCCAGAGCAGCCTCATCCTTTTTCACACGGGCAAATCCCGAAAGCAGAACTGCATCCATTCCGAAGCAGAATTTCTTCGGATCCTGGATCACAAAAAAACCATTCTGAAGATCATCCACACGCTCACCGCTTTTAACCAGATCATTTCTCATTCGGTTTTGAATCTCCCTTTTTATCCTCGTGTTCCGGAGCATTCTTGCCTTTTTTCTTCTTCGGGCGGAATTTCAGATCACGTACCGGAAACTCCTGAATCTCCTTCTCATCGTTGACCTCCACTACGATCTTCACCATCTGACGGAGAACATTCACACTCTGAACTGTACCTGTTGTTCCCTGCGGTGTTGTTACTGTATCACCGATACCAGGAAGATTTCTGTTCAGTTCTTCATATGTTTCCTGCTCATTTTTCAGACAGCACATCAGTCTTCCGCAGACACCGGAGATCTTCGTCTGGTTCAGAGAAAGATTCTGCTCCTTCGCCATCTTGATCGAAACCGGTGCAAACTCGGAAAGATACGTATGACAGCAAAGAGTTCTTCCACAGATACCAATGCCGCCAAGAATCTTCGTCTCATCACGCACACCGATCTGACGAAGTTCGATCCTGGTCTTAAACACAGACGCCAGATCCTTTACAAGCTGACGGAAATCAATACGTCCATCTGCTGTAAAATAAAACAGAACTTTATTATTATCGAACGTATACTCCGCATCGATCAGCTTCATCTCAAGCCCATGCTCACGGATCTTCTGCTTACAGATCTTAAACGCATCTTTCTCTTTCAGACGGTTCTCAGCCTCGTGTTCCTCGTCCTCCTTCGTTGCAACACGAAGAACCTCTTTCAGCGGATGAACGACCTCGTCCTCCTTCACGCTGCGCGGTTCCAGAACAACGCGTCCATACTCAATGCCTCTGGCTGTCTCCACGATCACGTGGTCGCCAACCTTTACCTTATAGTTCTTAGGATTAAAATAATATATTTTTCCTACATTTCGAAATCTTACACCAACTACCATTTCCATTCTATTTCTCCCTAATTGTCAGGAACAGGAGCTCCAGGGCAAGTTCGAGATTAACATTCGCACGGAGACGAACCTTGGTCTTCTCCAGTGCCTCAAGGATTTTTTCGATATTCTCATAAGAACGCTCGCTGGCCTGCTCTCTGATAAAATTAATCTCCTGTTTAAATACCAGGTTGTCAATTTCCCTTGTTGCCTTAAACATCAGAACATCGCGGAACCAGAACTGAAAAATATCCAGATAATCATTGATATTGTTCTTATCCGAAGCAAGAGTCTTGATCGCTTCCGTAAGCTCATAGACTTCCATTGTATTCACATACTTCAGGATTTTCAGCGCATTGGCAGTCATATCCGCAAACTCCTGGGAAGTCGCAGCCTCCTTGGCTCTGCCGATACTACCCTGGGCATAAGACGCATCGATCTCAGCCTGATAATCCGGCACCTGAAGATGCTCCATCAGATATTCTTTCACAAGACTGTCATCCACTATTTTCAGATCCAGACGCACGCATCTGGAACGGATCGTAGGAAGAAGACTGTCGATATTACTTGTCAGCAACAGGATCACCGCATATTCCGGCGGCTCCTCAATTGTTTTCAAAAGGGCATTCTGCGCCTGTACTGTCATCATCTCAGCGTCCGGAATGATATAGATCTTATACGGACTGCAGTACGGCTTGATATCCACATCATGTACGACCTGCTCACGCACTTCGTCAATACTGATGCTGCCAGGCTTCTCATGAGTCACTGTAATGATATCCGGATGATTCTTGCCAATTACCTTCTTACAGGAATCACAGGTCATACACGGCTCTGACTCTCCTGATTCACACTGCAGTGCAGCTGCAAAAGTCCCTGCAAGAAGCTTCTTGCCTGATCCTGGTTCTCCTGTAAAAATATAAGAGTGGGACACCTTCCCCGTCTCTATCGCATTCTTCAAATGCCTGATTATATCGTCATGGCCGATGATGTCATGAAATCCTGCCATAAGAATCACCTCTTTCTGCCTTTTGTGCCCTCCGCCATATCCGGAAGACATCTTTCATCTAATTATAACATAATCTTCTGTATAAAAAAAACTATTTTTCCCTATTGTACAGATTTTATATAATTTACGATTTCCTTCACACATTCATTCAGATTATCGTTCTGAAAACGCTTCTCTATACCTGCTTTTTGAATATTTTCTTCGGAAAAATCCCTCTGATCTGCCAGAAAACGTCTGCACATCTCCTCGTACTTCGGTACCTCCTGAGTCCGCTCCCGGGCAATGGCACGTTCCAGCCGCTCACCATCCTCCACTTCAATGTACAGCGGCCACATCACCTCATCGCCATAATATTCCCGAAGCTGCATATAAGATTCCAGTGTGCCGATTCCCAGATAGCAGTCATCTCCCACACTCACCTGACCGTCATCCGCCGTAAAATAAGTCCACGGTCCGTAAACCGTCTGATACGTTCTGGACTCGATCAGTTTTCCGTTTTTCCGGAATTCCTCTAATTTCTCCTCATCTGTAAAAAAATACTCTCTTCCGTTCTCCTCACCATCACGGATCGGACGCGTTGTATAGATCACAAGCCGCTTCAGCCCCAGATCCTTATCTGCCTCCAGACGCCTGTACACACTGTCCTTCCCGGAGGAACTTTTTCCCATAATATAAAAAATCTTTCCCATCTTACTCCTCTGTTACGCCTCTCTCACATCACTGCTCACAACGCACACCGTCTCACTGGTCTGGTCGCTCAGTCCCTGAACCTCAAAACCCTGCTCCAGATATCTTCTCACGTTTTTTACGAAATGCCCGGAAATCTGCTCACCCGGTACGATCAGCGGAATTCCCGGCGGATAAAGATACGCGAACTCCGCGGAAACACGTCCAATGCACTCATCCAGCGGATATCTCTCATTCAGAGCATCCATTGCCTGTGAAATACGCATTACCTGTTTCATCTTTCCATTTTTCACAGAGATATGATTATTTTCCATTTCTTTATATTTTAACGATTCTCTCCGGTCAATTTCCTCAATCGCTTCGCAAAGCCTTCGGAATCCTTCCTCCGTATCACCAACTGCTGCCAGCGCCAGAACATAGTTCTCCGCCTCCATCTCCATTTCCAGATGAAACTCTTCCCGCAGAATCCGGTGCAGCTGCCTTCCGTTCAGTGAGCTGTTCACTGTGGAAAAAAGAAGCTTGGATCTGTCGAAATCAAAAACTCTCTGGCATTCACAAACTTCCGGCGTGACCAGACGGATATATTTACACGCACCAAGACGCTGGCGGGCTTTTTCCAGATTCTCCGTAAATGCCCGGAACATCTCCTCGCCCTCGTGCTCCAGCTTATCCATACACGCATCAATACTGCTCATCAGAACATAGGACGGACTGCTGCTCTGATAGATTCCCAGAAAACGCACAAGCTTTTCCCTGCTGACCCGTTCACTGCACAGATGGATCACTCCCGTCTGGGTCAGACACGGCAAAGTCTTATGTACACTGTTGATCACCACATCCGCCCCAAGCTGCGCCGCAGACACCGGAAAATAATCCGAAAAACAAAAATGTGCCCCATGTGCCTCATCCACGATCAGCGGAATCCCATGATTATGAACAACCTCTGCAATCCTTGCCACATCTGATACAATTCCGTCGTAGGTCGGCGAAGTGATCAGCACAGCTTCAATGTTCGGGTTCTCCGCCAGATACATTTCCACACGGCTCGGTGAAATTCCGCCGTTTATCCCCAGTTTCGGATCTTCATGTGGATAAATATAGGTTGCCTCCAGATCTCTGAGATAAATTGCATGGTAAACTGCCTTGTGACAGTTCCTCGCGATCAGAATCCGTCCGCCCTTTCTCACAGCAGCCGACACCGCAGCCAGGATCGCCCCGGAGCTTCCGTTAATACTGTAAAAGCTCTCCGGCACTCCATAGAGCCGCGCCACATCCTCCTGCGCTCTCTTCAGAATATCCTCCGCATGATGCAGATTATCGAAACCGTTGATTTCCGTAATATCCATCCCAACAGGAAAATCCCCATTCACAGATAAAGGATTTCTCTTATGTCCGGGCATATGAAAAGGGTAAAAATCACTCTTACCGTATGCTTCAAGTTTTTTGTATAATCTGTCTTCCATAATTCTCCCTTCGTCTCATCCGGATCATTACGATCCATTCATATCAGGCAGATCCATACGATCCGCTCAGGCTGCTTCCCCCGTTCCTTTTTCCCTGAATCTCTCTCCTGTTACAATTAGTCCTATTATACCCGAAACTTAAGTATCTGTCACTCTGTTACCTGTAATGAAACATCGCAGTTTTCGGAAACAAAAAACCGGAACCTCTCACAGTTCCGGCTTTCTTCAGATTTCATCACACCTTAAATCGATATCCAACACCCCATATCGTCTCAATATACTGAGGCTTGGCTGTATTAAATTCGATCTTCTCACGGATCTTCTTGATATGCACCGTAACCGTCGCGATATCTCCCACAGATTCCATATCCCAGATCTCTCGGAAAAGTTCTTCCTTGGTAAAAACCCTGTTCGGATTCTCCGCCAGGAACGTAAGCAGATCAAACTCCTTCGTGGTAAATGTTGTCTCCTCGCCATTGACCCACACACGGCGCGCTGTCTTATCGATCTTGATACCACGGATCTCGATCACATCATTCTTATGCACATTGGAACCAACAAGACGGTTATAGCGCTCCATATGCGCTTTCACACGAGCTACCAGCTCACTGGGGCTGAACGGCTTGGTCATATAATCATCTGCTCCAAGACCAAGGCCGCGAATCTTATCAATATCATCCTTCTTCGCAGAGACCATGATGATCGGCGTGTTCTTCTCCTCGCGGACCTGTCTGCAGATATCGAATCCATCTACCTCCGGAAGCATCAGATCCAGAATGATCAGATCAAACTCTTCCTTCATCGCCCGCACAAGGCCTGTATCTCCACGGTTCTCGATCTCTACCTCAAAACCGGAAAGTTCCAGATAATCTTTCTCAAGATCTGCGATCGCTTCCTCATCTTCTATAATCAAAATCCTACTCATTTACAGGTACCTCCTGATATTTTCTAAGTACAAAATACATGATCGTTCCGATTCCAAGTCTGCTCGTTGCCCAGACCTTACCGCCATGATCCTCCATGATCTTCTTCACAATAGAAAGCCCGATTCCGCTTCCACCCTTGGAAGAATTCCTGGAAACATCCGTCCGGTAAAAACGATCAAAAATATACGGCAGATCTTTGGCTGCAATTCCCTTGCCGTTGTCCTCGATCTCCACCTGAATAAAATCTCCGACATCCTTCACACGAAGCTGTATGATTTCCTTCGGCTTCTCCATATATTTGATGGCATTGCTGGTGATGTTATGGATCACACGACGGATCTGCTCACCATCAGCAATCACCTGCACATCTTTCTCAACATAGTTGGCATACACCAGCTCGATTCCCCTAGTCTCCAACTCAAGCCCCAGCTCTTCCGCACAATCTGAAAAATAATCTTCAACATTCAATTTACTGAACGTATACGGAATACGGTTCGTATCGATCTTTGAATAAAAGGTAAGCTCATTGATCAGATGATCCATCTCATTCGTTTTATTATAAATAGTACGCACATACCGGTCCATCTTCTCCGGAGTATCTGCCACACCATCCATAATACCTTCCACATAACCTTTCACCGCAGTGATCGGCGTCTTAAGGTCATGAGAAATATTGCTGATCAGTTCCTTGTTCTCCTTATCCATCAGAATCTTCTCTTCCGTGGACTCCTTCAGCCTTTTTCGCATCTCCTCAAAATCCTGACAAAGCTGGGAAAATTCATCCTTTCCCTCAACATCCAGCACAAAATCCAGATTACCTTCTTTGATATTCTGCGTAGCCTTCTTAAGCTTCACCAACGGAACCGCGATGCTTCTGTAGATCCACAGACCAACAGACAATGCCGTAAAAACAAGAATGATCGTTGCCGTCAGAATCATATCCTTGGCCATCAGCTTAACCTGATTACTGGACGACTGCGCTAGTGAGATATCATAAATCATTTCATTCGAATCCGCTGACTGGCTGTTACTCTGCTGTACATGCTTCGCCTGGGTCTGGCTGAATCCATAAAGACTCGCGGAAAAAAGAAGCAGCGGCAGCAGAATGATCGCAACAAAGCCCACAATAATACGTGTCTTTAACTTCATGTATATCTCCGTCCTTTATAATTCACATAAAATCATTATAACATAAACCTATTTTCTCATCTCTAAATTTTCTATAAAAAAGAAGCCCCCGGTATTTGCACTACCGGGGGCTTCTTTCTTTGTTTCCTTGGATTTATTATCTCTTACAGATACTTCTTAAGAGTCTCAACCTTATCCAGATGCTCCCATGGAAGGTCTACATCTGTGCGGCCAAAGTGACCATAAGCTGCTGTCTGTTTGTAGATCGGGCGACGAAGGTCAAGCATCTTGATGATACCAGCCGGACGAAGGTCGAAGTTCTCACGAACGATCTCAACCAGCTTAGTCTCAGAAAGCTTACCTGTTCCGAAAGTCTCAACACGTACAGAAGTCGGATGAGCAACGCCGATCGCATAGGAAAGCTGAATCTCGCACTTGTCAGCAAGACCTGCTGCAACGATATTCTTTGCAACATAACGAGCTGCATAAGCTGCAGAACGGTCAACCTTAGTGCAGTCCTTACCGGAGAAAGCACCGCCGCCGTGACGGCCAGTTCCACCATAGGTATCAACAATGATCTTACGTCCTGTCAGACCACTGTCACCGTGAGGTCCGCCGATAACGAAACGGCCTGTCGGATTGATGAAATATTTTGTGTCAGCGTCAACCATATCAGCCGGAATGATCGCATCAAAAACATACTTCTTGATATCCTCATGGATCTGCTCCTGAGTTACATCCGGATCATGCTGTGTAGAGCATACAACTGCATCGATTCTCTTCGGTTTTCCAGCCTCATCATACTCAACAGTAACCTGAGTTTTTCCATCTGGTCTTAAGTATTTCAGAGTACCGTCTTTACGAACCTTTGTCAGCTGCTGAGCAAGCTTATGTGCCATATTGATGGCATAAGGCATATACTCCTCAGTCTCATTGGAAGCGTAACCGAACTGAAGACCCTGGTCACCTGCACCGATAGAATCCAGCTCGTCCTCGTTCATGCTGTCCTCTTTCTGCTCAAGAGCCTTGTCAACACCCATAGCGATATCTGTGGACTGTTTATCAAGAGCAGTGATAACTGCACATGTATCAGCGTCAAAGCCATAATCAGCGTTGTCATATCCGATCTCGCGGATCGTATCACGAACGATCTTCTGGATATCAACGTTTGCTTTAGTAGTGATCTCACCCATAACAAGTACAAGACCTGTAGTAGTAGCTGTCTCGCATGCAACACGGCTCATCGGGTCCTGTGCCATCATAGCATCAAGGATCGCATCGGAAATAGAGTCGCAGACTTTATCAGGATGTCCTTCAGTTACAGATTCAGAAGTAAATAAAATTTTCTCCATGTTATTCTCCTTTTGTACTTATACAACGGTTATATCAAATCACATAAAAAACAGCCCGTACAATCGGACTGTTTAAATTCTGTAAACAATCCTCTTATTGTTCGATTGCTCGCTCAGGTTGGCACCTTCCTGGTTACTCCGGGGTTGCCGTGGCTTCACAGATCCTTTGTATCTCCACCACTCTGAATAAAAGGCTATCTTTTATGAAATTACTGCAACACATACAATATACTTCTCATTACAAAATGTCAAGAATAAATTTTTCCAAAAAATATCTTTTGATAAAAAAAAGACAACATTACAAAATCCTGTCGTTTATTCATCATACTCAATGTAGCAGAAAAGCCAGGCAACAAGTGCCCGGCTTTTCTCATGATCACAGCTCTTTGCTACGATCCATTATTTTTTCTTTTTTCTCTTTACCGCAAATCCTGCTACACCGGCAACCACGATCGTAGCTGCAAGAATACCAACCCATGTGCCGATCGGTGTATCATCACCGGTCTTCACAGAAGTACGTCCTGTAGTTCCACTATCATTGCCTGATGTATTTGACGTATTCGGTATGTTCGGCGTATTGGAATCCGGTGTATTCGGTTTATCAGAAGGTGTCGGAGTTACTGTCTGCTCAGGCGGGGTCACAGTAAGCTCCGCTCCCTTTGTAGGTGTCGGTGTTGGCGTTTCTGTCGGATCTGGATCAGGCTCTGTTTCCATACTGTTAGTGATATCAATACTGTTTGTATATCTTTCACTCTTATTCAGAATGATATCACCCTCACCACTTACTTCGTATGGGAACAGATCTTTATCGATCGGATTTCCTTCCTTATCCGTCTCCATAACCGTATATTCTACGGACTCCGGCTCTTCTCCACTGTCAAAAGAAACTTCCAATGTTACAGTTCCATTCTGCTTCAGTTCTGCCGTTTCCACCAGCAGAAGGCTTCCATCAGACTCCGCCTTAAATACACTTGCATAGAATGTATCATCTACTGTATCCTCAACACCATCGACCAGTACCTTTTTATTAATACTGATAAATCCTCTTAAAGAAAATCCATCCGGGATATAATTATAGTAGTTATTTACATAAGATACCGACTCTGTGCTGTTACTCTGACTGATCACAGCCTCATTGGATTCATTTTCTCCCGCATCTGTTACATTGTAATAAAAACTCTTGCCTTCTTCTATCTCGATCAAATCATTTATTACCATCGGGCTTCCGTTTTCATCCAGCTCAAATACATAATATGTTCCATCCGGTACATTTGACCAGACAGCTGTTCCACTATGTGCATTGACAAGTCTGATATCCTTCATATAATCACTTCGGAACGGAATCGTTCCTTCTTTATCAAGAAACAAGCCCATTTTATAGGTTGCATCATCCGCATTCATTGCAATGATATTAAACGCATCATCAATATAAAACAGCTGTTTTGTAACCTGAATTTGTGTTTCCTTATCTCCTTCGTGAGTCACTGCCTTTGGATAAGCCTGCACATCATACGTCCAGCCGGTGCTTTCCTCTGCAAAAGGAACTGTCAGCACCATTGGTGAAACCGATACATCAGGATCATCAGGATTACTCTGCACGATCAGATATACTCCCTCTGCCACATTGCTGTATACGATTTTTCCCTCTGCATCTGACTGCATTTCACTTCCGTTAAAATCTGCTCTTTTCACTGCTGCCGAAAGTGTCTCAGCTGTTTTATACCACTCATCTGCTGTTTTCAGATTTTCAAAATCGATTTCCGTAAACTGCAGTGCATTGTCAGCCACAAAATGCACATTCCCGTCAAAGGTGACACTTCCTACTTTATAAAGAGTCATCTTCACATTCGGAATCGGTTTTACTGTTCCGTCCTCTCCGGTCTCCTGAATTGTCAGATTGATATTTCCGGTTTTACCGGCCACATAATCATCAGCCAGAACTTCCTGCGCCATACTGCCTGTCAGCATCACAGCCATTACCAGGATTGCCAGAAAGCTGCTCAGAAAATTTTTCCGCTTAGTTCTCTTTTCCATTTTTTTCCGCCTCCTCTTTTTCTCCTGATACCCGCTTCTTTCCACTGCGGCGGACAACCAGATAAACCAGCAGTATCAAGATAACAAGCACGATGCCTCCCGCAGCCAGAACCTTCTTCGGATCTGTTTTTGCAAGTTTCTGCGGAATTGTCTCATTACTTTCTTCTTCCTCCACATATTCTGTACGGCTTCCCCGCACGAGAAGTCTGTGTGTATTTACTCCATACGGAGTACAGGTTACAAGCGTTACCAGATCCTCCCCTTCCACGATATCCAGCTCGCTGGTCTCATCCGGAAGGACTGTTTTGATCTGATCTACTTTATATGCCAGATTTTTGCCCAGAATATGCAGGATAAAAATATCTCCAACTTCCATCTGGTCAAGATCTGTAAAAAGCTTTGCATTGGGAAGCCCACGGTGAGCTGCCAGTACTGCATGTGTGCCCGCTCCTCCGATTGGAAGACTGGTTCCTTCCACATGACCCACACCTTTTTCCAGAACATTTTTACTCAGTCCGTGATAAATAGCCAGCTTTGCCTGGATCTTCGGAATTTCAATACTTCCCATTAGGCCATCGCCATTGGGATCCAGAACCTCATCATAAGGATGCGTCGGTTCATAATCCCCCTCATCATCAAAAGCATCTACAATAGAATTTACCGTATGCTCCGCATTATATTCTTCTGCTTCCTTCCAGAGTTTTTCATAACTATCATCCGAAAGTCCCGTAACTGCCTGATCATAGGTACTGATCAGCTGTGCATTTCTGTACTGGTTCCACATATCACTGATCGTAGGATAAAGGAAAATTCCTGCACCAGTCAGAAAAACCGCCACGATAAAAATATTAAGAACAATACTGCCCTTCTTTTTTTTATTGTTAGTCATATATTATTTCCTGTGTCGTTTTCTGTTCTGAACAAAACTGACTGTTGCCACGATCACAGCTGCGATCACTAGACCGATTGCCACGCAAAGTGCAAGCATCGGAAGTGTCGGATTGCTGACTCCTGTAGCATTCTTTTCTTCCTTCTGGACTTCTTTCGCTGCCTCCACAGTTGTTCTGTGACCTCTCACCAGAATTCTGTGCGTATTTACCGCATATGGTGTACATGTAACAAGCGTCACATAATCCTTACCCTCTGTGATTGCCAGCGATTCCGTCTGTTCCGGAAGAACTGTCTGAACCTGATCTACTTCATAGGCAAGTGTTTTATCCAGAATATGCAGGTAAAAAACATCTCCCTTTTCAACAAGGTTCAGATCTGTAAACAGCTTTGCACTGGGAAGTCCCCTGTGTGCGGAAAGAATCGCATGTGTACTTTCACCGCCAACTGGAAGACTGCTGCCAAACAAATGCCCAGCGCCCTTCTGCAGTGATTCATCTGTCGTATAATGATAAATGGGAATTTTCACATTGATCACCGGAATCTCCACATATCCCATCATACCATCACCATTCAGATTCAAAAGAGATTCGTATGTACTGTCCGTCTCTCCATCCCTTACGGAAAAAGCATCCGGTACACTTTCCTGTTTGATCTGCTCGTTATATTCCTCTGCTGCCTTCCACATGCTGTCAAGTTCCTCCGAATTATTATTCGAAGAAACACTGCTGCTATATTTACTGATCAGAAGATTATCCCTGTGCTTATTCCAGGCATCGCTGATCATTGGATACAGCAGTATGGACAATCCTATCAGAAACAGCAACCCAAGTCCAATATAATTTTTCTTTTTATTCTTTCTCATAGGTTTCTCCATACTGTTGTATTACCAGTCCCGGCCTCCGAAGAGGCCGGGCGGTAACTGATTTACTTAATTATTGCTTTGGTTAAACTGATCGTTCTGATGATTACTCCTCAGATCCTTTTCTGCGGCTCATGAAGAAAGCACCAGCAGCACCGGCCATAACTACAACACCGATGATAGTGAAGAGGTATGTTCCCATTCCACCTGTGGATGGAAGAGTACCAAGCTTGGTATTAACAACATCTGTTACCTCTGTAGTATTTGTAATTGTATTAACCTTTCCTTCAGCTGTGTAATCTGCTTTATAAACAGAAGTTCTCTGTCCATCAATTGTAATAGTTAATGTGTCAAGTTTTCCTTTTTCTGTATATGTCGCAGCAATTACAACCGGGATTTCTTTGTTGCTGAGTGCAAATCCTGACGGAGCTTTTTTCTCAACAAGTGTATATTCTCCTGCATCAAGATTCTCAAATGTAAGTCCACCATCTGCACCTGTTGTAGCTGTGTAGGATTTACCGGTTTTCTTATTAGTTAATGTAAATTCTGCACCTTCTTTAACCTCAATTACTTTATCTTTTTCTAAGCCGCTCTCTGATGTCTTAGTACTGATTACTTTACCATCAGCGTCAACTTTGATAATCTGGTTAACTTTCTTACTATAATTCTGAATGCTTGCAGATAATGCTGCACCAATAGAGAATGTATAGGTATATGTCTTACTTTCTGTCTCTTTTGTAGCATCTTTATCTAACGGGTTATTAGAGTAAACAAGTTTAGCAGTGTTGGTATTCGGATCAAAGTTTTTCTCAACATCATCATTTACAGTTGCTGAATATGTTACTGTAATTTCCTCATTTCCATGGGCTAATGCATAATTACTGTTAATAACAAACTCAAATCCTCTGTCACTGGTAGTCAGAGTTCCCATTGTTGCATCTACTGCTTTACCATTGATCAGAATACTATCTTTATTTAATGTAAGACCTTTGCTTAAAGTATCGCTGATATTAACAATTACTTCTGAATACTGTTTGCTGTAAGATGGAATATGTGTTGTAATTTCGTAATTAACAATATCACCGATTGCTACATCATTACCTTTTTCATTAAGGTTTGTATCTGTTGTATTTGTTTTTCCATCTGCTGTAGTAGAACCAGTGATCTTTTTGTCAATGGATGGAGCTGTAGATTTCGCATATGCCTCACCACTTAAAGTCCAGTTTCCATTGGCATCTACAGGATCAGCTGTCATTTTATTATCAGTACCACTCTCACTGTAAGCTACACCAAGAAGCATTGGGTTGTAAACTTCGTTAACAGTTCCGCTGACAATTACAATCCAGTAACCAGGTGCCAGCTTAGCTGTATAATCAACTAAACCTTCTGTTCCTGCTGGAGTCATAGCCTTTGTTGGAAGAGATGCAAGATTGCTGTTTACAATAGCAGCCACTTCATCAGAAGTTGGTGCAAGTACATTTGCTAATGTTACTCCCTTAACTACCTCATAACTGAGAAATCCCTTTCCATTTGGATCATACTTTGCTTTTGTAATCTGGTAAGCATTAACGGTTGCTCCTGCCTCTACGTTATGCACTACTGCATCTGCTGTATCATCTTCACTAGGAATTGCTGCAAATACAGTTGCACACATAGACAGCACCATAATCGCTGCCATTAATATTGCACTGACTTTCTTAAATAAATTCTTCATGTTTCTACTCCTTTCTTTCTATGCATTTTTTTCTTTTTCATTTCCCCTCGTATTGCCATTTACAATTAATGTGTTACGATCTTTCTGCTTCTTCCTCCCTTCGTTTATTATTTATAAACAACAGGAGTGCAGTTGCAAGAATCGCTACACCACTGATTGTAAATCCATAGATTCCTGGGCCACCGGCACTTGGTAAGGAATAAAGTTTCGCATTTGTAATCTTGTAAATTGTTATTTTACCTTCAACGATACTACCAACTGATTCATCCTTACTGTCTGTAACTGTTACCGTTCCGCCATTTCCAACTGTAATTTTCCATGGTTCTGTCGGACAAATATAACCGGTTGCTGCTTCGATTTCATATAACAGATATTTACCAACCGGAAGATTCTGCAGTTTGAATTTTCCATTATCCCCGGAAGTGATTGAATCATAGCCTTCAAAAGGAGTGTCAGAAGCTTTATTCCAGGTTGTTTCGTCTGCTTTGTATAAAGCAAACTTGGCACCTTTTATCTTTGTTTCATCAACCTTATCAACCTTTTCGAACTCCACATCTGCTACAGATTTCTCATTCGTAAACTTAGCTACTCCAATTCTTCCGTTTGTTGTATCTGTATTTCCATCTTTCAGAACTTCTTTACCATTTTTATCTGTTCCGATGTTAAATGTAATCTCTTTCGCCTGACTTATATTAGAACGACAATTTGTCTCAGTGCCAACGGTTGCTTCTTTCAGAGTATAACTGGAGTTTACATTCTCAGTAACCGTGTATTCACCTCTCTCTAAGTTCGTCAATGCTGGTGTCTCTGTGTCAACTTTTGATGTCGTATCTTTTTCAGTAGTAAATGTTACTGTTGCCTCAGTAGCACCTTTCTCAACGATAGCCGTTGCTGTTGCAATTTTGACGTTGTCTTTCTTAATATCAAAGGTAAATGTTTCATCCTTTTCTGCTTCAGATTCAAGAGTTTTTGTGATCTGAATCTGACCAGGAATAATGTTTATGGTATAAATACCATACCATCTCTTCTCCTGATCATTCTTATCCGTATCCTGCGAATTATAAGCTGTCAGCTTACCGGAACCATTGTCACCGGAAATCTTTCCATTTGTGTTTTTTGTACATTTATCACTTGAAGTAACTGATTTTAAATCATTATTTAATTTATTATAAGTTACTTTCAAATAATATCTTTTTGAATCAGGAGCTGGTTTGTCATTTCCCATCTCCTCTACAGAAATTTTCTCCGTACAAGCTTCATCTTTATACCATTCTAATGTGAAGTCATCCTGACTAATTGTTTCTCCATCAGCTCCCTTTGTGTAGGTCACTAATTTCTTTGTACCATCCAACTGTTTCACATATCCCTGTGGTGCTGACGTATCAAACAATTTATTTAAAATCTCTGCACTCGTCGGAACTTTGTCTCCATAGAAGATCGTTGTTTCATTGTTGTTAACTATCAGGTCTGATTTTACATTGACTCTCGGCTGTGGTAACTCTACATCTCCATATCCGGTAGAAATCTTAGAAGCAGGTGATACGTTAGTCGTGACATTGTTTCCACCAATATACTCGTCTTTAGCTCTTACCGTAATTGTCTGTGACCACGGCTTACCATTTGCTACGTTATGAATTGTTTGCTGGCTCCATGTTACAACCTGATTACCATTCTCATCCAGTGATACAACACCACCATTTGCTAATGTAATAGCACCTTTTTCAAGATCCTCATTTGTAATTACTTTGTCATTATTGACAATTTCGAATCTCGGATCAATTACATCTGTGATCGTTGCATTTGTGATATCAATGTTATCCGTAATTGTTTCTTGTATCTTCTGGAATATAATTCCGATATTGCTTGCATCAGAAGCAGTAAATGCATGATCTTCATCTGTAGCAAGATCTTTCATCCATTCGATATTATTTTTATTAGATCCCGGTACAGTTTCACTTTGTGCAGTCAACGCAACCGTAAAGATTGTTGCATCCTTCTTTAAGCTAGCTATTGCTGTTTCCGTCTCTGATGTATCACTCGACTCTGATGGAGCTCCATCTGTAAACAGAATAATATACTTAGATAAGTTATCATCCTTTACACTGTTTAACTGAATCTTTGTTTTCTCAAGCCCTTTTTGTGGTGATGTTCCTCCATCTGCTGTAATCTTACTTACAGCTTTTATCATTGAAGATGGTGAACTTCCTACCTTTGTAATTGCTTGTATTTCATTTCCGCGCGTTGCATAATAACCATTCCATCCAATGTATTCAATGTATCCATCGAATGTAGTTATACCGATTTTACTGTTAGGTGATTTCGATGCAGTATCCTTAATAAAAGCAATTGCAGCTTCTTTTAAGGCTGTGATCCTGGAATTCCATGTATATACCATACTATTAGAATTATTAGACAATGTTTTCCATGAACTTCCATTATAATACTGCCATTTCCCATCAACATAAATCATAGGATTGGAATAATATGTATTTCCGGTAACACTAGCTGTGTTTGCATTTGTATTATAGTAATATACTTTTGTTTTATCCAAGCTTTGTTCTACTGAATTAAAGTAACCAAATTTTCGAATACTTCCATCATTATTCATAGAACCAGACATGTCAAATACCATCATGATGTCGGCTACGCTCTCTCGCTCTATGATTGAACTGCTTGTTGATTTAGAAGAAGCTGTGATATTAATATTGTATGTTCTCTTGTCCCAGTCTGCTACTGTTGCAGTCTTGTCATAATCCATACTGGAATCAATAATCGCTTCTCTTTTCTGATTAGAAATCTGATTATTTTCTACAACATTTCCTTCACTATCCTTCAGCGTTGTGGTAACATTATCACCATTTTTTGTTACCTCAACTTTCCACTTCTCGTTCGACAAAACATATCCTTCCGGTGCCTGGATCTCCTTCAGGTAATAAGTACCTGCTCGAAGTCTGTCAAACGTTACGGTTCCGGTTTTCCCAACAGATGTAGCTGTTTCAAGCTGTGTAGTACAATCCTCATCTGTATAAAGAGCAAAACTTGCTCCGCTCAGTCCGGTACCGTCTTTATTCACCTTGTTAAATGTCAGTGTTCCAAGCGCGTCTGTTGTGACCTGTGAAATTTTGGCATTTGGAATGGTGAAGTTCATATAACAGTTGGAAGCACCTGCACCTCGCTCCATATAAAGGATCGTTAAGGTATGCTCTGCCTTTTTCTGTTCATCTGTCAGCTGGGTTTTGTCCTGATTTGTATTTAACAAATACTTCCACAGATCTACAGTAGAAGTAGCTGCGTTATGGATTCCACCAAGATCAATAACTACTTGTTTTCCATCCAGAACGACCCACATATCATCATCACCGGTAAAACTATAACTTAATGGTCCTATATAATCACCAAGTTTGAATTTAATATCATAGCGCATACCAAAATAGTAATTGTGGATTTTATTATCCTCTGTAAGTTGACTATCTACCTTTCTGGTATAAGCTTTTTCATAACTTGATCGAACAGAATCCAACGGGAAGAAATCCGCTCCGGATTTACCATTTTTATCTAAATTATACTGTTCCGTTACATTTGTACCATTTCCGTCTGTTACGCCGGTTAATGTATAAGTATCTCCGCTTCTGTCAAAATTCAGCGTATAATCCCTGTAGACTTTTCTCAAATAATTATCCGTTGAATTTCCGGCCAATAGATCGGAATTTGTGAAAAAGCCCGGATCCGGATAATTAAATTCAACATTTCCGTCTGCATCCAGACCTTTCAGCAGTCCTTTAATGACAGCGTCACTTCCTGTCCATGTGTTAACGCTAAGACCGTCTTTCTTCCAATTATATCCGTAATTCTGGTAGTTTTGTTTTGCCTCACCCATGGTCAGCTTATTATTGCTGTCTTTGTTCTTACCGTAATTACTTTGTTGGTTGATGGAATAGTCCGATCCGGCTTTTACCGTATAATCATAAAATGTCGGCGCACCGGCGAAATTTACAGTTACCGGTTCATAATATACTTTAACAGTAGCATCCTGTGCCACATTAAACTCACCCGGCTTAACTGTAGATGTTCCGTTGTCAGTAACCAATTCCACTTTTGAAATATCCCAGTTCTCAGCTTTCTTGCAATCTACCTTCTGACCGATTGTAAGTGTCCGAACATCATCCGCATAAATCTTGCTTGCCGGATTCGTCGTTCCGTCATAATGCTCTATTGTAACATTAATCTTACCATTACGCTTGTTATCTACGATTACATAAGTAGAAAAATGTGTAGTCTCAAACTCAACATTTCCATTCTTATCAACGTTTCCATCCATGTTTTCAATATTGTTCTCATCGTCTACATGGTATACGTCTGCGTCGTTGATCTTTTTCTCATTGTTGAGCGTTACCGCTACCTTTACCGAATTACCCGGCTGAACTTCTTCTCCATCTACCAGGAATTTGATATCGTAGGAATAAAGCTTTTCAATGGCTTTCTTTTCTTTGATCGCTTTTTCGGTGATCTGGGCTTCCGCTTCCTGTGTAAGTTCTACAGGTGTTACGGAAAGCTCTGCGTTATCCGGAAGATCTGCCGGATCAGTAAGGGTGACTTTAACATTAACTTCCTCACTCTTATAATCGTATCTGGTAATTTCAGGCTGAATTTCTTCTTCCTCTTCAACCTCGTCGCTATCCTCAATCACCCTCACCATATCACTTCGTATGTAACCTTCTGTTTCTTCATAAGAAACCTTGTACCAGGTTGTCCCATCTTCTGCTGTAACTGTTTCCAGAACAGTGAACTGCATACCAGCTTCCACTGTCATCAGACTCTCGGCCTCTGTTGATGGACTGACACGAAGATTTACATCATCCGCGATAACCTCAATCATTGTTGTCTTTACTTCCGGCTCTTCCTCAGGTGTCTCCGTTACTTCCGGCTCTTCCTCAGGTGTCTCCGTTACTTCCGGCTCTTCCTCAGGTGTCTCCGTTACTTCCGGCTCTTCC